>JBBSOH010000099.1:0-12841 GCA_038259945.1 Acidimicrobiales bacterium
ACCCGAGGTGCCACAACCAATGATGCCAGACCACCCTGTCAATCGGTGTCAGACACCGAATGGTTGTCAAAAGGTGTCTGAAACCGAATGGTTGGATCGGGCGGTGGTGGCATGGACGCGGTCGACGACGGCCTGGAGGACGTCGGGGTCGCTGTGCTGGTTGACGCCGTGGCCGAGGTTGAAGACGTGGCCGGGATGCTGTGAGCCATCCGCGCGCCGATTCGACTCCAGGACCTGCTCGGTGCCGGCGAGAGCGGCATCTGTGCCGGCGAGGACCAGCGAGGGATCGAGGTTGCCCTGGACGACGAGGTCGTCGCCGATCCGAGAGCGCGCGTCGCTGATCGGAGTGCGCCAGTCGAGACCGAGCACGCGTGGACCGACCGTGGGCATCGCCCCGTACATCGCCGGCAGCAGATGGTCGCACCCGATCCCGAAGTGGATGCACGGAGCATCCGGGTGGCGGACCCGCAGTTCAGCGAAGACGCGGGTCGAGTGAGGGAGCACGAACTTCTGGTAGTCGGCGAGGCTGAGCGATCCGGCCCACGAGTCGAAGAGCTGGAAGGCGCCGGCACCTGCGGTCAACTGTGCGTCGATGAAGGTGACCGCTGATGTGGCGAGTCGGTCCATCACCTGCTGGAACAGCGCCGGCTCCGTGTACATCATCGCCTTCGTGTACCGGTAGTCCTTCGACGGACGACCCTCGATCAGATAGCTGCCGACGGTGAACGGCGCGCCGGCGAACGCGAGCAGCGGCACGGATGCGGGGAGTTCGTCCACGAGCAACTTCACGGTGTCGACCACGTAGGACACGTCGTCGACCTCGAGTGGGCGGAGTCGTTCGAGGTCGGCAGCCGACCGGAGCGGTTGCTCGGCCACCGGGCCGGTGCCCGGTGCGACGTCGATGCCGAACCCCACGGCGTGGGGCGGCACGACGATGTCGCTGTACAGCACGGCGGCGTCCACCCCGTACCGACGCACGGGCTGCATGGTGATCTCGGCGGCCGTCTCTGGCTGTTTGATCGCGTGCAGGATCGATCCCTCGCCGCGGACGCCCTTGTACTCGGGCAGAGAGCGGCCCGCCTGGCGCATGAACCAGACCGGCGTGTGCGACGGAGCGCGTCCGTTCGCCGCATCGAGGAACGGGACGGAAACAGGGTCGGTCATCGTGCACGGACGCTATCGCCGCGCCACCGACGGGTCCCAGGGTGAGACCCGCTGGCGGGCTGTGAGTCTGGATCGCGCTGGGGGCGACGGAGGCTCACCGGTGGGGAGTGTGGGTCCGGGTCGGTGAGTCTGGGTCGGGGTGGGGGCGACGGAGGCTCACCGGTGGGGGATGGGGTGGAGGCGGGCGACGGTGGGGGTGTGACCAACGGTCGGCCGGGTGCTACGGGCCTGCGGATAGCATTTCTCCGCCCCGATTTATGACGCAACAGCACCCCGAACTCGCCGAAGAGCAGGCCTACATCGACCACGCGTACGAGTGTCTGGACGCCAGCAAGGCAGCCGCGCTCCGCATCAGGAACATGACCGAGGCCGACCAGGGCGGCACGTTCCAGGCCAGGTACGAGCGCAACACCTTCGACGCGGCCATCGTCAAACGGCTCGAGGAACTCGATCTGGGCGACGCGGCCCTGGTTTTCGGGCGGATCGATCGTGTGGCCGAGTCCCCCGACCAGTTCGAGCCGTTCCACATCGGGCGCCTCGCGATCGCCGACGAGGACCGCGAGCCGGTCGTGGTCGACTGGCGTGCACCGGTCGCCGAGCCGTTCTACCGAGCCACCGGTCGCGAACCGATGGGCATCGCCCGCCGTCGCCACTTCGTGATCGAAGGCCGCAGCCTGCTCGGGATCGAGGACGAACTGTTCGGCGACGGCCACCTCGGACTCGGCGACGATGCCGGACTGAGTGCCGGCGCAAGCCTGCGCAGCGAAGGCGATGGAGCGGTCGTCGCAGCGGACTCCGGCCTGCGCGGCTACTCGACGCTCCTCGCCTCGATCGAACGCGGTCGCACCGGCACGCTCGGCGACATCGTGGCCACCATCCAGGGCGAACAGGACGAGATCATCCGGTCCCCGCAGCAGGGAGTCCTGGTCGTGCAGGGCGGGCCGGGCACCGGGAAGACCGTGGTCGCACTGCACCGCGCCGCGTACCTCCTCTACACCCACCGGTTCCCGCTGGAGGACCAGGGGGTCCTGGTGATCGGCCCGAACCGCGTCTTCCTGCGCTACATCGAACGTGTCCTCCCGTCACTCGGTGAGGCCGGCGTCGACCAGGTGGTGCTGGCCGACCTCGTGCGGGGTGTCGATTACCTCCGCCCGGGCGACGACGGTGACGATTCACCCACGGCGGCGCGCCTGAAGGGTCAGGAGCGGATGTCGGAGATGATCGACAACGCCGTTGCCGACCGCGAACGACCGTTGCGCGAGGACGTGGTGATGCCGTTCGGCGCCGGCTACGTGCGCCTGCTCGTGCAGGACTCCGCACGCATCGTCAAGACGGCGAAGCGACGCTTCCAGCGCCACAACGCAGGGCGTCGCTACGTGGAGAACGAGGTGTGGGGGGTGCTCGCTGCGAGTCAGCGTGACCCCGAGGTCGGGCCCCGCCAGATCAGGGAAGCGTTCCGCCACTCCGACGAGGGTCGGGCGATTCTCGACGCGATGTGGCCGGTGCTCACCCCCGCGCAACTCCTGCACGATCTGTTCGGTTCGAAGGCGCTGCTCAAGCTCGCCGCGCGGGACGTCATGGGCGAGTCCGACGCACTCACACTGTTCCGGCCGCGTTCGGAGTCGGTCGAGGACGTCCGCTGGACGATGTCGGACGTGGCGCTCCTCGACGATGCCTTCGACGTGCTCGGCCCGAAGCCCGGCAAGGACGGAAAGTTCGACGATGCCGACGAGATCCGCACGTTCGGTCACATCGTGATCGACGAGGTGCAGGACCTCACCCCGATGCAGTTGAAGATGGCGACTCGTCGCTCGCTGAGCGGATCGATGACCATCGTCGGTGACATCGCCCAGGCGACCGGGCCGCTCGCCCCCGACTCGTGGGACGACGTGCTGGCTCACCTGCCGGATCGCCGGCCCGCCCGCGTGACCGGCCTGTCGGTGGGCTACCGCATCCCCGGCCAGATCATGGAACTCGCGAACAGGGTCGCTGCAGTCGCCACGCCGGGGCTGCGTGCCCCGGAGTCGGTGCGCATCGGTGAAGCCGGACCGTCGATCGTGCGCGCCGAATCGCTCGATGAGCTTCCCGCCGAGGTCGCCCGTCAGGTGGCCACGATGCAGGAGCAGTTGGGTGGCGCGTCGCTCGGTGTCGTGGCACCGGACTCGATGCTGCCCGATCTGTCCGAGGCCCTCACCGCCGCGGGGATCACACACGGCTCGGCCACCCGCACCGGCCTCGACTCCGGTGTGACCCTCGTGCCGGTGAGTGTGGTGAAGGGTCTGGAACTCGACGGTGTGATCGTCGTCGAGCCGAGCCGGATCGTGAGCGACATCGAGCACGGGATGCGTGCCCTCTACGTTGCGCTCACCCGTTCGACGCAACGGCTTGCGGTCGTCCACGCCGACGAACTTCCCGCACCCATGAGGTGACGTTGCCCGACTCGGTCGGTCGGCGTCAGGTCGGATCGAAGATCGAGTTGAGTCGTTTCACGACGTCGGGTGGCACGTCTCCTTCGGCGTTCACGACGATCACGGTCGGGCCGGAGACGGCATCCGACCGAGGGTTCACCAGCGGGTCGAACGCTTGGCGGAGCATGGCCAACCCGATCGTGGTGGTCTCCATCGCGTCGGCGTGGCCAGCCGATGCCGACCACGTGCGCTGAGCGCGGTTGACGACCGTGACGACGGCCGAAGCGATCATGTCGCTCAGCGCGTTGACGTCGGCGACGTCGACGCCCGTCTCGCGGAGCCGGCGGCGCAGGAACCGCGCGAGCACCCCGGTGTACTGGAGTCCGTAGGCCTGTTCGCGCAGACGCAGTTCAAGGGTGTCCTTCAGCAGGCGATGCCGCGTGAGGAAGAAGTCGGCTGGGTCGATGAAGGACGGGATCGTCGCCTTGGCCGACCCGATCACGACATCGAGCGGTGAGGTGTCGGGCGAAGCGGCGAGCAGATACTCGTCGAGCCGCACGATCCGCTCGGGATGGTCCGCGAAGATGACGTCGGCCTTCGTGGGGAAGTGACGGAAGAGTGTGCGGCGTGACACTCCGCCCGCATCAGCGATCTCGTCGACCGTGGTGTCGGCGAAACCCTGACGATCGAACAGGTTCAGCGCCGCCGCAGCGAGGTCGTCGCGGACGCGTTCCCTGTTTGCTGCACGCTTCCCGGTGGTCCTGCTCATCGTGGTCACAGAGTAGTTCGTTGGCATGCCGTGCCGATTCCTGGACCAGAGTCGACACTCGATGTCAGATTTTCCTTGACAAGGGACATCGAATGCCATAATTTGCGTGACAAGCGGCACCGCAAGCGACATAGGTCATGCGAACGCAACACGAACGCCGCTGGTTCCACCGACCGAAGCACCATCGAGAGGAATGACCATGACGACCCGCTCGCCAGAGTCACACGCTGAAACCGAGGACATCGATGATGCCTTGCCGTCACCGACCGGAGTCCTCGCGACGCGAGTGGAGCGTCGATCGTTCATCGGCTACGCGATCAAGGGATCTGCGCTCGCCGTTGCGCTGACGGTCGGAGCCGACAGCGTGACGGGCAGTGACGATGCCGAGGCGCTCGATCTGCTCCCACCGATCCCGGAGTTGGCGAACGCGCTCGACCTCACCGACCTGCTGCTGCTGTCGGGCGATCCGTTCTACTACGACTACCTGATCCGGATCGAGGCCGACAACCGGGTCCGATTCGAACTCCCACGCATGGAGGTCGGACAGGGGATCCTCACCGCTGCGGTGATGATCGTGGCCGAGGAACTCGACGTGGCCGTCGACATGATCGACCCGTCGCTCTCCCCGGCGGAGATCCGCCGGTTGACCGGCCAGATCACCGGGGGTTCCCACTCGATCTCGTCGCTGTGGGATCCACTCCGCAAGGTCACCGCCGCACTGCGCCAGATGGTCGTACTCGCTGCTGCACAGCAGTTGGGTGTGCCGGCCGACCAGATCACCACGCAGGACGGGATCGCCTCGGCACCCGATGGCCGAACCCTCCGCTATGCCGATCTCACGAACGGTGTCGAAGGCCGCAACGACCTCGCTCGCCTCGCGGTTCCGAAAGACCCGTCCGCCTACCGGGTCGTCGGGCAGCCGACGGGACGCCTCGATGCACGCGACATCGTGACCGGCAAGGTCGAGTACGCGATGGATCTCGACGTCGTGCCCGATGCGATGCCCACCGTCGTCGCTCGACCCCCGACTCTGGGCGGCACGGTCGCCTCGTACGACGACTCGGTGGCTCGATCGCTGCCCGGCGTGATCGACGTCGTCGAGGTCCCGATCGACGTCGAAGGGGCGTCGTCGGGTGTGGCGGTGATCGCCCGTTCGTTCGGCGAGGCCTTCCGTGGACGCGATGCCTTGGAGATCGTCTGGAACGGCGGCACCGCCGACGACCTGTCCGACGACGACATCATCGACGATCTCCGTCGGATCAACCTTCCGACGCTGCCGTCGATCCCGCTGCTCACGAAGAAGGTCAGCGGCGAATTCATCTTCCCGTACATGGCGCATGCCCCGATGGAGACGATGACGGCGATCGCCGATGTCTCCGGCGGTTCGGCCCGAGTCTGGACCGGCGTGAAGACACCTGTTGCTGCGCAAGCGAAGATCGCTCGCGACCTCGGCATCCTGCCGACCAGCGTCGAGATCAACGTGATCAAGACGGGCGGATCGTTCGGACGCCGCCTGTTCTTCGACGCCGCAGTCGAAGCGGCCAGGATCTCGAGCATCGCCGGTCGACCGATCAAGCTGATGTTCACTCGTCAGGAGGACACGAAGTTCGGTCGGGCCCGTCCACTCAGCATCCACAACGTGCAGGCCACGTACCGGACGCGCAGTCTGTTCGGCGGCAAGGGCAGGGTGTTCAGCTTCGACCACCGTGCCGCCACACCGGAACTCGACCTGCGACACGGATTCGGCGAAGGCATCACGGCCCTCGGCGGCGAACTGGTGCCGTTCGGATTCAGCCAGACGATCTGGCACTCGACGCAACTCGTCCAGTACGACTTCGGCCTCACGACGCTGCTGCTGAACGAGAAGAAGTTCCCGGTCGCCACGTCGTCGTGGCGCGGCATCTACTCCGGAACTGCGGTGGTCGCCAACGAGGTCATCGTCGACGAACTCGCCCGTGCGATGGGCGAGGACGAATTGGACTTCCGCATGCGGACCCTCGACGACGAGCGCTCCAAGGCGGTGTTGGCCAAGGTGGCCGAACTCGGTGACTGGGGTCGCTCGATGCCGGCGGGCAGCGCGCAGGGCTTCGGGCTCCACAACGAGTACAAGTCTCGAGCAGCGGTGCTCTGTGAGTTGCAGACCTCGCCCGACCCCGACGTCGACGCACGGGTCACCAAGCTCGTCGTGTCGCTCGACGTCAACCGCGTGGTCAACCCGACCGGACTCGAGGCCCAGGTGATCGGCGCGGCGACGGACGCGATCTCCTCGATCCTGCGCACCGGTCTCCACCTCGACAACGGAGCGATCCGCGAGAGCAGCTACGGCGACTTCGAGATCGCTCAGATGAAGCACACCCCGCCCGAGATCGAGGTGCACTTCATGCCACCGAACGGCGAGCGACCCGGCGGTGCCGGCGAACTCGCACTCCCGGCGGTGGCGGCTGCGATCGCCAACGCCTTTGCCCGTGCGACGGGGATCAAGCCCCGCCGCTTCCCACTCCGCGACTTCTACCAGGAGGGCTGAACCGATGCCTGAGATCACCTTCAACGTCAACGACACCCCCGTCACCATCGACGCCGAGAACGACGATGCGTTGCTGTACCTGCTCCGCGACCGCCTCGGGGTCCGCGGGCCGAAGTACGGCTGCGGGGTCGGTGTGTGCGGGTCGTGCACCAGTTTCCAGGGCGGTGAACTCGTGCGACCGTGCATCGTCCCGATGAGCGATGCCGCCGGAGCGAGCTTCACCACCATCGAGGGTCTCGCTGTCGACGACGTGCTCCACCCGGTGCAGCAAGCGTGGATCGATGAAGATGTCGCCCAGTGCGGCTACTGCCAGGCAGGGCAGATCATGACCGCGGTCAAGCTGCTCGAGCGGATCCCGAACCCGACTGACCAGGACATCGACGACGCGATGAGCGAGAACTACTGCAGATGCGGCACCTACCACCGCATCCGCAAGGCGATCAAGCGAGCCGCCGCCGCCCTGTGAACGAACCAACCGTTCCGACCGAGTCGGTTCGCGTGCGTCATCGGTTGCTCCCGTCATCAGTCCGGCACCCGGTGATGCTCACGCTCAGCTGCAGTGACCCAGGCTGCACCGCATGGCCGTGGTCGGCTGGTCGGGTGGCGGGATCACCACGTCGAACGTGGGGCGGTAGACGTACGACGCCTCGCCGTCCCAGCGGTTGTGTGACAGCGAGATGATCAGCGGATCGTTCGGCCGTTCCAGGTTCTGGCCGTCGATCCACGACGAGAAGTAGGTGTTGCACTCGACGGCGCACTTCGGTGTGACCCGTCGACGTTCGACCTCGACGTACGGACCCGTCGGGTGGACGGCCGACTCGATGACGATCTCGCTGCCCCACCAGTCGTCGAGCTTGGTGACTGCCAGCCAGCGTCCGTTCTTCTCGATGATCTGGGTCGGGCTGGTGAACCTGCCCGACCGCGGGATCACCGGCGTCGCCTGCGACCGGTCCGCGGTCCACGCCGAACCGTTCCAGTATCGCAGCGGTTCGAACAGCGCGCCGAGCGGAACCCGGCCCACGGTCACCCGGTCGCTGCACGAACGGTCGTGACCTTGGACGTCGAACAGCGGGTCGAAGCCGAACTGGCGGTGGCAGTGTGCGAACAGGTACGTCCACTCGTCGTCGGACTCGATCGACCAGCCGTAGAGGTCGTCACTCGTGTCGGCGGGTGTGCCGTACCACTCGACGTTCCAGTTGTCGGGGTCGACGCGAGCGACGAACGTGCCGCCCGGCTCCGTCCGCGACAGGTAGCTGTCCCCTCGCTCGTGCATCTCGGTACTGAAGACGTACACCTGCCCGTCGGCGCCCATCTCGGCATCGAGCGGCCAGAACCAGCGGAACTCGGGCGCGGTGTGCTGCGGGAACAGCCAGGCCTCGGGCCGGCTGCTGCTTCCGCCGACGAGGATGCTGAAGCAACGTCCCACCTGCATCATCCCGATGTTGTGGACGTACCGGGTGCCGGTCGGTGTGCGGACCCGTGCGTCCTGGAACGTCCACAGCACGTTGCCGTTGGGGAGGGCGAGCGTGCGGGGGTAGTCGGCGCCGACGATGCCGCCGGGTTCGGTGTCGAACAGGGTGCCCAGCGACTGCACCGTCAGGTCCGGCAGGCAGAACGTGTCGGCGATGTAGGTGGCCTCGGCCCGTTCGAAGGAGGAACGCCCCGCGGTCAAGAGGTCGTCGGACTCCTCGGCATCGACGGCCGACGCGCCGACGAAGGTCATCGTGACAGCGACCGCCACGAGACAGATGGTCGCTCCGATCGCTGCTCCCGTACACCGCACGTGTCCCAGTGTTGCCAAGATCCGGTGCGCCCGCACGTCGTGCGGCCCGATCGCTGCGTGACATCCATCCGGCAACCGATCAGCGTTCTGGAACGTCGCGGACGGGCCGCCCGCCGTCAACTGTCGCCGGTGTAGGCGTCGACGAGGTCGGTGAGCAGGCTGAACGCCTTGTCGGCATCGGCCGGGCGGTTGGCGTCGACCGCGGTGCGTGCCATGTCGACCGTTGCCTGGATGCTGTTCACCAGTTCGGGATGCGTCGTCGTGACCTCGTCCTGGATGGCGGCCCAGTTCGCTTCGATGCGTGCGATCGTGGCGTCCTCGTCGCCGTCGTCGGCGATCTCGGCGCTCAGTCGGCTCATGTCGATGCCGATCTCGGGCAGCAGGTCCGAAGGCGAACCGACGACGGCGAGCGTGGTGGCGGGTGCGTCGGGGTCGACGATCTCGCCTTCCTCGAGCGGACTGGTGTCGTCCTCGGCGATCTCGCGACCTTCGCCACCGGTGAGTTCGGCTTCGGTGAGCGAGTCGGCGGGATCACTCGCGTCGTCGATCGTCGTCGTGGCGCACCCGATCAGCATCGACGATGCGATCAGAGCGGCAGACGTGAACGTGATTCGACGCGATGGTCGGTGCAGGGTCATCGGTGACAGTCTGCCAACGTCGTGCACGACGGAGTGGTCATGCCGTGACGAGGATGCGCTCACTTGCGAACGAGCCGACGCCGACGTGTCGTCCGTCGATCTCGATCGTGAGCGTGCCGTCGGGCGACGACGCCGTGACGGTTCCGGTGTTGCCGGGCTGGATCGAGGATTCCTCGAGGAACTCGAGGAGTCCGGGCTCGAACTCGAGTTCCTCTGTGATCCGTCGCACCGTGAAACCCGCGCCCACCTGGATCGTGGAGAGCGGCTCGGAGTCGGGTGCCACGTATGCCGAACCAGGGATCGGGTTGCCATGTGGACACGTGGTGGGGTCACCGAGCAGGTTCATCATCGCCTTCTCGACCGAGTCGCTGATGATGTGTTCCCACTTGCCGGCCTCGTGGTGCGCTTCGGCCCAGGACAACTTGAGGACATCGGTGAGGAACACCTCGGCGAGACGGTGTTTGCGGACCACCGACTCACCCAGCGTGCGCCCGGACTCGGTGAGCTTGATGCCGCCCTCGGACGTGATCAGCCCTTCGGCTTCGAGGCGCTTCATCATCTCGCTGACTGCCGGTCGGCTGACCTGCAGTCGCTCGGCGATACGCGCCTGGATGACCTCGAGGTCGTCTTCTCGCAGCTCGAAGATGCACTCGCAGTACTCCTCGAATGCGGGGTGGTGCTCTCCGGCGGCAGGCATTGGAACATCCTACCGAGGTGGGCAGAGTGCCTGCCGCGCCGAGCGCCGACACGAGCGAGCCGACGGCGGCCGACTGGAAGATCGGCCAGACGCGTTGGCCAGACGAGTCGGGAGGTGGAGTCGAGCTCGGGAGTCGGGCGGGGGAGTCGCCAGGTGGAGTCGAGCGCAGTCAGGGCGCTTGCCGCCGCTCGGCGAAGAGTTCGGGGTACACGGCCTGCATCGAGTGGAGCAGCCCCTCCAGCTTCATCGCCTTGGACTTCGAGCCGCCGACCTTCAGCTTGCGAAAGAGCATCGCCTGAGCGAGCGGGAGCGTCTTCATCAGCAGCTCGTGGAGGGTGTTCGCCGTCGCCTCGGCGGTGAGTGTGGCGTCGAGTTGCGTGCGGCCGAACGACGTCTCGACCGGCTTGGATCGGCCGTCGATCCACAGGTCGACGGCGGGGTCGCGGAGGCGGAACCGGATCACCATCTGCTGTTCGACGAGTGTGTCCAGGCCGTCGGGGTCGTTGGTCTCGATCCGATCGAACATCGCGCCGAACAACGTCTCGAACTCCGCTGCGTTCACGTAGACCTGGGCCATGTTCGGACCGTAGTCGGAAGCCCGGCACTCGAGGGTGTGGCGATGCTCGCTCGTCCATCGAAGCCGCGTCGGCGCCACGGGCTGTCAGGCTGCGGTTGCGTCGGCGATGAGCTCGGGGAGTGATCGGAGTGGAGGGCTCCGTCGGGGTAGGTGACGGTGAGTTGTCGGGTGCTCGGATCGAGTTGCGTGTGCCATCGGCCTTCGTGTGGGCGGTGGAGGCGTGCTTCGGTGTGTTGTTGTTCGGAGCGTTCGACCCCGTCGTCGTCGGCGAGTTCGCGGACTCGTTCGTTCAGGCGTCGCCGGAACTGTTCGGGGGTGCGGCCGGCGGCGTCGGCTGCGATCTCGGCTTCGTCGTCGAGCAGGCCGAGGCGGATCGTGTCGTCTGCTGCACCGAGGACCGACGCGAATGCGTCGGTGTGATCGGCCGAAATTTCCCCGTCGGCGCGGCCGAGTACGTCTGAGGGTCGGAGGGTCGCCTCGTAGGTCGAGAAGACAGCGACGCGGCCAGTCGATCCGACGGGACCGAACCGGACCGATACCGAAACGGGAAAGGGCTAGCGAAGCAGTTTGCGGAGCCAACTCTCGCTGTAGCGGAGGCGGCGGGCGAGTTGCTCGTTCGTGGCGCTCGCCACGCTGCGTACACCGGCGATCGTGTTCATCTCGGCCTGCACCTTCGCATGACCCCACCCGGTCACGTCGACCAGTCGCTTGGCGACGTGCGCGTTGCGGTTACGTAGGTCGTCCTTCATCTCGGCCACGCTGAGCGACCCGGCAGGTGTGAGGCCCGCCGCGGTGGGGATGTCAGGCAGGTCGAGCGACAGCGACGGGTCGCTACCGAAGAACGGAGTGGGCGGGTCGGGCTCGTCGTCGAACGCCGGCGGACCGCTCGTGTCGTACGTGGGCTCGTAGTAGGTGTCGGTGTGCGTGTCGCTGCCGTCGCCGGCGATCACGGCACCGTCGGCTCCGACCGTGTGGATGGAGATGTCGGTCGCGTCAGCTCGCAGCACGGCGAACTCGGAGAACAGGGCCAGTTGTTCGGCGTCGTCGGACACCTTCTGGTCGTCGAGGCCACCGTCCTCCTGGAAGTCGTCGTCCTCGGACGCAGCGCCGGGCGGGCGCAGGATGTGGCGACGCGCTTCGGCGATCGCAAAGGCGTGAGCACGCAGGCGTGGATCGTCGGGGATGTAGACGTAGGCCTTCTGGTTGGATCTGCCGGCCTGCCACCGGACGAAGCGGCCGATCGCCTGACGGAAGAACAGTTCGGTCGAGGTGGTGGTGGAGAACACGCCGACGCGCAGGCGCGGGATGTCGACGCCTTCGGACACCATCCGCACCGACACCATCCACGGCCGGTCGTTGTCCGCGAACTCGGCGATCTTCTTCGAGGCGCCCGGGTCGTCGCTGATCACGATGTCGACGGGCACCTGGAACCGGTCGCGCAGCAGACGCGCGATCCCCTGAGCATGCTCCTGGTCGATCGCGATGACGAGGCCACCGGCATCGGGCTGGCCGCCCTCCTCCACCGGCGACGACCGGATCGTGCGGAGTTGGTCGACCGCCTTGGCGAGCACCGACGGCATCCATTCGCCTTCGAGGCTCAGCGCCGTCCGCAGCCGCATCGAGCTCTGGTCCTTGGTCAGCTCGTCCTGGAACGACGCCGACAGAGTGTCGCCCGCAGCGGTGGTCCACTCCATCTCCCCGTCGACGCGAGGGAAGTAGACGGGTCGCACCACGCCGCCGTCGCGCAGCGCGTCCGCGTACCCGTAGGTGAAGTCGGCGTGCGCGAGTTCGCCCTCGCCGGTGGCGTCGTAGCGGACGAACGGGATGGGGACGGCATCACTGCGGAACGGCGTCCCCGACAGCGACAGGCGCCGATGCGCGAGCGCGAAGGCCTTGCGGATCCCGTCGCCCCAGGCCTTCTCGTGGCCGGCGTGGTGGACTTCGTCGAGGATCACGAAGCCCTCGGCCGACAACCCGGCCAGCTTGGCGGCGGCGGCACCGGTGGCCACCTGCTGGTAGGTGGTGACGAGGCCGTGGACGTCGCGGGCGAGTCCGTCGCCGGGCGACCAGTGCGGGTCCAGCTGCAATCCGAGTCGATGCGCCGCGAGCGACCACTGGGTCTTGAGGTGGCTGGTCGGCGCGACCACGATCAGCGGCCGGTTCTCCTCGGCCAGCGTGGCTCGTGCACACGTGAGGGCGAAGGTGGTCTTACCGGCTCCCGGCGGGGCGACGGTGAGACAGTCGGGGGCGCTCTCGCCGGTGACGGGGGGCGGGCGTCCAC
>JBBSOH010000100.1:0-12828 GCA_038259945.1 Acidimicrobiales bacterium
CCCACCACCGCCGCCCCCACCACAGCCGCTCCGACCACGGCAGCACCGACGACAGCAGCACCGACGACAGCCGCACCGACGACTGCGACGCCGACGACCCCACCGGCCACGACCGCCCCCTGACCGGTGACAATGGGAGGGATCCCGGTCCTGCTGCCGCGTCACCGGTCCGACCATGCCGTTCGCGGTGAGTCGTCCGTCCGTGGAGGGTGGCACCGGAGACCCTCGCATCGGACGGCAAGACGCCGAGCGCAACGGCAAGGGCAAGGGCAAGGGAAGGGTTCCACCCGCCGGAACGCGCGAATGTCAGGCTGGCTTGACGCCGGCGATCGCTTCGTCAGGCCAGCTTGACAAACGGGCCGATCGGCACCTGGAACTCACCGTCGTCGGCGATGGCCGGCGGGATCAGTCGGTCGGGATGTGTCGGCCGGGATCAGTCGGCCGAGGCGAGCGACGACCGATTGCGCTCGGACGTGTTCGGCGGACGTGCTGGGGCGTCTCCGAACCGTGTCAAACGCTTCGGACGCTTCGTACCGTGTCAGACGTTGGGGACGTTGGGGACGCTTCAGACGGGGGAGGCGGTCTTGCGGCGGAGGCTGCGCAGGCTCAGCTTCCAACGCAGGCGCTCCCATGCGCTGCGGTCCTCGGTCATCGACGTCTCGACCTGGCCGAGGCACATGGCTGCGTCCTCGGCGAGCAGATCCGGACGGGCGGGGTCGCCGAACGTCGAGGCGCTCGCCAGCGTGGCGAGGCGGTGCAGTTCGCGCTGCGCCGTCGGTACCCGTCCAGTCGCCTCAGCGGCGATCTCGGTGTTGGTGTCGGAGCGGGCGATGTCCATGCCGGCATCGACGAGGCGATCCGTCGCCACCGTCCAGGCCCCGCGAATACGTGCCGGTGGCGAACCGGTGAGCAGTCGGCGCCGTCGTCGCGACTTGAGGCCGAGGATGATCGCCACGACGAGGATCACAGGAATCAGCAGGGCGCCGATGACGCCGACCACGACGAGCGCGTACGTGACGACGGCCGGCAGGCCCCGCGCCGAATCGGTGTCGGCGTCGTCCTGGGTGACGAGGGGTTCGTCGGCGGTCTCGGGTGGCAGGTCGATCGGTGGTTGAGGCGCAGCCGGAGACTGGACCTGCGGCTGCGGCTCCGGAGGCACAGAATCGGTGTCCTCCTCCGGCGGGACCGGGTCGAAGGCGACCCAGGTGTCGGCGACCCTGACCTCGGGCCAGACCTGAGCGTCGGACGACGACAGCGTCAGCATCGAGATCGCACCGGTACGGTCGATGCGCTCCGGGTCGATCTGGAAACCGGTGGCGATCCGGGCATCGACTCCGAGCGATCGAGCGAGGAGTACGAAGCCGGTCGCGAACTGTTCGGCGTTGCCGCGCTTCGTGTCACGCAGGAAGCGGTCGATCAGCGCCCGCTGGAGGCCGCCGCCCGAGGCATCGGCGCGCAGGACGAACTCCTCGCTCATCACCGACTCGACGGCGCGGAGTTGAGTGAGCAGGTCGTCGTTGGTCGTTGCGCCGCCGCTGTCGACGAGTCCCCGGGCCAGCTCGGTGAGCCCTGCGGAGTTCTCGTCGATCTCGCGTGTGCCGATCCGGGCCGGATCGGACTCCGACGTCGGAGGCTCGACCCTGCTGGTCACCGAGATCGCCTCGTCGGTGTTCGGCCGGTCGGCGAGGCGGACGATCGTGCGGTCCTGATCGGTCTCGATGGCCGCGTCGATGGTGACGGGGGCGCCGGGGAGCGGGACCAGTTGGAGGTCGTCGTCGAGGAAGGTGATCGTCGCCGAGAGCGTGTCGTCGGCGGGAGGGCCGAGGCGTCGGCCGATGGGTCGCAGCGTCAGCTCGGGCGACCACATGCGCCCGTCGTACCCGGTGAGCGCCGCCGTCCTCCATCGCAGTGGTACACCTGACCCGAGGGCAGGTCCGGACTCGTCGACAAGGATCCCGTACAGATCGATCGGCGATTCGATCGACTGGAGCGCCAGGGTGGCCTCGATCGGATCGATCAGCGTTGCCGACTGCTGCGCCGGTTCGTTTCGGCGCGGGTCGGCTCGGCCCGCCAGCGCGATCGGGGCGGCGAGTCCGGCGGCGAGGCCGATGGCGATCAGCGAGACGGGCACGAGTCGGCGTTCACCGAGCAGCAACGTGATCCTGTCGCGCAGTGCCACGCTGCGACCCGGGCGCAGCGTTGCGAAGACGAGCGCGAGGATCGCAAGCGGGAGCGTCCACCGCAGACGGGGGCCGGTCGGTGCGCTGAGTGCGATGACGGCCACGTCGCCGAGAATCAGTGGCAGCAAGGGCGTGAGGTGCAGGCGGTTGCGTCGTGCGAGCTCGGCGGCGAGCGCGGTCATCGCGGCCAGACCCACGGCGAGGGTGCCGACGAGATCGGGTCGGTCGGGGCTGGGCCAATCGGTCGACAGGATCCGCTGGAACCCGGTTCCGAACGACGCTCCCACGTCGGCAACACCGCCACCGAGCACGGCAACGACCGCAGCAACGGCTGCGGCGCTGGCCGCGATCGCGACGCTCAGTCGGACCGGCCACCGTCGCCCGATCGTGACGAGTGCTGCGGCACCGACCGCACCGGGAGCGAGCAACAGCCACCAGACGGAGCGGTCGAAGACATCACCGGCAGCCAGAGCGACGACTGCCCCCATGGCGACCACGACCCCGACGCGGAATCGCACCAGGCTGCCGACCGCACGGTCGTCGGTGGCGCGATTGTCGGTGCGGTTGCTGTCGGCGCGGTCCCCGGTCACGACCACGACCGCCAGCGGTTGACGAAGTCGGGTGCATCCTGCGCGGCCACGGCGACGCCGCCGCCGGATCGGGCACCGTCCCCGATCCGGATCGTGACCATCTGGTCGGTGCTCGCAAGGCGCGTCGACGGGCCGTCGGGCCCGGTCACCAGGAGCACCGACGTGTGGTCGAAGCCCTGGGTGAACAGAGCGCCCACGGCGAGCGGTTCGTTCCCGGCCTGGCGGATCGGCGTGAGCAGGTCGAGCACTTCGGCCTCGGAGTCGAGTGGTGTCGGCCGGCCGGCGTGTTCGCGGTTCGTGGTCCGTACCACGACGTCCAGGCCCGTTCGCAGTGCGTGGACTGCCAGCGTCGCGGCGACGTCGACCATCTCCTCGAAGTCCTCCTCGGACGCCACGGTGGCCACCGCGTCGACGACGATCGTGAACTCGGGGCGACGTACCTCCACGTGCTCGCGCACCATCAGCGTGCCGGTACGCGCCGTGGTCGGCCAGTGGATCATGCGCGGGTCGTCACCGGCCACGTACTCGCGCATCGACACGAACCCGGACATCGGATCGGCGGCGGCGCGACGCACGATCGATTCGTTCTCGACGACACGCGACGACCCCTGCGGACCCACCATCTCGTACACCTTCGGATGCACCGTGATCAGCGCGGGGTACTCCTCCGCCTGCCGCCAACGCCCGGCGGTGAGGTGGAACGGATCGATCTTGGCGATGTCGAGCGGGCCGAGTTCGAACACGCCGCGTCGACGTGTCGGCAGGGTGGAGATCAGTTCGGCGATGTCGCCTGCGGCGACCGGTTCGATGTCGATCTCGACGTCCTGGCCGTCACACCGATCGATCAGCGTCGCCCGTCCGGATCGGTGCGAGGTGTCGTTGCGGATCCGGTAGCCGACGCGGATCGGATCACCGCGCGGCACCCGGATGGTCCGGACCCGCCGCTCGACGGTGGCACGCAACGGGCGTCGCGCCACGACGATCGCCATCAGCACGACCAGGGCGATCCCGATGGCCGCGACGACCAGTTCCTCGTAGCTCCACCACAGACCGAGCGTGGTGAGGATCAGGGCGGTGAGGACCGCACCGAGCCCCGACCGGGTCAGCACCGCACGCTCCGCTGCTGCGTGGACCGCACGCTCCGCTGCTGCGTGGACCGCACGCTCCGCTGCTGCGGGGCCATCACGCTCCGCTGGTGCGGGGGACCGGGACGCTCTCGCTGATCTCGGCCATGAGCGTCTCGACGGTGACACCGCGCAACTCGGCTTCCGGGGCGAGTGCGACGCGATGTCCGAAGACCGGAGCGACCAGAGCCTTGACGTCGTCGGGGGTGACGAAGTCGCGGTCGTCGGTCGCTGCGAAGGCACGGGCGACACGCAGCAGGGCCAAGGTGCCGCGGGTCGACACACCCAGGCGGAGGTCCGGGTGGCGGCGGGTGGCCGACGCGATCTGGACGATGTAGTCGTGGATCGAGTGGGCGACGGTGAGCCGATCGATCTCGGCGATGATCGCATCGAGTTCGACGGTGTCGGTGACGGGCTCGAGTTCGTCGTCGTGTTTGGTCCGGGTGTAGTTCTCGAGGATCGACACCTCGGTGACCGCGTCGGCGTACCCCAGCGTGAGGCGCATGGTGAATCGGTCGAGTTGCACGTCGGGGAGCGGGAAGGTGCCTTGGAAATCCCGGGGGTTCTGCGTCGCGATCACGAAGAACGGCCTGGGCACCGGGCGACTGGTGCCATCGGACGTGACCTGGCGCTCCTCCATCACTTCGAGGAGCGCCGACTGCGTCTTGGGGCTGCCACGGTTGATCTCGTCGCCGATCATCACGTTCGTGAAGACCGGGCCCTCCCGGAAGTTGAACTGCCCGCTGCGCTGGTCGTACACCATCACACCGGTGATGTCGGTGGGCAGCAGGTCGGGCGTGAACTGGACGCGTTTCCATCCGCCGGCGATGGAGTTCGCAATGGCCTTCGCCAGGCTGGTCTTGCCGGTCCCGGGCACGTCGTCCAGCAGGAGGTGGCCCTCGGTGAGAAGACAGCACAGGGCCAGGCGGATCTCGGGCCGTTTGCCGCGAATCACCTGATCGACGTTGTCGATCAACGCATTGACGACCACCGACGTGTTCCCTGCCACGGAGTGAGTGTAGGACGACGCACCGTGGCGGGGCGGGAGGCTTGTACAGGTCTTGACGCGAGACGCTGTTGCCGATCCGTTACCGGTGGTTGCGTATGTTGCCGTTCATGCGATCTCCAGTGTCGAGTTTCCACCGCCTCGTACGGACCGTTGCGGCCGTCGCGGTCTGCCTTGCGGTCACGATCGGTGGCGCACTGCCGGTCACGGCGACGTCGGAACCGGCTCTGGGGGTGCACTCCTTCGAGGGGGTGATCGGGTCGGATGACGAAACCATCGGTTTCATCGACCTCCCTGCGCCCAACGTGCCCGCGAACTGTGCGACCGCCTACGCTCCGTTCTCGGCTCCTCAGAGTTGCACGCTGTTCTCGGGACTGTTCTCGGGACCACCCGGAGACTTCGTACTTCGCGAGGCCAGCGTTCGCACCGGAGCGACCACCGGGCCGATGCAGTTCGTGATCATCCGAGCGTTCCGATCGCGGGCGAACGGAGGCGGGCCCATCGTGTGCTGCTTCGCCCAGGACGTGAGTCAGATCTTCACGCCGGCGCCGAACCAGACGACCACCATTCCGGTGTCGCTCCCCATCGCCAACCGGATCGATGTCATCGATGGTGAGCAGATCGAAGTGGTGGACCGTCTGGCGATCTCGGTCCTGTCGGGGCAGAGCGTCTTGCCGCTCGTCGCAGCGCCCTCGCCGAACACGACCTCGATCTTCGCTCCACACTTCCAAGCGGGCGGCGAGCGGCTGCTCAGCGGGACACCGCAGGGTCAGGCGATCCCGACGATCTCGGGTGTGGCGTGCGCAGCCGACGGGTCGAGCACCGAACCGGTGTGCCGTGCGGTGAATCCACCTGGCCCGACGACACCACCCGGTACGTCGTTCACCGGCGTCACCCCGTCACGACAGCTCGACACCCGATCGACGGGGCGGGTGTCGGCTGGTTCGACCACACGGATCCGCATCGGCGGCGTGGGCGGCATCCCGACGAACGCGGCCGGGGCGGTCCTGAACGTCACTGCGGTGGCGCCGTCGAACGACGGATTCCTGACCGTGTTCCCGTGTGGCCAGACCCAGCCGGGCGCGTCGAATGTGAATTTCCGTGCCGGTCAGAACGTGGCGAACGCAGCCGTGGCGACCCTCGGTGAGGGCGGCGAGGTCTGCGTGTTCTCCTCGGCCGAGACCAACCTGCTCGTCGATGTCAGCGGCGCCGTCACCTCCGGGTTCGCCGGCTTCAACCCTTCTCGACTCCTCGACACTCGCGGGTCGAGCAAGGTCGCTCCCGGGTCGACGACACGCGTGCGCATCGCCGGTGCCGCCGGGGTACCCGCCGAGACGATCGCAGCCGTGCTCAACGTCACGGCCGTCGGACCATCGGCGAAGGGCTTCCTCACCGTCTATCCGTGTGGCGAGACCCAGCCGGGATCCTCGAACGTCAACTTCGAGGCGCAGCAGACCGTGCCGAACGCGGTGGTTGCCACGCTGGGTTCCGCCGGCGAGGTGTGCGTGTTCTCCTCAGTCGAGACGAACCTGCTCGTCGACCTGAACGGCGCCGTCACCGCAGGCTTCGGCGGACTCGTCCCGTCACGCCTGCTCGACACCCGCGGGTCGGGTCGGGTAGCTGCCGGGTCGACGACACGGGTGAGGATCGCCGGCGTGACCGGGGTGCCCGCCAGTGCGGTCGCGGGGGTGCTGAACGTCACCGCCGTGGCACCATCCGAGCAGGGCTTCCTCACGGTGTTCCCGTGTGGTGGGGCGCAACCGGGGTCGTCGAACGTGAACTTCGCGCCGGGTCAGACGGTGGCGAACGCCGCGGTGGCCACGTTGGGGGCGGGCGGTGAAGTGTGTGTGTTCTCCTCGGTCGAGACGAACCTGCTCGTCGACCTGAACGGAGCCTTCACCTGACCGCTCCCGGTTCCGACGTGGCCGCGCAGGCGGGTCAGCGGTCGAGCAGGGACTCGAGGTAGATCGCGACACCTTCCTCGGCGTGGTGGCCGATCACCTCGTCGGCGATCTCGCGGACCCGGTCCGCAGCATTGTCCATGGCGATGCCGTAGCCGGCCCATTCGAGCATCGTGAGGTCGTTCCATTCGTCACCGATCGCGATCACGTCGGCCGCCGCCACGCCGAGGTGATCGCAGAGCCAACGCAGACCCGTGCACTTGTCGGCGTCGGCGGGTCCGATCTCGACGGCGTCGGCACCCATGTGACTGACCAGCAACTCGCTCGACGTGGTGCCACCGATCAGGTTCGGCACGGTCGCCAGGAGTTCGTGGACCGAGCGTGAGGTGTGGAACGCCATCAGCTTGAACGCCTGGGTGCCGCCGATCACGGTGACGTCGGGGACCGGGTCGTCGTGGACGGCGGCGGGCATCAGGTCGGCGAATCCGGGCTCATGGGCGAATCCGGCGTCGGTGGCGAGCGCGAACCCGTATCCGTCGTCGTGGTCGCGCAGCGTGGCGATGACACCGAATGCGTCGTCGATGTCGAAGCCGATCAGATGGAGCACGTCGGATTCGCCACCGGCGGTGGCCGGGAACGTGGCGACGATCGAGCCGTTCCCACCGACCACGTGCCGCACGGTGCCGGCGAGCGCCTCCGTGACGGCAATGGCCATGTGCGGAGGCCGGCCGGTCGCAAGCGCGACGATGAACCCGGCGTCGACCGCCGCCTCGATCGCGGCGACCGCCCGGTCGGTGACCCGACCGCGTTGATCGAGCAGTGTCCCGTCGAGGTCGAGTGCGATCAGCTTCGTCATCGGCGGAGTCTTGTCGATCTGCACGCCGAACCCGTCGCCCGGTCCCTGGATCGCGCCGGTACGTCGCCGTCCCGCGCCCGGTGACGCCTCGCGTCAGTCCCAGTCGATGCGCAGGCTGCGGTACGCATCGCGCAGGATCGACGCCAACTCCGGGCGGCGCGGGAGTCGCTCCTCCGCCCGTTCGAGATGCGGGATCTCCGGAAGCGACGCTCCCTCGGGGAACGAGAGCACGTCGGCGAGGGGATCGGCGATCGGCTCACGGGTTCGCTCGGCAGCCTGCTGGCGGCGTTCGGCTCGACCCTGCTCCATGCCGTCACGCACCAGTTGGAGGTGCCGGCGACGTTGCGGGATGTCGTCGGAATCGTCGTCCGGACGACCGTCGGGATCGTCGTCGGGATCGAATCCACTGACCGTCGATCGTCGAGTGCGGCGTCGACCGACGTCGTTGCGGTCGGCGTCGGGGTCGTCACGGTCGTCGCGATCCTCGGTGTCGGCTCGGTCGTCGGCATCGTTCCCGACAGGTTCGTTGCCGCGCCACACGTCGAGGAGTTCGGGTTCCATCAGCAGTTCGTCGGCGAAGGTGAACATCGTGGCCAGCACGTGTTTGCAGGCGTGGTTGCTCCAGTTGTCGTCGTCGGGGCAGTTGCACACGGCGTGGACGTCGCGACGCAACGGCATGCCGTTGCCCATCGACACTTCGAGCGACGCGATGTACGGCGTGGACCGCGAGCCCTGCACTTCGCACGTGACCACGCCGGGCTCGATGATGATGTCGAGCACCGACCCGTCCTTCGCGTACTGCTTGCCGCGCCGGAGCCGCTGCGGATCGCTCATCTCCGCAGCCAGCACCTTCATCATCGTCGACGGCAATCGTCCCGGTTGCTGTGCCCCGAACGGCTTGCGCGGCCGACTCATCGGTCGAGTTCCAAGGTCACGAGGTCGCGGAGTTCGTCGGTCGACATCTCCGACATCCAGGCTTCGCTCTCCGCGCCCGATCCGATGACTTGCGCCGCGAGCTTGCGCTTGTCGTCGATGACCTGGCTGACCTTCTCCTCCACCGTGCCCTCGCAGACCAACTTGTGGACGTTGACGGTCTGGGTCTGGCCGAGACGCCAGGCGCGATCGGTGGCCTGGTCCTCCACGGCCGGATTCCACCAACGGTCGTAGTGGATGACCTGCGACGCCGCGGTGAGGTTCAACCCGGTCCCGCCCGCCTTCAACGACACGAGCAGCAGTGGCGAGCCGGAACCGTCCTGGAACCGGTCGACCATCGCGTCGCGGCCGGTGCGCGACACGCCGCCGTGGAGGAATGGCGCGTCGAACGAGAACTGTTCGGACACGTGACGCACGAGCAGTTCACCCATCTCGCGGAACTGGGTGAACACCAACGCTCGCTCGCCCTGGTCGAGCAGGTCGGTGACCAATTCGTCGAAGCGCGTCAGCTTCCCCGAACGGCCTGCCAGTCGTGAACCGTCCTTGAGTGCATGAGCCGGATGGTTGCAGATCTGCTTGAGACGCATCAGTGCTGCGAGCACCAGGCCCCGGCGCCGCATGCCCTTGGCCTGCTCGGCATCGACCAGGAGTTGGTCCACGACCTGCTGGTACAGCGTGGCCTGCTCCTTGGTGAGCTTGGCGTAGGCGATCTGCTCGATCTTGTCGGGCAGATCGGGCAGCAGCCGCTTGTCGGCCTTGGTCCGACGCAGGATGAACGGTGCCGTGATGCGGCGCAGACGTGCCGCTGCGTCCGCCGACGCCTCAGGATCGGTGGCCCGCTCGATCGGCGAGGCGAAGTCCTTGCGGAACCGTTCGAGGCCACCGAGGATGCCCGGGTTGACGGCATCGAGGATCGCCCACAGTTCGCTCAACCGGTTCTCGACCGGCGTCCCGGTGAGCGCGATCTTCTGGTCGGCCGAGAGTTTGCGCACGGCCTTGGCCGCCTTGGTGTTCGGGTTCTTCACCATCTGGGCTTCGTCGAGCACGACGGTCGACCACTGGATCGAAGCGAGATGCTCGAGGTCGCGTGGGAGCAACCCGTAGGTGGTGACGACGATCTGCAGCGACGGGTCGACGTGGAACATCTCGTCCGACTCGACCGAAGCAACCGAGGACGCCAGTGTCGCCAACTGTTTGTTGCGCTGTGCCCCGTGGTGGACGCTCACGTCGAGCTTCGGGGTGAAGCGTTCGGTCTCGGAACGCCAGTTGCGCACGACCGACAGCGGGCACACGACGAGGTGCGGACCCGGGCGTTCCACGAGGTGCGCGAGCGTGGTGGCGCTCTTGCCGAGACCCATGTCGTCGGCGAGGCAACCACCGAGACCGAGCTTGGCGAGGAACTGCATCCAGGCGAGACCGCGGCGCTGGTAGTGACGCAGTTCTCCGACGAACTCGCTCGACTCCTGAACCTCCTCCAATCGCTCGTCGGGGAGCCCCTGGAGCAGGCTGCGCACCCAGTCGGTGTCGCTGATGGGCGCCATGTCGCCGCTCGACGAACCCCCCGTCGCAGCACCGTCGGCCGCATCGAGGCCGATCTCACGGCCGTTCCATTCGTCACCGACTCCGTGGATGGTGATGGTCGTGCGTTCGCCGTCGGACTCGTCGTCGTTGGCGAGTTGCAGCAGTTGCAACGGCGTGACCGTGCTGCGCGTCTGTTCCAACTCGCGCAGCCTGGCGCGCTTGCGCCGGAGTTCATCGGCATCGATGCGGACCCACCGGTCGCCGGTGTGCAGCAGCGTGGCCCCGGCCTCCTCGGCCCGAGCGAGTTCGGCGTCGGAGATCTCCTCGTCGCCGACGACGAGCTTCCACTCGACGAGCGCCTCGCGACCGAACTGCTTCTTGCGATCGTCCTGGGGCTGCGGGGTGGCCTCGCCCGCCACGCGCACGCGGTTCTGGATCAGACGCTCGGGGCCGATCAGTTCCACTCCGGCCTTGTCCAGCTCGAAGGGTGCGATGTCGATGAAGTCCTCGGCGGTGGCCAGATCCAGTTCGATCAGCGACGGCTCGTGCTCGACCGCCCAGTCGGCGAGGCCGGGCACGACCGGTGCGATGCGTGCGGTGACGTCGTTCAACAACGCGACCAGTGTCGGGAGATGGCGCTCTTCGCGAGCCACGTCGACGGCTTGCGCGTTGCGTTCCCACACGTCGGCCGCAGTGCACCAGCGCATCGAGTCGGCATCGTCGACGAGTTCCAGGCGCACCTCCCATGGATCGTGCGGGTCCTGGGACATGAGGAGTCGGATGCGGGGGATCACGACGGGTTCGCCGGACAGGCGTCGCCGATGACGATCGAGTTCGTCGCGGAGGTGGTCGAGTGCCACCTCGAAGTCGTTGGTGCCGCCGCGCACCACGTGGTCGGGCTTGGCGAGCGCCCCGAAGGTGGCACGCATCACCTGGGTGGACGCCTTGCGACCCCGACCGATCTCGGCCTTCCATCCACTCTGGGAGAGGTACGAACGTGCAACGCCGTCGACCATCAACTCGAAGATGCGGCGGGTGTCGTGGCCCGACCCGGCGGTGCAGATGTAGGGCTTCGCCTCGTCCAGTCGCTCGAGTAGACCCTGGATCTCGTCGTCGACCTCGGGCACCCAGCGGGCAACCGTGAACGGACCCTCGTCGACGATGATCGGCGACATCCGACCTGCCGACACCATCCGTCGTGCGAGTTCCGAGACGCGTGCGAACCACGCGATCGAGGGCGACAACTGGTCACGATCGGCGGGTAGATCGGACAACCAGACAGCGATTCCCAGCGGATCGAGTTGCACCGAGGCGGCGTGGAGCGCAGGTCGCTGGGGCACCTCGACGGTGACGCGGGCGATCGCTCCGTAGGACACCGGTGAGTCGTGCCACCCGGTGCGCGTCCCGTCGACGCCCATCGTGCGGAATCCGGAGTAGAGCCAAGCCATGGCCGCTGTGTCGAAGCCATTCCAGCCCCACACGTGCAGCGCGCCCGACCGCCAGGTGCCCTGCGCCACGTGCGGCGGCCGGTGTCGCGACTGGCGAATCATCGACCTGCCAACCTACCGAGGGGGTACGTCAAGGATGATGTGCTTCTCCGGTCGGAACGGTGGCGTCAGCCTCGGCGGTGTCCGACCAATTCTCCGGATCGGCCGCTCAGCGGTTGCGAACGGCGTCGAGTTCGTCGAAGATGCGGACTCCGTCGCGAAGGGCGCCGATGATGTGGCCCTCGCCGGGAACGATCTCGAAGGTGATGTCGCCGCCGAGTTCGTCGAGCACGTCGGCGGTCTCCTGCATCGGCTCGGCCCAGCTCGTGTCGGTCTCCCCGACGAACATCCGCACCGGGACGTCCGCGAGTTCCGGGAGAGCGGCGCGAGCCGCCTGGTCGCGCGGGAAACCGGGGAACGTCAGGAGCGACTGAACCCGGTCGGGCACGAGAGCGGCGGCGGCGAACGTGCTGAGACCACCGTTGCTCACACCGGCGACGTGGACGCTCCCGCCCTCGGGTATCACCCAGGTCTCGATCCAGTCCATCACCGCCGGGACGAGCCGGCTCGACTCGCCGAACCACAGGTCGCCCCCGACGGGCGAGGCGGGACTGAACACGACCCAGCCGCGCTCGGTCGCCTCGGTCAGGTAGGTCTGCTCGGCGACAGATCGGGTGGTGTCGATGTCCTGCCCGCCCGGCGGGAACGCGAGCAGCACGGGTGCTGTGTCGCCGACTTCGAACCCGGCCGGGGCGACCGCCACGTAGTCGATCTGCGCACCGTCGACGGTGAGCGTTCCGTCCACCAGCGCACCTGGCTCCAACTCGATGACGTCGTCGATCCCGACGGTGGCCAGGGCGTCGGCCGACCCCGCATCGGTCAGCGGCGCCGTCGACGACCGTGGAGCGGTGTCGCTCGCACCGGAACACGCCGAGGCGACACCCACGAGTCCGACCAGGGCGAAGCGACGAATCAGCATCGATGTCAACGTAGAGCGCCGCAGTGATGTCGTGGTCCGCCTGCGCCGTCGTTCGCGAATCGTTCGCGAGCGGGTAGAACGGCAGCGTGAAGTCGCTCCTCGTCGTGACCGGCCCGCCCGGCGCCGGCAAGTCGACGGTGGCACGCGTCGTCGCCGGACGCTTCGATCAGAGCGTGGTCGTGGAAGGCGATCTCTTCTACTCGTTTCTCGCCGCCGGAGCGATCGCACCGTGGCTCGAGGAGTCCCGTTCG
>JBBSOH010000101.1:0-12749 GCA_038259945.1 Acidimicrobiales bacterium
CGGTCGAGCGTGCCGTCGAACACGTAGTCGGTGCTGACATGGACGAGGTGAGCGCGGACGGACACACACGCCTCGGCAAGCGAACGGATGGCGTGTTCGTTGACCAGGTGTGCGAGCTCGACGTTCGACTCGCACGCATCGACCGCGGTGTAGGCGGCGCAGTTGACCACGGCGGCGGGGCGCAACGACGACATCACATCGGCAACGGCGACTGCATCACACAGGTCGAGGCCCGCCCGATCGAGACCCACGACAGTGCGTCCAGCAGCCTCGCAGCCGAGCACCACGTCACGGCCCAACTGCCCCCCGGCACCGGTCACCAGGATCGTCGATGGGTCGGTCACGGCGAGAGGGTAGCCGGGAGGTGCCGTCCGTCCCCGATGAACGTGGGCGACGCTGCAGCGGACCAGTCACCTCCGGGAGTCGATCCGGTCGTTCGTCAACCTGGCTTGACGCAACGTCTGGCGATGTCAACCCAGACTGACAATTCGGCAATCGGATCCACGGGACTGCTGCAACCGAAGGCGGCCTGCGGCACCGTCTGTCACCGACATCATCGACCGGGACCCCAATGCGCCGGTGGGGCACCGGTGCGCGACCGGCGGCCGCCAACGCGCTTGTCGCTCGGCCACCTACCCTGTCCGGCCATGAAGGGCATCGTTCTCGCCGGCGGCACCGGCTCGCGTCTCCATCCGGTCACTCTGGGCACCTCGAAGCAACTCCTCCCGGTGTACGACAAGCCGATGATCTACTACCCGCTGTCGGTGCACATGCTGGCCGGGCTGCGTGAGGTGCTGATCATCACGACGCCGGAGGATCGGCCCGCGTTCGAACGACTGCTCGGCGACGGTGGCCAGTGGGGGCTGCAACTCACCTACGCCGTTCAACCCCGACCCGAGGGCCTCGCCCAGGCGTTCGTGATCGGTGCCGACTTCCTCGACGGGCAGGGCGCGTCACTCGTGCTCGGCGACAACCTGTTCTACGGAGCCGGTCTGTCCGACGCCGTGAGGTCGGCGGCGACGCAACCGGTCGGAGCCACCGTATTCGGGTACCACGTCAAGGATCCCGAGCGGTACGGCATCGTGGAACTCGACGACAGCGGCGCTGCGCTGTCCATCGAGGAGAAGCCCGAGAACCCGCGCTCGCACTGGGCCGTGACCGGGCTGTACTTCTTCGACGAGCACGTCGTGGAAGCCGCAGCCGAGGTCCGCCCGTCGCCTCGCGGTGAACTGGAGATCACCTCGGTGATCGACTGGTACCTGCAGCGCGGCGAGCTCCGGGTCGCTCAACTCGACCGCGGCTACGCGTGGCTCGACACGGGCACGTTCGACTCGATGGTCGAAGCATCGGAGTTCGTCCGGGTGATCCAGCATCGCCAGAACCGCCAGATCGCATGCCTCGAGGAGATCGCCTGGGAGCACGGTTGGATCGACGACGACGCGATGCGGTCCGCCGGCGTGGCGATGGAGAAGAACACCTACGGCCAGTACCTGCTCGAACGCCTCGAGGGAGCACAGCGATGACCACCGGTTCCGAGGGGAGCCACCCGCTCAAGGTCTTGGTGACCGGCGGCAAAGGGTTCATCGGGTCGGCGGTGGTCCGGCACCTGATCGCGCACACCGACCACGAGGTCGTGAACGTGGACAAGATGACTTACGCCGCCACGCACGGCAGCACGCAGGCAGCAGCTGACAGCCCGCGCCACACGTTCGAGCAGGCCGACATCTGCGACGTGGACCGGATCACCTCGGTGTTCGTCGAACACGCACCCGACGTGGTGATGCACCTCGCTGCCGAGTCCCACGTGGACCGATCGATCGATGGACCCGGCGCGTTCGTCCAGACCAACCTGATCGGCACCTACACGATGCTCGAAGCCGCCCGGGTCGCCGGCGTGCAGCGGTTCCACCACATCTCCACCGACGAGGTGTTCGGTTCGCTCGGCCCGCACGATCCGGGCTTCACCGAGTCCACGCCGTACGACCCACGGTCGCCGTACTCCGCCAGCAAGGCCGGGTCGGATCACCTGGTGCGCGCCTGGGGCGAGACGTACGGACTTCCGGTGCTGGTGACGAACTGCTCCAACAACTACGGGCCCTTCCACTTCCCGGAGAAGCTGATCCCGCTGGTCACCATCCGGGCCCTGTTCGGTGAGCCGTTGCCGGTGTACGGCGACGGTCAGCAGATCCGCGACTGGCTGCACGTCGAGGATCACGCCGCAGCGCTGGTGACGGTCGTCGAGCGCGGTGTGCCCGGAGAGACGTACAACATCGGTGGCAAGTCGGAACAGACGAACCTCGCCGTGGTGGAGTCGATCTGCGATCTCGTCGACGAGTTGGCGCCGCCACTGGCGTCCGGCGAGTCACGACGCTCGCTGATCACGTTCGTCGCGGACCGGCCGGGACATGACCAACGGTACGCGATCGATCAGCGCAAGATCCAGAGCGAACTCGGCTGGGAGCCGGCCCACACGTTCGACACGGGCCTGAGGGCCACGGTGCAGTGGTACCTCGACAACGAGGACTGGTGGGGCCCGCTGCGTGCGGGCGGCGCCAACGACCGACGTGGGCTCGGAGGCTGACGACATGGAGTTCATCCCGACCGAGATCCGCGACGTCGTCGAGATCGTCCCCGTCCGTCGCGGCGACGCCCGAGGCTGGTTCACCGAGGCGTATCGCCGAGACCTGTTCGCCGATGCCGGGCTCGCATTCGACTTCGTCCAGGACAACGAGTCGTTCTCGGCCACTCCGGGCACGATCCGCGGGTTGCACTACCAGCTGCCCCCCTTCGCCCAGGACAAGCTGATCCGCGTGCTCCGCGGCTCGATCTTCGACGTGGCCGTCGACATCCGTCGCGACTCGCCGTCCTTCGGCCGGCACGTCACGCGCACGCTCAGCGCCGAGATCGGCAACCAGTTGCTGGTTCCGGCAGGGTTCGCGCATGGGTTCGCGACGCTCACGGCCGATGTCCACGTGGCGTACAAGGTGACCGCGGCGTACGCCGCCGACACCGAGCGGTCGATCCGCTGGGACGACGCCGACCTCGCGATCGCGTGGCCCACCGTCACCGACGGCGTGGACGAGACCGAGGCACCTACTCTGTCGGACAAGGACGGCGTGGCGCCGAGGTTCGCCGATCAGCCCGACATGTTCTGAACGACGATCGCGTCCTGCGCTCTCGGCGGCGGCCACGCTCCCCCGTCGTTCGAGCCTGTTTCCCGTGAGCCCTGCTCGCCGGGCGAACTCCTTGCGGATCCGAGGCCCTGGTGGACAGCGGCTTCGACGTGGAAGGCGGTCCACGCGGCGATCCCGATGAACTTGCACACGCTCACGACATCGTCTTTCGTCCACAACGAGAAGCCGACCCGCTCGGCCACGATCGAGCCGGCGAGAAGCGCACAACCGGCTCCCAGCACCCACCAGAGATTCCGGACGATCGTCGATCGTCCGGCGACCAACGCGACGACGGTGACCACGGCGTACACGATGAACACGACCTGCTCGTCGACTCCCACCGTGTCGGGAATGAGTTCCTCGTGCCACAGGAACGCATCGTCGGCCGCGAGCCAGGCAGTGATCACGCCCATCGCAGCGAAGAACCCGGCACCCGGGCTGCCACGATGCAGGTGGAGCAGCGCAGCGAGCAGCGATCCGACCGCCCCGAGCGCCCAGATCGCGAGGCCGAGGTCGGAGAGCAGACCTGCATACCAGTCGTCCACGACCGCACGACTCGACTCGCCCGTGAAGATCCCGAAAGCGATGTCGCAGCTGGCCGACACATAGACCACGATCGACAGAGCGACCGCCGCGATCGCGACTCCGCACACCACTCCGGCGGCCGCTCGCCAGGTGCGACGGTCGGGCAACATCGTCGGAATCGCGGGTTTCACGACGTCGTACCCGGCCCCGAATCCGTCGCTCAGCCCGGGATCGTCGTGGGCGGGACGGGGAGTGCCCCGACGCCGCGGAAGTAGTCGAGCACGACGGTGTTCTCCGGGGTGTCGAGTGCGAGCAGCACCGAGTTGCCGTCGATGGTCGCCCCTTCGGCCTGCAGCGTGAAGGTGTTCAGGCCGGAGCCGAACGCCTTCTTGAGCGTGCCTGCAGCCGAGATCGGGTCGAGGTTCGGGTCGAGCACCAGCGACTGCGTGGCTGCGTCGAGCAGACCCCGCACGACCGAGGGATCGCCACGCAACTTGTTCAGCGCCTCGTCGACGGCGACGCGCAAGAAGTTCTGCTGGCGCAGCACACGTCCGAGGTCAGCGGTGGGGTCCTGTCGCCATTCGCCGTCACGGAGTTCCTCGTACTTCCGCCCTCGCGCGTACGCGAGCGCCTGGGTGCCGTCGAGACGGTTGCACCCCGGGAGCTGTGCCAGACCACTCCCGATGTCACGCGTCTCGAACTCGAAGCAGATGGTGACGCCGCCGATCGCTTCGACGAGGGACTGGAAGCCAACGAAGTCGATGTCGACGACGTGGTTGATCGGGATGCCGTACTCGGCGGTGATCGTGGCGGCGAGCACGTCTGCACCCCGGTTGTAGGCGGCATTGATGCGCTGCTGACGACCGGTGTCGGCATGCGTGACCCAGAGGTCGCGGTTGAGGCTCAGGATCGCCGCACCGTTGCCGTCCTTCTCCTGGCGAAGGATCATGATCGTGTCGCTCCGGCGGCCCGACACGTCGCCGACAACAGCGGCGTCAGGGGCATTCGGGTCCACGCCTTCGCGGCTGTCCGAGCCGATCAGGAGATAGTTGATCGCCGGCCCGTCGACGGGTGCCAACTCCTCCACGTCGAAATCCTCGAACTGGGCGATGTCCCCGGTCGAACGCTCGAACGCGGAGATCGCTCCCACCGAACCACTCGCGGCGACGACGACCGCGAACAGGATGCCGAGCGGTGCGGAGGTGCGTCGACGGGGGCGGTCCCGCGTCGAGTCGTGCGAACCGGCATTCGTTTCGTACATCAGGACGACGCTAGACCCACCTCGCGTCGGTCACTGGTCATTCGTGGGAGTTCGCAGGTGCACGATGTCACCGACGTCGATCGCACGAACCTCCCCTGACGCGGCCGCGTCGGTCCCCGCTCGCACGAGGAGCCGACCGGATTCGTCGACTCCCTCGGCCACTCCGACCACGTCGTCCCCGGCCGGCATCTGGATCCGCACCGTCCGCCCGAGCGTGTGCAGGCGCTCCACGTATCGCCTCCGCCGCTCGTCTCGTGCACAGGACAGGTGTGCATCGAGTTCGGTCAGCATCACGTCGAGGAACTGCGCTGGTTCGACGTCCACGCCGAGATCGCGTGAAAGACAAGCCGCTCCGTCGGGAGCCCATCCGACGTTGAGACCGATCCCGACGACGATCTCGCCGCTCGGCGAGCGTTGAGCCAGCACACCGGCGAGCTTCGCATCGCCGAGCAGGACGTCGTTGGGCCATTTCAGCCCCGCTCGCACCGAACCATCGGTGTGCTCGCCTTCGACTGCGAAGCGGTCCACGGCGTGGACCGCTGCGAGCCCGACCGCCTGGGTGAGTTCAACGGGCTGGATCACCGCAGACCCGGAGTCGCCCGGTGCGAGAGGCTCCGAGGCGAAACACAGGGAGGCGAGCAGATTTGCTCCCGCCGGTGCGTCCCAACGGCGGTCCAGCCGACCGCGTCCGGCGGTCTGATGATCGGCTCGCAGGACCGTGCGCGCCAGGGTCTCACCGCGATCGATGCCCGCCAGGACGTCGGCATTCGTGCTCCCCGTCTCGGCGACCGTCCTCACCGTCCAACCGTGGCCCGCAGGCATCGTCGGACGGCGAATGCCTGCTCGGTCGGTCATGGGCTCTACATTTGCAGCCGTGCTGAAGAAGATCCTGATCGCCAACCGAGGCGAAATCGCCGTCCGAGTCATCCGCGCTGCTCGCGAGATGGGAATTCAGACGGTCGCCGTCTACTCCGAACTCGACCGTGAATCGCTCCACGTCCGACTCGCCGACGAGGCCTATGCACTCGGTGGAACCACCGCTGCCGAGAGCTACATCGACCAGGACAAGCTGCTCGACGCCATCCGCACCAGCGGTGCCGACTCGGTGCACCCCGGCTACGGCTTCTTCAGCGAGAATCCCGATTTTGCTCGCGCCGTGGCGGCTCTGGGTGTCGAGTTCATCGGACCACCGCCCGAGGCGATGGACGAGATGTCCGACAAGGTGTCGAGCCGTCAGGCCGCCGTGCGCGGCGGCGCGCCGATCGTTCCCGGCATGACCGAGTTCGCCACCGGGCCGGACGACGTCCGTGCCTTCGGCGACGAGTTCGGTTGGCCCGCCGTGATCAAGGCCGCCTTCGGTGGTGGCGGCCGCGGGATGAAGATCGTGCAGTCCGCAGCCGAGGTCGATGACGCGTACGCATCGGCGCAGCGTGAAGCGAAGAGCTTCTTCGGGCGTGACGAGGTCTACGTCGAGCGATACCTCACGTGGCCACGCCACGTCGAGATCCAGCTCGTCGGCGACAAGCAGGGAAACTGCGTGTGGATCTCCAGCCGCGACTGCTCGGCACAACGTCGCCACCAGAAGCTGATCGAGGAGGCCCCTGCACCCGGTCTGCCGGACGGCCTGGAAGCTGCCATGGGCGAAGCGGCGGTCAAGGCCGCCCTGGCGGTCGGTTACTACGGCGCCGGCACCGTCGAGTTCATCTACCAGGACGGCGAGTTCTTCTTCCTGGAGATGAACACCCGCCTGCAGGTCGAGCACCCGGTGAGCGAGATGATCACCGACATCGACCTCGTCGAGTGGCAGATCCGCGTCGCCGCAGGGGAGGAACTCCCGATGACCCAGGCCGAGGTCGACGCTGCACGTCGCGGCCACTCGATCGAGATCCGCATCAACGCCGAGGACCCCGCTGGCGGCAAGTTCCTCCCCTCCCCCGGTCCCATCACCAAGCTCGTCCCGCCGGACGGGTTCGGTGTCCGCTTCGACACCGGATACATGTCCGGCGACGAGGTCAGCCAGTACTACGACAACCTGGTCGGCAAGCTCGTCGTCTGGGGACGCACCCGTGAGGTCGCCATCGCCCGCACGATCCGTGCTCTCGACGAACTGGTCGTCGAAGGGGTTGCCACCACGATCCCCGCCGACATGGCGATCCTCAAGCACCCCGACTTCGCGGCGATGACCCATTCGACCAAGTGGGTCGAGGAGACACTCGATCTCTCCGGCGTCAGTGGCAAGGCCGAGTCCACCGCTCCCGAGCAGACCGACGAGGATGCGCCGGAGTTGGTCCGACGCAACACCACGGTCGAGGTGAACGGCAAGCGCTTCGACGTGTCGATGTGGGTCCCCGATCAGCCGGTGGTCGCCGCAGGCGCGTCGCCGGTGAAGAAGCGCGAGAAGCGTGCGGCCTCGGGCGGTGGCGGCGGTGCCGCCTCGGGCTCGATCGAGGCACCGATGCAGGGCACCATCGTGAAGGTGCTCGTGGAAGTCGGCCAGGAGGTCGAGGTCGGGACCGGACTGCTCGTGCTCGAGGCGATGAAGATGGAGAACCAGATCAACGCCGAGACCTCGGGCACCGTCAAGGAGATCAGAGTCTCGGCCGGTGACACCGTGGGCGGCGGCGACGTCCTCGCCATCATCGAGTAGCTGCTGCCAGGAAACCCTGCGACACCCCTCCGTCAGGATGGGCCGACATGGACATCCTGACGCTCCACCAGACCGGCGACCACGCAACCCTCGATCGGCTTCGAGAACTGCGCGAATCAGCGGACACTCGTGTGGAACGCGAGGTCGTCCAACTGACGATCGACCTGCTCGGTCCACGCCCCGGCGTCGCGTTGGGCAGCCTCCGACTGCTGGTCGACGACTACCTCCCCTGGCTCGAACGCCGCAGCGTCCACCGGGCACGAGAAGCCGGCACCTCGTGGGCCGGCATCGCCCGACTCCTCGGAATCTCACGGCAGTCCACCCACGCCCGCTTCTCGCGGTCCGCAATCATGTCCGACGTTCTCCCGCCGCGTCCCCTTCGCCCGCTCGATCGGGATGAGCGCGACCGCCGCTCGAACTCCCAGCAGTTCCGACGAACGGTCGATGCCGATGCAGCAGACGACGAGGGCGGGCTCGTGCCGTGGTGACCGGTAGGCAACGGGCCGTCCATCGGGACGAAGCCGAGTCGGCTCCACCCCTCACCTTGCTCGAATGTCAGGCTGGACTGACGCCGACGACCTTCTCGTCAGTCCAACCTGACATTTCGAGAACATCGGGGGCGGAGGCCTCCCGTCGAGGGTGGAATGCCCGCTTTGCGGAGTGGTTGCAGCGCGATGCGCTCCCTGTGATCTCGCAGGCACCGCGACCTCGTGCCCGAATCCGAACCAACCCCGGCGCGCCACGAACCGGCCATCGTGCACACGGAACCGCGACAGAGGCTCGATGATCGCAGCCAACCCGGACGGTGTTCCGGTCGGGTCGCCCCTATTCGGCGGCTTCGGCGAGCGCTTCGCTGAGCGCCGGGTGCACGAGGATGCTCTCGAGGAGGTCGGTGACGGTGAGGTTGGCGGTCACCGCGATGGCGATCACCGAGATCAACTCGGCGGCGTGGCGACCGACGATCGAACCGCCGAGGATCACGCCGGTGGCCGGGTCGGAGATGATCTTCACGAAGCCCCGGGTGTCGTCGTTGATCATCGCCTTGGCGGTGGCCGAGAACGGCACCTTCGTGACGCGAATCTTGCGGCCCTCGGAAAACGCCTCTGCTTCGGCGAGCCCGACGTCGGCGATCTCGGGTTCGGTGAAGATCGCCGAGGCCGCCTTGTCGTAGTCGAGGTGGCGATGGCTGCGGGTGTGCATGCCCATCACGTGCTCGGCGACTTTGCGGCCCTGGATCGAGGCCACCGACGACAGCGGAAGCTTGCCGCTGATGTCGCCGGCGGCGTAGATGTGGTCGACATTGGTGACGCAGTGGTGGTTGATGTCGACGTAGCCCCACTTGTTGACCTCGACGCCGGCGGCCTCGAGCCCGATGCCGTCGGTGTTCGGGACCGAACCGATGGCGAGCACAGCGTGTGACGAGGTGACCGAGCGGCCGTCGTCGCAGCGCACGACGACGCTGTCGCCGGCCGGGTCCGGGTTGCCGTCGGCGTCGACCCGTTCGATGCTCTGTGCCCGGGCGCCCATCAACAGCTTGACTCCCCGGTCCATGAACTCCTGTTCCAGAACAGCGGCGACCTCGGGATCCTTCCCGGGAAGTACCTGCTGGCGGCTGACCACGAGCGTCACGTCGGAGCCGAACGACGAGAACATGTGGACGAACTCCACGCCCGTCACGCCCGAGCCGACCACCGTGACGCTCTCCGGGAAGACCCGGGGCGGGTAGCAGTCTCGAGTCGTGAGGATCCGCTCGCCGTCGGGGTGGCACCACTCGGGGATGCGCGGCCGAGAGCCGGTGGACACCAGTGCCGAATCGAAGCGGATCGTCTCGACCGAGCCGTCGGCCGTCGTCACCGCCACCTCGTTGGACCCGGTGAAAACACCCTCGCCGCGCAGCAGGCGGACGCCCTGACTGTCGAGCAACCGGGTCGTGTTGCCTTCCATCTTGTCCTTGATCCGTCCGATGCGCGCCGTCAGCGCAGCGGTGTCCAGAGAGGGAGTCTCGTGTTCGAGACCCATCCCCTCGGATCGACGCATGAAGCTCATCGCGCCACCGGTGGCGATCATCGACTTCGACGGAATGCAATCCCACAGGTGTGCAGCACCACCGATCACGTCACGTTCGACGACGGTGACCTCGGCCCCCATCCTCGCTGCATAGGTCGCTGCGACGTTGCCCGCCGGGCCTCCGCCGATGATCACGAAACGTTCTGCCACGTCGCTCAGGCTAGAGCCACCCGTCGGCGGGCGACGGCGGACCCGTCATTCCGTGATGAGGCCGGCCCCGTCGAACAGCGTGGCACGTTGGGTCACCTCGGAGGTGAGCGTGTTGCCGTCGACGATGTTCGGGCACCAGCGAGACGGATACGGCAGTTGATCGCGTGGCTCCCCGACGTACTCGAAGTGCATCCCGTCGGGAGTGAGGTAGTTCCCACCCCACGAGAAGCCGTGCTTGCGAAGGATGCGCACCGCCGTGCAGCCGCCCGGACGCGACGCGAAGTTCGGTGGAGCACAGCCCTGGCACGAGCCGACGGTGTTCGTGTCGATCGCCATGGCCCAGGAATGCCGTGACAGGAAACCGATCGTCGCGCTGTTCGCGAGTCGGTTGAAGCGTGGGTTGTGGCAGCCACCGGCCGAGTTGGCGTCACCGACATCGAACACGCCCGACAGGCCGCGCTGCGCGATCTCGGCGAATGCCGCCTGCAGCGCAGGTTCGACGACCAGGTGACAACGGGCACTGATCCCGATTCCGATGCTGCGGCGCCCGGACGGCAGGTTGGCCGCCTGCCAGGACGCTTCCTGGGTGACCGAACCGCTGCTGTTCACTCGGTACGCGAACTCGCCGAGCAGTGCCTTCGTCGACGCCATGCCGAGCGTCGAGTCCGGATCGAACGGATCCCAACTCCGCCGGATCCGGATCCTCGTGGACTCGAGGCCGTTGTCGGCGAGTGCCTGGTCGATCGCGGCACGCGAATCGAAGCCCCACATGGTGACGCTGCTCTCACGGCTCAGGCTCAGGCGTGCTGCACCCTCGGGAGTGATCAGCAACTCCGTCCCGCCGGTGATCTCGTCGGCCACGACGGCACCGATGGTGAAATCGACGTCGGCACCGAAGGCCGACCGGAGCGTGACGACGTCACCGGCCTGCGCACCGCGGAGGTCGGCGGTGCGGCGACCCATCACCAACGAGGTCGGCGACACCGCCGCTGAGACCTCGGTTCCCATCAGCGTGCCGATCACGTCGCGGTCGAACACGGTCGTCCCCATCGGGATCGACATCGTCGGAGGTGCTTCCTGCACCACGCCCGACCCGCGGACGATGCGCTGCATCGCGATCGATGCGGAGTCCGTCACCGTGAAGTCGGCACCGGCCTGGCGAGCGGCGGCGGCCGCGCTGGCCTCGGTCGCAGCATCGAGTTCGCCGCTGTCGTAGACGTTGACGATGTCGCCGACCGGCGGCGTCATCCGCACGGCTCGTTCCGACACGGTGGCACCGCTTGGTCCGACCTGCGTGACGGCCGCGACGGCCACGGCTGGGACGGCGAGAGCGAGGATCAGGGTGGCCGCACCGAAGCGGCGTCGGATGCGGTGGCGAGTGGCGGCGAGCACGGCGACATGTTACGAAATCATGACGACCGGAAGGTGTCATGGTCGTCACGTCGATCGAACCCATCGTCGAGCGACCGGCGGCGTCCGCCTCTGATCGAAATTCGGTGTTCGCACCGAGCCACGTGCTGGCTACGGTCACTCAATCGTGAGCGACGTGACATCTGAACCAGCGGCGGACGAGTCGACCGATCCGACCGGAAGCGGCCTCGGCCCCGAGAAGGCTCGTCGACTCGCGCAACTCGACGACATGCGCGCCGCAGGGACGAACCCGTACCCGTACCGCTTCGACCGGACCCACACCTTGGACGAGGTACGCGGCGAATGGGGCGAACTCGAACCCGGCGTGGAGACCGAGGACGCTGTGTCGGTCGCCGGGAGGATCATGCTCAAGCGCGACTCGGGCAAGCTGATCTTCGCCACGATCCGAGACCGGACCGGCGAACTGCAGCTGTTCATCTCCAAGGCCGTGGTCGGCGACGACGCATTCGACGCGATCAAGCGCCTCGACCTCGGCGACTGGGTCGGTGTCGTCGGAACCGTGATGACCACTCGCAAGGGCGAACTCTCGGTGAAGACCGACAGCGTGCAGCTGCTGTCCAAAGCGGTGCGCCCGCTCCCCGGCAAGTGGCACGGGTTGTCCGATGTGGACACTCGGTTCCGTCAGCGCTACGCCGACCTGATCGTCAACGAGGAGGCGCGTCGCAACTTCGAGATCCGCCACGAGACGGTGGCCAGCTTCCGTCGAACCCTCGCATCGCACGGATTCATCGAGGTCGAGACGCCGGTGCTGCACCCCGAGGTCGGCGGCGCTCATGCTCGCCCGTTCACCACGCACCACAACGCTCTCGACATGCAGCTGTATCTCCGTATCGCCGTCGAGTTGTACCTGAAGCGCCTGATCGTGGGCGGCATGGAACGCGTCTACGAGATCGCCCGCACGTTCCGCAACGAAGGCGTGTCCACCCGGCACAACCCCGAGTTCACGATGATGGAGCTGTACCAGGCGTTCGGCGACTGGACCGATGTGATGGACATCACCGAGGAACTGGTCACCACCGCAGCGCGGGATGCGCTGGGTACCACGGTGCTGGAGATCCGCGGCGAGTCCGTCGACCTCTCGGACCCCTGGCCCCGCAAGCGGATGATCGACTACGCATCGGAAGGTACCGGCGTCGAGTTGCACCCCTCGATGCCCGTCGCGGACGTCCGTCAGGTCGCCACCGATCACGGCGTGTTCTTCGAGCAACGATGGGGATCGGGCAAGATCATCGAGGAGTTGTTCGAGAAGACGTCGGAGTCGTCCATCGTCCGACCCACGTTCGTCACCGGCCACCCGGTCGAGATCTCACCGTTGGCCCGGGTCGACCGCAACGACCCGTTCCTCACCGAGCGGTTCGAGATGTTCGTCGACGGACGCGAACTCGCCAACGGGTACTCCGAACTCAACGATCCGGTCGAGCAACGGGCCCGGTTCGAGGAGGAGCAGGCGGCCAAGGACGCCGGCGATGCCGAAGCCGGCTCCGTCGACGAGGAC
>JBBSOH010000102.1:0-12348 GCA_038259945.1 Acidimicrobiales bacterium
CCCTCGAGATCGACGGCCACGACACCGGCAGCGTGGGAGAGGTCCCACACGGTGATGGCTCCTGCATCGTTCGCCCGTCGGGTCTCCTCGGCCATGGCCGCAAGTCGGGCGGTCCGGTAGTCGACGAGTGAGCGCACGACGACGTCGACACCCGCGAGGTCGTCGAGGCCGTGGCGGACCTGCACCACCGGGACGTCGCCGGGGGAGCGCAGGACGCTGATGCCCTCGATCACGTAGCGGTCGGTCGGGAATTCGGTCGCTTCCACCGCCACCACGATCGGCTGCCCGGTGTCACCGCTGCGTGTGCGGTGCAGGTCGATCGCGACGTTGACCAGTTGGAACAGGCAGACCGTCGTCGAGTCGTGGACCGCAACCTCGCCGGGGTGGGCACCGATCAGCGGCGCCAGGGTGTCACCGGCCCGCAGCGGCAGATCCAGCCAGTCGTTCTCCCACCAGGACGAGATGAGGTCGCCCGCCCACTGCTGCTCGACGACGTGGCGGAGCGCATCGACGGTTCGTTTCGGCGTGCGCCCGAGCGAGTTGCCGTCGAGGTAGGCGAGGTCGTCGTCGGGAATCACGAACTCGTCACGCCAGGCAGCGAGCGGATCGGCGGCGTCGCGGGCCGCGGCGTCGGCTGTCGTGATCATCGCGACATCATCGCCGGTGCGGTTCGTCACCGCTCGATCGTGGTGACTCGATCATCGAGACGAAGCTCGCGTGGCGGACGTGGCCGTCGTTGGTGAACTCGGCGATCTCAATCACGGCGACGCGTTCGGGTCGGACCCACGTTGCGGTGCGTGCGATCGGGCGTGGCGGATCGTCCGTGAACGGGTGGGCGTCGGTCACGAGTCGTGCGAGGTCGGCGGAGAGCGACTCGAGGGTCGCCTGATCGAAGCCGGTGCCGACCCCGCCGGCGAAGCGGAGCCCCGCTCCGTCCGGCACGCCGACGAGCAACGCCCCGAACGTGCCCGAGCGGTTGCCCGACCCGTGCGTGAACCCGCCGATCACCACCTCGGTGCGGATCCGATTCTTGACCTTCACCCAGTCCTTCGAACGCGTCCCCGCCCGATATGTCGAATCGGTGCGCTTGGCGATCACGCCTTCGAGGCCCTGCTCGCGGGTGGCTGCAAGCAAGTCCGCACCGTCGCCGATGCGGTGCGCCGGGACGTCCCAGTGCGAGCCGCGTTCGAGGAGGCCGGCGAGCAGGGATCGACGCTGCAGGTAGTCGGCTGACGTGACGTCGGTGCCGTCGACCTGGAGCACGTCGAACACGTGGAAGATCGCCGCATGCTTGGCCGGGTCCCTCCGCTGGACGAGGTCGAAACTCGGCCGACCGTCCTCTCCGATCACCAGCATCTCGCCGTCGAGGATCGCCGACCCGGCGTTGATCGCACCGCCGATCGCCACGACCTCGGGCCATCGGGCGGTCGCATCGCCACCCGCCGTCGCCTGCAGTCGGACCTCGCCATCCGAGACGTGTGCAAGGGTTCGATGGCCATCCCACTTGATCTCGTACGCCCAGCCGTCGCCCTCGGGAAGCGACCCGAGGGTCGCCTTCATCGGAGCGACGGGGAACGAGAGCGCCATCGTTGCGGATCCTACTTCGGGCCCTCGTGCCGACCGTTCCGCTCGTCAACCTGCCTTGGTGGCGGCGCCGATGATCTGACGACGGCACCAGACGGCGCCGATCCCGCGGTCGATCTCGTCGAAGTCGACGGTGTCGAACGGGCCGGAACGAAGGATCGAGCCCGAGTCCTGGTCGATCCGACATCCGTTGAACAGCCACGCGTGCGGTCGCTTCATCACGCGTTGGGCACGGCGTGTGCCCGACCCGTCGCCCGCTCGAACGTGTTCGACGAAGAAATAGGTACCGCCCGGGCGGATGATGCGGTGAGCTTCGGCCACGACGGCGGAAGGGTCGTCCACACCGCACAGGAGCAACGTGCCGACCACCCCGTCGGCGGCACCGTCGGCGACGTCGATCGCCTCGCCACGCAGGCTCCGGATCTCCAGGTCGACACCGTGCTCGTCCGCCGCCGCCCGGAGACGCTCATGCATGTGCGGGTTCGGTTCGATCGCGATGACATGAACGCCATCGGCGAAGTAGCGCATGTTCGCACCGGTCCCGGGTCCGATCTCCACGATCGTCCCGCGCATCGCTCCGATGATCTCGGTCTTGCGATCGCCCAGCGCTGCATGGCTGTCGGCCGCACCCGCATCGAGCAGTCTCCGCTCGAATCGGCTCCGCCACTTCTGCTTCTCCAGGTCCGGCACGCACGCGACCTTACGCAGCCCGACCTTCGACAGCGCGTCCTCCGACAGATCGAAGGCGCGTCGACGCCTACGTCGGGATCCGGCTCGACACGACCCTCGCCTCCGCCAGGGCTGCGATCCGTTCGTCGTCGTAGCCGAGGACGTCGCGCAGCACCTCGGTGTTGTCCTCTCCGCGGAAGCGGGGGGTGCCGGACACACCGACATCGGGTCCGTCGGAGAACCGCCACGGCGCGTTCGGGATGCGGATGCTGCCTCCCGACCGATCGTCCACCTCGACGATCGCGTTGCGCTGCTCGGCCCAGTCGGTCGCGGCGAGTTCGCCAGGCTCGCGGACCCGCCCGACGGCCAGACCGTGAGCGGCGAACGTGGCCTCGAACGTGTCGGGGTCGGGCACGCCGAGGGCGTACTCGATCAGGATCGCCCGCAGGTCGTCGAGATTCTCCAGACGGGCGGCGACGGTCGAGAAGCGCGGGTCGTCGGCGAGGTCGGTGCGCGACATCGCCGCGAGGAACAGGTCGAACGTGCCGCGCTCGGCGGGGTGCCCGCTGACGATCAGGGACTCCCCGTTGGCGACGGTCAGCACCGGGTAGTCGCCGGGCCGGAAACTGCGGATCCAGTTCGGGTCGACCTCGCCGTCCCACAGCGCATCGTGAAGGTGTTCGTTCACGTACAACATCGTCTCGGCCATGGAGATGTCGATGGTCTGGCCCTGACCGGTCCGCTCGCGCTGGTAGAGCGCCGCGTTGATGGCGGCACAGGCTTCGATGCCGGCATAGACGTCGGCGTGGCTGTGACGGTCCTTGGCGAGACCGCCGTGTGCGGAGGCGTCACCGTCGGCGAAGCGGGCGTTCGACTGCGAAGCGATCAGCCCGGCCTCTGCCTCCACGACCGGTGCGTAGGCGCGTCGCTTCACCCATGGCCCGTCCTGGCCGTAGCCGGAGATCGACGCAACGACGATGCGCGGATTGCGGGCGAGCAGCACGTCGCTGCCCAGTCCGAGTCGGGCCATCACACCGGGTCGGTAGTTCTCCAGCAGCACGTCGGCACGTTCGACCAGGTCGAGCATGATCGCCACGCCGTCGGGATGCGAGAGATCGACGCTGAGGTTGCGCTTGCCGGTGTTCTGCTGGGCGAAGTACGACGCCACGCCATTGATGCGTGGCGCGGAGAAACGCGTCAGGTCGCCGGCCGGTGGCTCGACCTTGATCACGTCGGCACCGAGGTCGGACAGCATCCGCCCACAGTGCGGCCCCGAGAGCACCCTTGTCAGGTCGAGCACGCGGATGCCACTCAGTGGTGCTCGTCGGCCATCGGTCGGAACGGTCGGGGCGTCGTCGGCGGGGTTCACGTGCCCATCGTCGCAAACCGAAGGTCGTTGCGGCGAAGCACGTCCGACTGCGTGACGGCGACCCGGGTCGCCGGCGAGCGATGTCGTTCGGCACACTCGCGGGATGGCACGCCTGGATGATCACGTCGCTCTCGTCACCGGGGGAGGGTCGGGGATCGGGCTCGAATGTGCCGAATCGCTCGTGGCCGACGGGGCTGCGGTCGTGCTCGCTGCTCGTGACGTGGATCGACTCGACGCCGCCGCGACCGACCTGCGATCGCGCCACCCCGACGCCACGATCGAGACCGTTGCGTGCGACGTGACCGACGAGCCGTCGGTCGCCGCAGCCGTGGCGACTGCAGTCGAGGTGGGTGCGCTGAAGATCGTCGTGGTCAACGCCGGCTTCGGATCGGCGGCACCGTTCCACCGGACCACGCTCGACGACTGGAACGCAGTGATGGCCACGAACCTCACCGGTGCCTTCCTCACGATGCGCGAAGCGGTGGCGCCGATGGTGGCGGCCGGTGGCGGGTCGATGGTGGCCGTGTCCTCCATCGCTGCCATCGAGACGCATCGGTTCATGACGCCGTACACGGTGTCCAAGGCGGGCCTCGAGATGCTCGTCAAACAGGTCGCCGACGAACTCGGCCCGTCGGGCATCCGTGCGAACGCCGTCCGACCCGGTCTCGTTCCCACCGACGCGACCGCCGGGATGATGTCGATCCCTGCGATCGTCGACGACTACCGAGCGCAGATGCCGCTCGGACGTGAAGGCACCACCGGGGACGTCGCGAGGCTCGTCCGGTTCCTCGCCGGCCCCGAGAGTTCGTGGATCACCGGCACCTGCATCAGCGTCGACGGCGGCCATCATCTGCGCCGCGGCCCGAACATGGACCCGATCATGGAGATGCTCCACCCCGGCGACACCACCCCCAACCAAACGGTGTCAGACACCGAATGAAACAACGCAGGGTGGCGAACCCACCGCGCAACTTTCATTCGGTGTCTGCACCGTTTGGGCGGGGTGACGGGAGCGACACGCGAGATGTCACGGCATTCGATACCGTTGCCTGTTCGCTGGCCGCTTTGGCCGGTGGGCGCTGTTCGGAATCTCTGCTCCGGCCATAGCGCTGTATCTGAAGCAGAACCGAAAGAAGTCCCACCATGAGCACCCTCACCGAGGACGCCCCTGTGTCCTCCGACGCCCCCATCACCGTCTCGTTCGCCGATCTCGGCCTTCCCGAAGCGATCGTCGACGCACTCGAAGCACGCGGCATGACGGCACCGTTCGCCATCCAGGCCGCTGTGATCCCCGACGCACTCGACGGGCGCGATGTCGCCGGTCGTGCCCCGACCGGGTCCGGCAAGACCCTCGGTTTCGGCCTCCCGATCGTGGCCGGCCTCACCAAGGCCAAGCCGAAGCGCCCCGTCGCACTCGTCCTCGCACCCACCCGCGAACTGGCCGAGCAGATCATGGCCGAGCTCACGCCGTTCACGAAGGCGATGCGCTTCTACGCCACGTCGATCTACGGCGGTGTCGGCTACGGCAACCAGAAGAACGCGCTCAACAAGGGCACCGAGCTCGTCGTGGCGTGCCCCGGCCGCCTCGAGGACCTGATGCAGATGGGAGCGATCGACCTGCGCGACGTCACCCAGGTCGTCATCGACGAGGCCGACCAGATGGCCGACATGGGCTTCCTGCCCGCCGTTCGCCGCATCGTCGGTCAGACCTCTTCCAACCGTCAGGTGATGCTGTTCTCGGCCACGCTCGACGGTCCCGTCGCCAAGTTGATCAAGGACTTCCAGACCGATCCGGTGCGTCACGAAGTCGGGCCGAAGGGCCCCGACATCCATGCCGCGCACCACGTGTTCTGGCAGATGGACCGCGCCGATCGCAACGACAACACCGCCGGCGTGATCGAGAGCTGCGGCTCGACGATCGTGTTCACCCGCACCCGTCACGGCGCCGACCGTCTGTCGAAGCAGCTCAGCAAGCTCGGTGTGTCGGCGCAACCGATCCACGGCGGACGCAGCCAGAACCAGCGCGACCGCGCTCTGGACGCCTTCAAGCAGGGCAAGGCCAGCGCGCTGATCGCCACCGACGTCGCCGCCCGCGGCATCCACGTCAACGGCGTGAACGCGGTCATCCACTACGACCCGCCGGCAGACGGCGCCACCTACCACCACCGCTCGGGTCGCACCGCTCGCGCCGGTGCGTCCGGCATCGTCGTGTCCTTCGTCGAGCGCAACATGCACAAAGAGGTCAAGAAGCTGCAGAAGGAAGTCGGGATCCAGGTCGACGTGACCGACCCCGACCTCGACGACCTCGAAGTCACGTTGCTCCTCCTCGAGACCGAGGCTGCAGCCAGGGGCGACGTCGTGGAGGCTCCAGTCCAGTCGACCCGCACCGATTCGGCCGACGGCGGATCCGATCGCCCGGCCCGACGCGAACGCAAGGCCGACAACAAGCGCGATGATGCGCCCGAGTCGGCACCGCGCAAGCAGCAGCCGGAGAGCAACACACCGGTCCCGTCGGGTCATGAACTGGGCACGGTCAAGTTCTTCAACGCCAGCCGCGGCTACGGATTCATCGTTCGCGATTCGGGTCGGGACGAACTGTTCGTCCACTTCTCGAGCATCGAGAGCGAGGGCTTCAAGACCCTCGACGAGAACGCACGCGTGTCCTACGCGGTCGGCCAGGGCAAGAAGGGCGCCGAAGCCACCAACGTCCGAGTCCGCTGACACCTCCCGATCCGGCGTCCCTCCGGGTGTCCGACACCCACGGGGACGCCGAGTCGTCAGCGCCGAAGACGGGGGAGCAGCGGCCGTTGTCGGGCGTGTCGGAACACCTCGGAGAATCGGGCCTTGGCGTCGTCGGTGGCCACGAGCAGGAGTTCGCAGCCGACCGGGAGCGGCACGTGGGCGTCCGGATTCGCGTGGATCCCGTTGCCCGAATCGATCGCGACCACGTTGCAGTTCGTTCGCCGGTAGACGTGCGACTCGGCGAGCGTCTGCCCGACGAGTTCGCGGGGGATCGGCGAGCGGAACACGTGCAGCCCGTGCGCGACGAGAAGCGTCTCGTCGCGTCGGAAATGATTCCAGATCGCGGTCGACCCCGTTGCAGCGTACGAGAGCACCGAGTCGGCGCCCGCTCGGTACAGGGTCGACACGTTGCGGTCGAGGCGCGATCTCGACACGATCCGGACGTCGGGTCGGAGGCCTCTGCAGTACCGGGTGAGGTAGACGTTGACGTTGTCGTCGTGGGTGGTGATCAACACGGCGTCGGCGTCGTCGATGCCGGCCCGGGAGAGCACGTCGCGGTCTGCGGCGTCGCCGATCACGTAGCGGACGCCGTCTCGTTGACGTTCCGCGAGTTGTTCGACGATGGCGTAGTCGACGCCTTCACCTGCGAGTGCTGCGCCGGCCGCTCGGCCCACCCGTCCGCCCCCGATGATGACGGCCTTCGGTGCGGTGGGTGAATCGACCGCGTGTCGGTCGTCGAACAGCGCGAGTTGCTCGGCGGTGCCGGCGAGCAGGAGCAGCGACGATTCGCGCAGCTTCGTTCCGGCGGATGCGATCTCGAATCCGCCACGGTCCCACACGCCGATCAGACCCACGTTGAAGCGCTCACGCAGCCCCGCTTCCTCCAACGTGTGGTCGACCAGATCGGTTCCGACGACGCCGGCCTCCGCGATCATCAAGCCGCCGAACTCGCCGATCACATGGCTGTCGCCACTGAGCCCGAGCGCACGTGCGGCCATGGCGGCACCGAGGATCTCGCCGAGTTGAACGACGCTGTCGGCACCGGCGATCTCCAGGATGTCGACCGATGCCGGACTGTTGGCGGTGGCGATGATCGACACCTCGGGCGCGATCTCGCGCACCGTGAACGCGATGTTGGTGTTGGTCTGGTCGTCGCGGGTCGCGACCACCATCGCTGCCTGCTCGACCCGGGCGCGCTGGTAGGTCGCCGGGTCGTCGAGCGGACCCACCATGACGTTGCGCCCCTCGTCGTGGAGTCGGCCGGCGACGTCCACGTCCTCCACCAGCACCACGTAGGGAACGCCCGCCTGACCGGCGTTGTCGATCACCTCGGCTTCGACTGGGCCAAATTCGGTGAGGATGATGTGCCCCGCCATCGAGGCCCGCACCGACCGGGGAGCACGTCGCCGGTCTCGCTCTGCCATCCACGGGACGAAGACGAACTGGATGAACGCGAACGGGAGCACGACGAGCAGGAACGCCGAGCCCGACAGCAGCACCACGACCGAGAACAGCCGCCCGGCATCGGATGTGAAGGTGATGTCGCCGAAGCCGAGGGTGGTCATCGTCGTGAGCGTCCAGTAGATGCTCGTCGCCCACGAGAACGATCGGCCCTCGCGATCCATCAGCTCGTGGAATGCCGTGCTGAACAACGCCACCATCACGATGAAAACGACGGTCAGGACGAGGATCGTCTTGCGCCGGCGGCGGAGTTCGGCGCGTCGCGCTGCGTCGCTCGCCGGGTCCAGGTCATCGGGGAGGTCACCGCGGCCGGCGATCCGCTGACTGACCTGTGCGATCGTGACGGCGAGCGACTTCAGCACGACCGAGACCCTGCCGACGCCATGATGTCGATCTTGGCACAGTCTCGATCCCGTGTCGCCGCCCGACCCGCCGGCCAGTGAAGAGTCAGGTGGTCAGCCGAGGCCGCACCCGTCGAAGGTCTTCACGAATGGTATGAGGCCGTCGTCGGCTGGAGGGCGACGACGCGACCAGCAACTACGGTTTCGGCGTGCACGACGACCGGAAACTCGCCGAGCGACGCATCGAACGCGAACTCTGGGAGCGGATCATGCCGCTCGTCCACGAGGACCGCCGGACGCTGACGATCGAAGCCGGCCCGGCGCCCGACGACCTCGTGCCGTTCGATGTGGGCACAGCGTGGGGAGCGGCCTGGCAGACGACGTGGTTTCGGCTCACCGGCGAGGTTCCCGCCGACTGGTCGCGGCGACAGCGCGCGACCCGGATCGAAGCCGTGGTCGACCTCGGTTTCACCCGCAGTCCGGCAGGATTCCAGGCCGAAGGACTGGTCGTCGAACCCCGTGGAGACGGCACGCACCGGCCGCTGCAGGGCATCCATCCTCGCCGCACGAATTTCGTGCTCGACCCGCACTCGACGCAGGTCGACCTGTTCGTCGAAGCGGCGTCGAACCCGACGTTCCCGCAGTTCCGACCGTCGCAACAGGGTTCGCTGGACTTCGCGTCGACGGACCCGATCTACCGGTTCCGTACCGCCGACGTGGTGCTCGTGGACGTGGAGACCGAAGCGCTCGTCCACGACCTCGACGTCGCGCAGGGCGTGATGCACTCGCTCGACGTCGCCGACCCCCGTCGCACGAAACTCCGACGCGCGATCGTCGCCGCCCTCGACGCGATGCCCGATGTCGACACGGCGCGTCGCTGCGTCGCCCCACATCTGGCCGCCGTCGAGGGCGGTGCCCGTCGCCATCGCATCGTCGCCACCGGACACGCTCACATCGACACCGCCTGGCTGTGGCCGATCCGGGAGACGATCCGCAAGTGCACGCGCACGTTCGCTTCGGCCGTCGCGTTGATGGACGACGATCCGACCTACCGGTTCAGCTGTTCCCAGGCGCAGCAGTACGCGTGGATCGAGGAACGACACCCCGATCTGTTCGCTCGCATCGTCGACAAGGTGCAGGCCGGTCAGTGGCTCCCGGTCGGGGGCATGTGGGTCGAGGCCGACATGAACCTGCCGTCGGGTGAGAGCCTCGCCCGCCAGATCGTGTACGGCCAGCGCTACTTCACCGAGAAGTTCGGTGCGCCGAGTCGCGAGGTGTGGATCCCCGACGTGTTCGGTTACCCCGCCGGCCTCCCACAGTTGTTCCGGGCCGGCGGCATGGATCGCTTCATCACGCAGAAGCTCTCCTGGAACAAGCAGAACCGGTTCCCTCACCACACGTTCCACTGGGAAGGCCTCGATGGGTCACAGGTGCTCACGCACTTCCCTCCCGTCGACACCTACAACGCCGAGATCACCCCCGGTGAGGTCGCTCACTCCATCGCATCGTTCAAGGAGCATTCGTGGAGCGACGTGTCGCTGATGCCGTTCGGGCACGGTGACGGAGGCGGCGGGCCGACGCGCGAGATGCTCGAACGGGCGCACCGGCTCGCGTCGAACGATCCGGACGTGACACTCGAGATCGGATCGACCGACGACTTCTTCGCCGCGGTGGAGCGCGAGGTCGTACGCGGCGCCGACGTGCCGGTCTGGCGTGGCGAGCTGTACTTCGAGACGCACCGCGGCACCCTCACCAGTCAGCTCCGGACCAAGGTCGGCAACCGTCGAACGGAACGCGCCCTGTTCGAGGCGGAACTGTGGGAGGCGACCATCGGCGAGCGCCCCTCGGCAGCGGAGTTGGCGCAGGTCGGGGCCCGGCCGATCGCCGACATCTGGCCCGATGTGCTCACCCAGCAGTTCCACGACATCCTCCCCGGCTCGTCGATCGCATGGGTGCACAGCGACGCCGAGCAGGCGTTCGCCGACGCGCAGCGCGAACTCGCGGGTCACGCCGTCCTTGCTGCCGGGCGCCTCGGATCGGGCGACACGGCGGCCAACCCGGCCGGCGTGGCCCACAGCGGAGTCGTCGTCCTCGACGCGTCCGGCGATGCGGGCACCTCGATCTCCGACCTCGAGCGGATCGCTGCGATCGAGCCCGATCGTGTGCAGCGGATCGGCGACCACGAGTGTGCGATCGCCCTCGACGTTCCGGCGTTCGGCATCGCACCGGTCGAGCCGCGCGTCGTCACCGATCGGGTTGTCGTGACCGACTGTTCGATGACGAACGGCCACCTCGCGGTCCGGTGGAACAAGCACGGCGAGTTGACCTCGATCATCGACATCGCATCGCAGCGGGAAGTGATCCCCGTCGGTGAGCACGCCGGAGTGATCGAACTCGGACGCGATCAGCCGGTCGAGTACGACGCATGGGATCTCGAGTCGTGGACCCGCAAGCAGTCCCGCCCGGTCGGGCGCGGCGTGGTCACGATCGATGCCGAGGGCCCGCTCGTCGGTCGAATCCGTGTCACGAACTCGTTCGGCCCGTCCCGAGTCGTCACCACGTTCGAGTTGCGGGCCGAGTCGCGCCAACTCGACATCGAGGTGGACATCGACTGGCACCACGACGAGCACCTGCTGTCGATGGCGTTCCCGATCGACGTGCGTGCCGACACTGCTGCGTGCGACGTGCAGTTCGGCGTGACGCATCGGCCGACCCATCCGTCGTCACCCTGGGACGCTGCGAAGTTCGAGGTGTGCGCGCACCGGTACGTGAGCCTCGCCGAGCCGTCGTTCGGTGTCGCCGTGCTCAATGACGGCCGGTATGGCCACGCCATCTTCGGTGGAGCGATCCGCGTCAGCCTCGCCCGAGCTGCCAAGTACCCCGACCCCGACGCCGATCACGGCCGGCACCGGGTACGACTGGCGATTCGTCCGCACGACGGCGACCTCTGCCGGGTCCGAGCGGCCGCCGAGATGTTGAATCGACCGATCGTCGTGTCTCTCGGACAAGATGGCGGCGAGGGCCCCAGCGTTCCGTTCGCTCCGATCGTCACGATCGTGGGCGCCGACGGTGAAGCGGCGCTCGGCGTCGAGGTCGACGCGATCAAGCTCGCCGACGACGGACCCCACACCCGGCCCGGTGATCTGATCGTGCGACTCCACGAAGCGGTGGGAGATCGCACTGCCGTCACGCTTCGCGCCCGTCAGCGGATCGGCGCGGCGTGGTCATGCGACCTGATGGAGACGCCGCATCGTGGCCACGAGGTCGGCGACGGCGTGCTGTCGCTCACGTTGCGTCCCTTCGAACTGGTCACCCTGCGACTCCGCCAAGTCGACGACTGGGACGGCCGTAGCTGAACGCAAGCTCTTCCGGTTCCGCTGCCGGCCATCTCTGTCAGCACATCCGCTCATACCGCGCATCTGCGCTGACACGGAGATGCGGGCCGGGGTGTGCGCCAGCGGATCTCGACGAGAAGGCCGCATGTGCTGACGCAGAGATGTGCGCACCGCTCATGATCGACCTTCGATCGGTCTCTCCCGCCCGAGCTCACGCGGTCGCCGCACGCTGTGTCCGCTGTCGCAATTCTCAACGTAGGTCAGGGCGGGGGGCTTGTGGCAAATCCAGATTTCTGCTTGCGTCGATCAGGCTGCTCGCCCGATTCCGAGCGAGCACGACCACCGCTCGCAGGGAGATCACACTCGTTCGGGCTGCGAAATTGGAGGCACCAGTGACGAACCGAGAATCCTTCGAGCACGACCAGGAGGTCCCCGTCCCGAGCGACGCCGAATACGTCGCCGTCACGTTCGACCGCTGCGGTCACGTCACCGGGCCGTTCTTCCACGGGACGAAGTCCGCCCTCGAACCGGGAGATCAGCTCGTCGCCGGTCATCTCTCGAACTTCCAGGAAGGCCGGACCTCGAACAACGTGTACTTCGCAGCGCTCGTGGAGACAGCGGTGTGGGGAGCAGAGTTGGCCACCGCGCTCGCAGGGAGCGGGGAACGTGGGCACGTCCACATCGTCGAGCCGACGGGTCCGTTCGAGGACGATCCCAACGTCACGAACAAGAAGTTCCCGGGCAACATCACGCAGTCCTACCGGACCCGCCTCCCTCTACGAGTCGTTGGCGAGGTCGAGGACTGGGACGGCCACGCCCCGGAGGTCCTGAGCGGAATGCTCGACAA
>JBBSOH010000103.1:0-12283 GCA_038259945.1 Acidimicrobiales bacterium
CCCCGGGCCCGCCCCCGGCCCCCCCGCGGGGGCGGGGCCCACGACAACGGAGGAGAAAGTGACACTGTCACCCCTCGGCACTACTGTCATCGGTCAACCGGAGCACCTCAGCCCGGTGGCGGACCAGGGTGGGGCCATGCCACGAGCAACCCGAAGCGACACGGCAACGACCCATCGTGACCGTCTCATCGCGCGGACCCGCCTGATCGCGTTGCTCAACGGCCGCTTCACCCATCGGGTCACGACGGTCATCGGGGCTGCCGGATTCGGCAAGACCACAGCGATGACCCTCGCGGTCGAGAGCAACCTGCTCGATCCAGTCGGCCGCGACGTGTGGTTCACCGTCGCTCCGAGTTCCACCTCGGCCGTTGCGGTCACCGCCGGGATCGCCGCAGCGTTGGACCTCCAACCCGCGGGCGGCGTGGCATCCACGATCGAGCGGATCACCGACGCCGTCTGGTCGGCAGCACCGCAGGACGTGGTGATGATCGTCGACGACGTCCACCTCGCGGACGCCGAGGCGCAGGACGCCCTCGGCACACTGCTCACGCAGCTCCCCGCGAACGCCCATCTCGTCCTCGGGAGCCGTCGCCGAGTGGGGATCGCTCTCGCTCGCATCCGCGCACACGGGCAACTGCTCGAGGTCACCGAAGCGGACCTCGCCCTCGACGACGACGAACTCGACGAACTCGCTGCCCGATCCGAGAATCGGGCAACACCCGGACCGGAGTCGGAGGGCGATCACCATCTGCCGCGTCACGTCGCCAGTGCCGACCTCCGACTGGCCGCAGGAATCGAGGCGAGCGCCGACTTCATGTGGGAGGAGGTGCTGAGCGGCCTCGACCCGGATCGCCTCGGATGGCTCCGCCGGTGCTCGGTCCTCGACGAACTCGACAACCACCTCGTCCTCGCCGTGAGCGACGGCGCCTTCGATGCAGAGTCGTTGATGGCCGACCTCCCCCTCGTGGATCCGTTCGAGGGAGGTTGGAGGATGCATGCGATCCTCCGCGAGGCGTTGACGCAGCGCCTCGAAGAGGGCGAGCGGCGCAAGACGCTGTCGATCGCGGCAGGCGTCGAGGCGGACCGGTCGAACACCCCACGCGCCGTGCGCCTCCACCACGAGGCAGGCGACCCGATCAGCGCACTGGACGCTGCGCGGACCTTCGCGATGGCCCCCACGCTCGCCCAGACGATGGGTGACGTCGTCGCGACGAGGCGGATCGTCGACCAGATCGACCCCGATGCACCCGTTCGTTCCCTCCTCGACGCACTCACGCACTTCGGCGGCCTCGAAGTGCACCTCGGCGCATTGTTCAGTCAGGCCGCGCAGCAGGCACGTGCCGCAGGCGACATCCAGCTCGAGGCCTTCGCGCTGTATCGGGCGGGTCAGACCCAGCTCCTCCATCACAGCGACGACTTCTGGATCTCGTTCGACCGACTGGCCGAGATCGCAGGCGACGACGACCTGGCCCGTGGCGTGCACGCCTACTTCCGCACCATCCTCGACCAACTCGACGGTCGCCCCGACGATGCGATCGGTGCGCTCGACGACGTCGCCACACTCGGACGATCGACGGAGCTGATGGTGCGTGCCGAACGGCTCTACGACCTCGGACGCCCCGAGCAGGTCGCAGTGGGTCTCAGCGCCGAGGATCTCACGATCCTCCCGCCCGGAGCGACGGCCTTCATCGGACTGTCCATCTGGGCGCGTGGAGACTCGGACCCGGAAACGTCGCTCGCAGTGGTGAGCAACGGTGTCCAACAGTCTCTGCGCGCTGGGTACTCCCATCCGATCGTGAGCATGCTGGCGGCGGGAACGCTCATCGCCCTCGCCGCCGGCGACCTCGAACTCGCCCAGCGATGGACCGAGCACGGTGCCGACGTCGCGGCCACGGGGGTCGGACCCACCATCACCGAAGGGATCCTCATGGCTCGAGCATCGGTCACCGCCTGTCGAGGTGACGATGCCGGCGCGATCGAACTGCTGCAACGCGAAGGCCCCGCATTCGAGTACGACGAAGGCGCCGATCTCCGATGGCCGTCACGTGCCCAACTGGCCTCCATGCCACTGAACTACCTCGCGCGGCCCGATCTGCGTGCGATGTTCGACGGCATCGACGTGGGTCCGGCCATCAGCGCGGCTCGCTCCGCCGGCCAGGCACTCGTCTCGCTGCGCACCGACGGCGACACCGCGGCGGCAGGTTCGCTGCCGTGGAACCGAATCAACCTCCTGCGAGCGCACGTCCTCCCGCACCACCTGGTGGAGTTGGCGTGCGCCGCGATCGCTGCCGGCAACGGCCATGCCCGGAGCGTCCTCGACTCCATCCCGCAGGTGGCCGACCACCTGGTGCGAGTCGTCGCCGGTGGCACGGTGGCGGCGCCCGTCGCGGAAGAGATCGTCGGCGCCACTCCGAAGCCCGAACCCTTCCGGTTGCACGCGCGAACGCTCGGCCCGGTGATGCTCGTGCGCGACGGCATCGACGTGGACGCTCCGGCCTTCACCAAACGACCGAAGGTGCGCGAACTCCTCGCACTGCTGATCGAGCGCGGCCGACTCACCCGTTCGGAGGCGATCGGTCTGATGTGGCCCGACCACGACGACGAGGACAAGGCACAGTCCAGCCTGCGCACGACGCTGTCCACCCTCAACGACGTCCTCGATCCCGGTCGGCCACGTGGCGGGGCCGCATTCCACCTCCGGGTCGACGCCGACTCGATCTGCATCGACCCGCGCATGACGACCGATGTGTCGCAGTTCGAAGCACTCGTCGCAACAGCGCAGGCCGACGACAGTGCCGGGTTGCCGGCGCGCGCACTCGACGAGTACCGGCGGGCGATGGAGCTGTACACCGGCGACTACCTGCATGGCGTCGACGCAGCGTGGATCGTGCTCACCCGGTTGCGACTGCGCAGCCTCGCGGTCAACGCGCACTGCCGGATCGCCGAGCTCACCGCCGCCAAGGGAGAGCCCGAGCAGGCCGCTCGGTGGGCTGCCGCAGCCCGCCAGATCGATCCGCTCCACGAACGCGCTGGGAGGCTGTTCGTCGCAGCGCTCGACGCCTCCGGCGACCGGTCCGCGGCGCGTGCCGCCGCCGAGGAACTCCTGGACACGCTGGCCGCCGCCGACCTCTCGCCGACGGCGCCGACACTGCGACTGATCGAACGGCTGCGATAGGTCCCCCGTGCCGAACGCAATGCAGCGACCCCGCGACGATGCCGTCGGTCGGCTCATCGACCGTCCGCGCCTCAACGAGTTGTTGATCGGACGTTTCGACCATCGGCTCACGACCGTGGTCGGCGTGGCCGGGTCGGGCAAGACCTCGGCGGTCCTGCGCGCCATCGAGAACAACCGGCTGGACCCCCGCGGCCTCGATGTGTTCGTCGCGCTGCACAGTTCCAGCAACGACGAACTGCACCTGCTGGCCCAGATCGCCGACGCACTGGGCGTCGGTGCGGAACCGACCGACACACCGGGGGAACTCCTCGATCTGATCGCCGACCGGGTGTGGTCCCACGCACCCGACGAGGTCGCGATCATCCTCGACGATGCGCACATCGTGGTGTCACCCGACTCGTTGCGTCGCATCTCCGACCTCCTGGAACGTCTCCCCCGCAACGGCCATGTCATGGCCACGAGTCGCTCGATGTTGGACGTCCCGATCGCACGTCTGCGAGCAGGCGGCGAACTCGCGAGTGTCACCGATGACGACCTCGCGCTCGACGATCTCGAACTCGCCAGGCTCCGGGCGTCGCGCGGCGGCCACGGCATCGACGATCTCCCCCGTCATGCAGCCACCGCCGATCTCCAACTCGCCGCAGGCCCGTCCGCCGGAGCCGACTTCCTCCGCGAGGAGGTGTTGTCCGCGCTGGACGAGCAACGACTCGTGCATCTGCAGCGGTTGTCGGTGTTCGAGGAGTTCGACGACGAGATGGTCCTCGGGGTCACCGGCGGCGAGTACGACGCCGGCAGGCTGCTGGGACGCCTCCCGCTGGTCGAGTCGCGCAGCGACGGCACGTTCCGGTTGCATGCACTGCTGCACGAGGCGCTCGACGAGAATCTGAGCGACGAGTTCCTGCGATCGAGCCGGTCCAGCGGTGCCGAGCTGCTGCGCGCCCGCGGGGACTACGCCCACGCCGTGCGACTCCACATCCTCGCGGGCGACCACGACGCTGCGTGCGCGACCGCACGCGAGGTGTTGCTGCTGTCGGGCGTCCAGCAGGCGATCCCCCTCTCGACGGAGGTCCGGCGTCTCATCGGCGACCTCGATCCCGGTTCGGCGCTCCTGGCCATGTACGACGCGACGCTCCATCGTGACGGACGTGGACCCCAACTCGCGGCGCGTCTGGAGGCGGCCGCCGTTCGTGCCCGCGACTCGGGTGACGACTTCATCGAGACGCTCGCACTCTTCCGCGCCGTCCAGACGTACATGCTCGACGGCGACGTCGGTGACACCGTTCGTCGCCACAGCGACCGCCTCGCCGAACTGTCCGACGCCGTTCCGTTCGCCACCGTGGCCGCCGCACACGCGCGCTCGGCGCTGGCCACCGCGGTCGGCGACTCCGAGACCGCCGCACAGGTGCTCGACCTCTATCAGCACTTCGAGGGCACGCTCCCCTTCGCCATGCGCGACCACCGGCTGTGCGACCTCGCTCGGCCAGAAGAAGTGGGCCAGGGCCTGACTCCCGGCGACCTCGCCGACCTTCCACCGGGTGCCGAGGTGATGATCTCGTTCGCCATGTGGTTGCGAGGCGACGCCAGCCCGGAGCTGGCCGACCTGATCGTCAGCGACATCCTCGCCGGCGTGTTCGGACGCGGCGTCGACCACACGACGCTCGCCACCCTGGCCGTCGCCACCACAATCGCCCTGACCGCCGGTTCGTCCGCCGAAGCAGTGCGCCGCAGCCAGCGGGCACGCGACATCGCCGGCAGCGGCGTCCCTCGGGCCGTCGCACTGTTCGCCGACATCGCCGCAGCATCCGTCGCTGCCGACACGGTCGGCGACGACGCTGCCGGTTTCCTCCTCGACCCCGAGGTGTGCGGGTTCGGAATCGACGCATGGCCGCAACGGCCTCAGCTCCTCGCACTCGCGCTGATCTACGTCACCCGACCGGAGACGCGTTCCACGCTCGATGCGTGCGACTTCGGTCCCAGCCTGCGCGTGGCGGTGGCGGCCGGACGTGCGCTCGTCGCGCTCCGCGACGACGGTGACCCGACCCTCGCCGCTCGTCTGCCGTGGTCGCTGCGCAACCTGTTGCGCGTCCACGTCCTGCCGCACCATCTCACCGAACTCGCCTGCGCGGCACACCTCCAGGGCATCGCCGCCGCCGACGAGATGCTCGACGAGATCCCGGACGTGACACGCCACCTCCGACGAGTCGCCGACTCCGCACAGCCGGCGGTCGCCGCTCGCGCCGTGGAAGTCCTCGCGACACGCCCCGCCGTGGCCCCGCACACCGCGCACCTGCTGCTCCTCGGCCAACCCCGACTCGTCATCGACGGAGTGCCGGTCACGTCGCAGGCCTGGACCCGCCGAGTCCGTGTGCGCGAACTCCTGTGCGTGCTCGCCGAGCGACGACAGGTCTCCCGACGGGACGTCATCGGGTTGATGTGGCCCGAACACGACGACGACCGCAAGGCCGACGGCAGCCTCCGCACCCATCTCTGGCAACTCCAGAACGTGCTCGAACCGGACCGCCCGCCCGATGTCGAGCCGTACTTCGTCACCAGTGACGGTGAGACGTTGTCACTGCACGCCGACGTCACGACCGACGTGGACGAGTTCGACTCGTTGCTGGTCTCGGCACGGCGACTCGACGATGCCGGCTCTCCCGCACTCGCGCTGGACGAGTACACCACGGCGTTGGAACTCGTGCGCGGGGAGTACGCGGACGGGCTCGACGCCGGATGGGCGACGTTGACGCAACTGCGGATCAGGTCCCAGGTGCTGTCGGCCACGTGTCGAGTCGCCGAACTCGTCGGAGCGAGGGGCGAGCCCGAAGCGGCGCTGCACTGGGCGATGCGGGCGCGACAGCTCGACCCGCTCAGCGACCGTGCCGCTCGGGCGTTCGTGGGTGCCCTCGATGCAACCGGCGACCGATCGGCCGTCCGCGAGGCGATGGCGCAGTTCGAGGACGCGCTCGGAGCCGCCGGGCTGGAACCAGAGCTGGCCACGACACGCCTGTTCGAGCGGTTGCGGCGGCCGATGCGCGCCGCGACCTCCCTCGACAATCCGCTGCGCTCCGTCGAGTAGCCGACTGCGGTGCTTGGCCACGGGAAGCCGCGGCGTACCATCGGCCTCGATGGCTGACGACACCGACACCTCATCGAACCACTCGTCGGGCTCGCCCGGTCGCCCGCCGTTCGCTCCGTGGGATCGTCGCGACCTGCCGGGCTCGTTCGACGTCGCCGAGACAGCACGCCGTGTCGGCAACTACAAGTGGACCGAGATGAAGTTGTTCGAGGCACTCGGCGGGTGGGTCGCCACCGTGCCCGAACTCGACATCAAGTTGCGTCTCGGCACGCACTGCTACCACCATGCGTGGCACGCCGAACTGTGGCACAAGCGCCTCCCCGAACTGCGCGAGATGAAGCCGGAACGGCTCACGGTGCCCGCGAACGACGCGATGGAACGCTTCATCGCTGCGATGACCGAACCCGAGGCGCCCGACCTGACGATCGAGAAGCTCGTCGGCGTCTATCGCGTGCTGATCCCGCGCTTCGTCGCGGCCTACACGTTCCACATGAACAACACGAGTGAGATCACCGACGCTCCCACGATCCGATCGCTGAAGTTCGCGCTCCAGGACGAGTTCGACGACTGGCGCGACGGCGAGATGATGCTGCAGTCGCTGATCAGCACGCCCGAGCACGTCGAGCGGGCGGCAACACACCAGTCGAGGCTCGAAGCGATCATGGTCGAAGCCGGCGGTATCTGCGGCCCGGGCAGCATCGGCTGACGGATCACCGTCGTCTGCATCCAGCGCCGAACTCGAGCGGCCGGAGTGGGTCAGACCCAGTGCGGTCAGACCGGCCGGAGTGGGTCAGACCCAGTGCGGCCGCACGACGGGACACGTGCACGATCGCGCGAGTACGGTTTGGAACGTCGTCACATTCGCAGCAGGGCAAGGGGATCCACATGCGTCAGTTCTTTCCGGTCGAAGACCTCGCACGAGACGACCGTTTCGTGCAGACGAACATGGCGGAGCGGATGCGCGACACGCGTTCCGCAGTCGACGTCAAGAAGTCGAAGTCCAAGAGCCGGAGTGCGTCGAACCGTCTCACCCCCGAGCGTCACGACGCGTCCGACGCCGCTCGCGGGCTGATGCACGGGATCATGGTCGGTGAGATCCAGGCGCTCGAAGGCGCGGGGCGCACCGCCCACGACTTCCCCGCCGGCGACGGCACCGGCGACACGATCCCGTTCGAACTCAAACTCGACATGGCTCGCCAGGCGTGGGACGAAGCGCGACACGTGGAGATCAGCGTCAAGCTGTCGGACTGGATGGGCACCGAGATCGGTCAGTTCCAGGAGAACACCGTCCTCTTCGAAGCGGCCTGCTCGAACGACCCGGTACTGCGCCTCGCCGGCGTGAACCGCGCCCTCGAAGGTCTCGCGATCGACGTGTTCACGCAGATGAAGGAGTTCGGCCAGTTGGCGGGCGATCCGTTCCTCGAGTTCTGCGAGGACTGGATGCTCGCCGACGAGGTCACCCACGTGAAGATGGGGTCCGACTGGCTGCGCAAGGTCACCGAGAAGGACCCCGAACGGCGAGCCAAGGCGCTCGAGTTCCAGCAGGTGGTGGACAAGCTGTTCAGCTTCGGTGGCGCACGCGGCGAGAGCGACGAGAGCCCGATCGGCCTCGCACGTCGGTTCCGTGAACTCGCGGGATTCACCGACGACGAGGTCGACACGATCGCGTCGATGGATCACGACGCTCTGGAAGAACGCAAGGCCGCCATCCGTCGTGCACGCGAAGTCGCCGGCGTCTGATCGCCTGCATCACGTGGACTCCTCGATGACCACGTCCACCTCACCTCTCGTCACCGTCACTCCCGAACGGTTCACACTCGTCACGTACGACGCCGACGAGATCGGATCGATCGTGCGCGCACTCGCCGAGCGGATCGGCATCGCGAACCCGATCGTGGTCGAGGTCGACGAACGCACGCCGCTGTCGAAGATGTCGGCCGTCGTCGACGGTTCGTCATCGGACGCCACGATCCGTCTCCGATTCGAGAGCGGAGCCCTGGAGAACACCAAGGCGTTGACCACCTTCGGTGAACCGCGTGCGCGCCTGTCGATCGGCCGGATGCTGGTCCGCGCAGCGGACCGGCTGAGCGGCCGCTTCGACGATGCACCGCAGGACACGGAGTTGACGAACCCTCAGAACGCAGCGTGGGACGCATACTGCGGTGGCCGACTCGAACGACTCGACCTCGGCCCCGTCGAGCAGCAGTATCGCTACGACTTCCGCAACCGATTCGGCTTCGGCGACGACACCGACGCCGCATTCGATCGCTTGTGGTCGGCCGACGGCCTCGCTTGGTCCGACCTCCCCGGCAACTGACACGGCCGAGTCGGGTCGTCGGCCGGCCCGGTCGCTGGCGTACTGTCCGACGGGTGAACACACGACGGATCGTGACAGCGCCCGGCATCGAACTCGACGTGATCGATGCCGGGCCATCGGACGGTCCTGTCGTGGTGCTCTGCCACGGTTGGCCCGAGAGTTCGCACTCGTGGCGCCACCAGATCGATCCGCTCGTCGCCGACGGATGGCGCGTGTTGATCCCCGACCAGCGCGGTTACGCGTCGTCGTCGGCTCCCACCGACGTCTCCGAATATCGCAGTGACCTGCTGTCGGCCGACCTGATCGCGCTGCTCGACGATGTCGGTGCCGACACCGCCACCTTCGTCGGCCACGACTGGGGAGCCCTCGTGGTGTGGGACCTCGCCCGGTTCCATCCGGATCGCGTGAACGCAGTGATCAACGTCAGCGTCCCGTACACGCCCTGGCCGATGCAGCCCACCGAGCTGTTCCGAGCCGTCTACGGCGACCGGTTCTTCTACATGCTCTACTTCCAGCAGGTCGGCCCGGTCGAGCTCGAACTCGATGCCGACATCGCCCGCTCGCTGCGCACCATCATCTGGGGCGGCGCCGGCGAGATGGCACGAGAACCCACGGCCACCGAGGACCTGCCACCACTCGCCGGTACCGGCCTGCTCGACAGCTGGGCGGGCGAGAGCGGCCCGCCCAGCGGCCTGCCGCCATGGCTCGCGCAGGAGGACTTCGACCGCTACGTCGAACAGTTCACCGACAGCGGATTCTTCGGGCCGATCAGTTGGTATCGCAACCTCGATGCGGACTGGGAGCTCACCCGGGACCTGCCGGCGCCGCCGATGCCCTGCGCGTTCATCGGCGGCAGCCGCGACATGGTGATCGCCCACCGCATGGACTACGTCCACGGGATGGAGACGTCGCTCCCGGACTACCGGGGAACGTTCATCATCGACGGCCCCGGCCACTGGACCCAGCAGGAAGCGCCCGACGAATTCAACGAGGCTCTCCGCAGCGCCCTCGCCGCAACGCGCTGAAGCCGTCGAGCCGTCTCTGTGCGTGTCAGACACCAGCAGGGACGCACCTGCAACTCACTCACTGCGGGCTCGACAGATCACGCTGGCCGAAGTTCAGGTGCTGCGTGACCGGACCGCTGCGAGCGGACGGCAGCAGGGACGCGTCCAGCCGAGTCCGGCGACCTTGCCCGACGGTGGCCAGTGGTCGTCACGGCTGTACGCCCACCACTCCAACGGGTTGAGGTAGTACGCGCTCGACTCGACCACCTTCGTGAACGGCTGATCGCGGCGTGCGAGCAGCCAGACCAGCATGCCGACTGCACCGGCGAGCACCGTCCATCCGCCGTAGAGGACGGGGAACAACGGACCGAGCCAGCGGGCCTGCCAACAGTGGACGTCCTCGTGATCGGTGATCAGGCGTCGGCGACGAGACTGGTCGACGTCACCGGCTCCGCCGATCACGTTGCCGACCGTGGTGGCGAAGCCCTTGCGCGGCATGAATCCCCGGCGATGGACGTGTCGATTCTGACGACGGGACAATTCGGGCACGTAGCCCGAGTCGCGTTGGAGCCGCGACACCGTGTTGGCGAACAGTCCGGCTGCGGTCATCAGCAGTGACCACGTGGAGTCGAGGACGAATGCGGTGACGCCGGTGACTCGGCGCCAGTCGTAGACGCCACGCCATCCCGACACGGCACCGTTGGCACCCGCGATCACGGCACCCGGAACGGCCAGCCCGACGATCCACCCGGCGCAGGCGCCGAGCATCGCCGCGACCCCGGCGACGACGATCGCCTCGACCGAGCGGATGCCCGGCCCCGGGGTCACCGGCGCCCCGGCTTCACCGTCGGTTGAGCTTCGACAGCAGTCGCAGGATCTCGAGGTACAGCCACACGATCGTGACGACCATGCCGAGCGCAGCGACCCACTCGTAGTCCTTCGACATCTTCATCTCCGTGCCCTTCTCGATGAGGTCGAAGTCGAGAGCGAGGTTCGAGGCAGCGAGGGCGCAGACGAGCACCGAGAATCCGATCCCGATGAGGCTGGGCGAGTTGATGAACCCGATCTCACCGCCGAACAGGCTGATCACGATCGACACGAGATAGAGCACCATCACCCCGAGCGTTGCGCCCATGACGATGCGACGGAAACCCTCGGTGACCTTGATGATCCCGGTGCGGTAGAGCGTCAACATGACGAGGAACACCGCCATCGTGGCACCGGCCGCCTGCAGGACGATGCCGTTCTGGGACGCTTCGTACATCCGCGAGATGGCGCCGACGGCATAGCCGTAACTGAGCGCGTACACCGGCCCGAGGAACTTCGCCCACGTCGGCTTGCGGTACGCCACCATCACGGCGACGAACCCGAGGATCACACCGATCAGGATCCCGGGAGCCGGTTCGAAGTTGCCCTGCTCGTTGGTCGTCGACGTGAACCAACCGACCGAGGCGGACACGAGGAAGATCGTGAACAGCACGGCGGTGGCGGTGATGACACCGTTCACGGTCATCACCTGGGACTGGTATCGACTGGTGGGGCCGTCGTCGATCGGGCGGTTCAGCGGGTTGCCCGTCTCGGCGGGGAAGCCCTGGGGTTTGGACGCAACGGCTGCGGCGCTCGTGGGCGCCGCCCAGCCGTTGGCGTCTTCGTTCATCTTCTTCTCGTTGAAAAACGGATTCGACATGGTCCACACAGGATATCCGTCTGCGGATCAACGCTTTGCGCGACGCATCATTTCAGATCGTGAGCGCTGAGGCCGTCCCACAGGTCGATGTCGGGTGCCGATGCGAGCAGACCGTCGCACGACTCGGCCATCTCGATCATCAGCGACGAGTCGAAGTGTCTGCGCTGCGCATCGGCGTGATCCCACTTCTGCACGATCAGCATGCGGCCGGGGCGGGTGGCGCTCGCGCAGAGGTCGACGTTGCGACATCCGTCGACCATTCGCGTCAGCACGACGTACTTCGACAGCACCGCGTGCAGTGCCGCGGCGTCGCTCGCGTCGAAGCGCATGGTGACGACGGCGAGTTCCACCTCGGCGCCTGCAGCGAAGCCGTCGTCACCTGCGGGTCGAGCGGTATCGGGTGCCGAGGTTCCGTTGTCGACGGTTCCTTCATCGACCTCGGACTGCCCATCTGTCATTGTGATACTCCCGATCTGTTCATCTGAAGAAGCGATACCAGACGGGCCACTCGACATTCGGAGTTGAGGGACCTCACCGCGTGGGTATCGTGACCCACGTCTCGCCAACAGGCTCCCTACCACAAACGTCCTGGGCGTGAGCGGATCGGGCAACGTCGGTGAGTCCGAAGTCTCAGTGAACACGAACACCGAAGCCGAGCGAGTTCCAACACTTCCAAGGAGTCGATGGTGGCAAAAGATCGAGTCGAACGTGACGACGAGGACCTCGTCCGTCTGTACCTCACCGACATCGGGCAGTACACGCTGCTCACCAAAGACGACGAGGTCCGACTCGCCAAGGCCATCGAAGCGGGCAACGAGGCGATCGAGCAGCTCGACGCCGGCGGCAAGGAACTCACCCCGGCCAAGAAGCGTGAACTGCGCCGCGTCGCTCGTAAGGGCGAGGAGGCCGAGCGCCAGTTCGTCCAGTCGAACCTGCGTCTCGTGGTGTCGATCGCAAAGAAGTATCAGGCGTCGGGCCTTCCGTTGCTCGACCTCATCCAGGAGGGCAACCTCGGGCTGATGCA
>JBBSOH010000104.1:0-12275 GCA_038259945.1 Acidimicrobiales bacterium
CACTCCGATCGTGCAGGCCGCGACCGTCGGCTACTACGCAGATCCCGATCGTGCCAACGAACTGATCATCCAGGCCGTCAACGACTACGCCGACTTCTGGGTGTACGACCAGGGCCTCGCCGACTTCTCGGTGGCCGAGCAGCTCGAACTCGGCCTTGCCGGTAATGGCCCCGACGACATCGTCGGCAACTTCGACGAACAACGTCTGACGGACTTCATCGAGATCGCCGGCCCCGTGTTCGGCGTCGAAGGCCTCACGCCCGCCGACCTGATGACCAACGAGTACATCGACGAGACCATCGGATTCTGATCACCCGCTGAACGGTCCTCGACGAATGCCGACGTCGGGCATCTCCGCTCACGCGGGGTGCCCGATGTCGCGTCGAGGCCCTTCCTACACTCGCCCCATGATGCGACGACGGATCGGTGCGACGTCGCTGCTGATGGCGCTGCTGGCTGCGGCGTGCAGCGCCGGCTCCGACGGGAGCGGCGAGCCGTCGGTTTCCGTCCCGCCCTCGGCGAGCACGGTGTCCACGAGCACGGCTGCTCCCTTCACGACGACGGGCGGCGAGGTCGACGAACCGTCCACGACGTTGCCGACGTTCGCGGACTCCCCGCTCGCTGACGTCTGCGGGGAGTCCGTCGTGATCCAGACCTCGGACTTCCCCGACATCGGCGTCGGACCCCTGTACGCGCTCCTGGGGGCGACGCCGACCGTGGATCCGAGCCGCAGCACCGTGTCGGCTCCGCTGGTCCGCGCTGACGGTACGGTCGAGGCGACGACCCTGGAGATCCGGTCCGGCGGGCCGGCCGTCGGATTCCGCAGCGCTGTCGCGCTGATGGCCGACGACGACACGATCGACCTTGCGCTCGACTCGCTGGCCGTGGCGGTACGCGATCGCTCGGTCCTCGCGACGCACGCTGTGGCCTCGCTGACCGATCGGTCCAGCGACGCCGTCATCGTCGACCCCGGCACCTACCCCGGGGTGACCGACTATGCGACTCTGCGCGCCGAGGGCGTCGAGGTCCGACACATCACCGATGCCCCCGTCATCCGGTACCTCGCAGATGAGGGGGTGCTTGCGGTCGAGCAACTCGTCGCCGGGTCCGACGGTCTTCCGGCCTCCTTCGTCGCAGCCGACGGCGCCGTCGCCCAGCAGGGAGACCTGACGATCGAACCAGTCCTGCTGGCATCGCTCCCCCGGTGGGCCCGCCCCGTGGTCGCGCTCCCCGCCTCGGACGTCGGCTGGTCGTCGCTCGACGACGTGCTCCTGGTCGACGCCGACGAGCAGCGTCTGACCGACGACTGCCTGGGCCGACTGGTCCGCGTGATCCAGCAGTCCATCGTCGCCTACGTGGCAGACCCGACAGCGACGAACGCGATGATGAGCGAGGTCCGCGGCGCCTTCGACCCGCTCGCTCCGCTGACGCCGACGCTGTTCGACTTCGCGACGCAGTTGGCGATCGAGGGTGCCGTGTTCGATGCCAGCCGCACAGATGCCCCGGGCATGATCGACATCGCTGGTCTCGACACGTTCCTCACTCGGCTGGCGTCGGCTCTGGAGGTGGAGGTCGTGTCCGTCGAGGACCTGATCGACGACCGGTTCCTCGATCCGACGATCAGTCGCTGATCAGCGTCCGGCCGGGATCGGCAACTCGAATCGATCGATCTCGGCGAGCGCCTCGACGAACGCGTCCACGGCGGCGTCGAACAGTTCCGCCCCGCGCTCGGCGGTGGCCGTGGTGGGGTCACCGATCTGGCCGTCGGGCCCGAAGTCGTTCGACAGCCAGCCGAAGCCGACGGTTCCGCCGAAGCGGACGTGACGGTTCGCGACGAGCGACTCGGGGATGTTGCGCGTGGCCGCACCCATGTCGACCAGGTCGGGAGCGAGATGCAGCATCATGGAGGTTTCGTCGGTGCCGCCGTGGATGCCCATCCCGTGTTCGTCGGCGGCCGACACTCCCCCCTGGTCGGGCGGGACGCCAGGGTGGGCGAGGAAGGTCATCAGGCCGTGCCGGAGTCGGAGCTCGCGATTCGCGACGCCGACGAGCGCAGAGTTGCCGCCGTGCCCGTTCATGAAGACCAGCTTGCGCGCCGGGGTGACCGCCACGCACCGGCCGATGTCGTCGAGGACGCGCAGCAGCGTGTCGGCCGACAGCCAGATCGTGCCCGAGGACCATGCGTGCTCGTTCGATTTCGTGTACGCGAGCGGCGGGAGCAGCCAGACGTCGTGGTCCGCTGCGGCACGCGCCACCGCAGCCGTGGCGACCCGCTCGGCGATCAGCAGATCGGTGTTGAACGGGAGGTGTGGGCCGTGCTGCTCCACCGCGCCGAGTGGCTGGACCAGGATCGAGCGGTCGGACAGCAGCGAATCGAGTTGGGGTGCGCGGAGTTCGTCGAGTCGGCGCGACGCCGGCAGGTCGTGGTCGTGGGACGGGGCAGGTGACACACCCGGAACGTTAGGCGTACGACGCCCGAGCGCGAGAGACTTCGGACGATGACGACGCAGGATTTCGACGCCGTGGTGATCGGAGCGGGCCACAACGGCCTCGTCACCGCCGCCTATCTGGCCCGCTCCGGCATGTCGACACTTCTGGTCGAAGCCCGCCACTCCGTCGGCGGTACAGCATCGAGTGAGCAGTTCGGAGGAGCCACGGTCAACATCTGCAACTGTGATCACCTCACGTTCCGCACCACCCCGGTGATGGAGGAACTCGCGCTCGCCGACCACGGGCTCGTGTACCAGGAGGTCGAACCGGCGCAGCACAACACGACGTGGGATGCAGCCCGGTCCGGCTCCGCCTGGTCGAGCCACCACGACCTCGAGGCCACGATCGAGGAGATCGCACGCGTCGCTCCGGGCGACGTCGACGGGTACCGCCGGTACGCGAAGGCAGCGATGCCGGCGGTGCGGATGATCTTCGCAGCGGCGACCGAGCCGCCGACGCTCGCCGGCCTCACCAAGCTCGCCCTGAAGCGTCGCCTCGCCGGGACGCCGGCGCTGATGAGGTGGAGTCGTCGCAGCGCCTCGGACGTACTGCGGTCGTACTTCGAGAGCGAGATCATCCGTGGGCCGGGAGCGGTGACGGGGCCGATGGTGTGGGGCATCTCCCCCGAGTTCGCAGGGTCCGGCCTCGGTGCGCTGACCCATGCGATGCGCCACGTCGCCAAGGTCGGGCGTCCGGTCGGCGGGAGCGGGCAGGTGCCCGAGGCCTTGCTCTCCTCGTTCCTGGCGGCGGGCGGCACGCTGCGGACCTCGACCATGGTGACCGAGATCTGCTGCACCGGCGACCGGGTGAGCGGGGTGCGCCTCGGCGCGGCCTGCGACGCTGAGGGTGATTCGGATGACGACCTCGAACTGGTGACCGCGGCCACCGTCGTGTCGGCGTGCAATCCCCATGACACGTTCCTGCGCTGGCTGAGGAGACCGCCTGCGGTCGCCGACGACCTCGTCCGACGCTGGAAGTCGGTTCCCCACGCCGACGGTTACGAGTCCAAGCTCGACGTGGTCCTCGACGCCGTCCCCCGCATGCGCGACAGCGAGCGTTCGCTCGGCCCCACCACGGTGATCGCTCCCGACCTGGCATCGATCCACCGCGGTCACGGGCTCATCTCGCAGGGCGCGGTGCTCGACGAGCCTGGACTCCTCGTCAACGTCCCGACACTGCTCGACCCGTCGATGGCGCCCGATGGCCGCCACGTCCTGAGTCTGGAGGCGTTGTACACACCGTACGACCTGGCGGGCGGGTGGCCGGGTTCGACCGAGCCGCGCCGTTGGCTCGAGGCGTTCGCCGAGTTGTGCGATCCCGGACTCCTCGACTCGATCGTCGACTGGCGAGCCGTCACCCCCGACCGGTACGAGTCCGACTTCCACCTCCCTGCAGGCCACGCCACGAGTTTCGCCGGCGGCCCGCTCGCCGCCTTCCGGAACCCGAACCCCGAACTCACCGACTACGAGACCGCCGTCGGAGGTCTGTACCTCACCGGCGCCGCAACCTTCCCTGGCGCCGGCGTCTGGGGCGCCAGCGGCCGCAACTGCGCCACCGTCGTCCTCGCCCGTCGCTGACCCAACCTCTGTTGATCGCTCCCGGAGCAGACAACAGAGGTTGGCCTCTCTGAGATCTGGGCGCAGGGGAACAGATGATCGTGTCGCACGGTTGTACACGGCGTCCCACCTGAAAGGACCACCCTCATGAACAACGGATCACTCAGCCTCGGCCGATACTTCGGAATTCCGGTGCGTGCCCACTGGAGCGTCGCTCTCGTGGCGGTGTTCTTCGGTGTGAGTCTCACCGGACAACTCGGAACGGCCGCCGGGATCGTTGCCGTCGCAGCGTTCTTCCTCTCGATCCTGGCTCACGAGTTCGGTCACGCTCTCGTCGCCCGCCGCTACGGCGTGCAGACCCAGTCGATCGATCTGTGGGCACTCGGCGGTGTCGCCCGACTCGACCGCGAACCACCGACACCTCGCGCCGACGGCTTCATCGCCGGGGCCGGACCGCTCGTGAGCCTGGTGATCGGGATCGCCGCCCTCGGCGGCGGTGTTCTCGTGCATTCGCAGGTGATCGCACTGATCGGTGGGATCAACCTCCTCCTCGCCGTGTTCAACATGCTGCCTGGTTCACCCCTCGACGGTGGTCGCGTCCTCCGCGCGGTTCGGTGGGCTCGTACCGGCAACAAGTACCGGGCGATGCGAGAAGCCGGCAACGCCGGTCGGGTGCTCGGATGGAGCATGGGAATTGTCGGGGTTGCGCTGATGTTCAATGGCCAGGGCGGCATCTTCATCGCTCTGACGGGCGTGTTCATCGCTGCGAACGCGAAGGCGGAGATCGCCGGCTCGTACATTTTCGAACGCCTCGACGGCGTCAAGGTCCGCGATCTGACCTGGTTCGGCGTGGCACATGCCGGATCGGACATGGACGCCGATTCGATGATCTGGCAGCGTTCACGACTCGGCGGCGCCGGAATGGTCGCCGTCGATGCCAATGACGACGGACAACTCGACGGGCTCGTCCTGGAAGAACAACTGTGGGCGGTTCCCGCAGAGCAACGGGCGTTGATCATGCTCAACAGCCTGATGGTCCCGTTCAGCCAGACCGCACAGGCGGGCCCCGATGACGACCTCTCGTCCGTTCTCGCCCGCCTCGACCCGCGGCGACCGGTCGTGACCGTCTGGAACAACGGCAAACTCGCCGGAGTCATCCCGCCCAAGATCCTCCAGCAGCGACTCAACGCCGCACAGACCGGCTGACCGCCGACCACCCGTGTTCAGCAGACATCCTCGGATGTCGTATCTTCACCACCTCGACGCATCTCCCCGCCGGCCCGCTGTCGTCCGGCGAGGGCGGTCAGGCCTCGGGGACGTAGCCGTCGCGGGCGGCGATCGGCGGCTTGTCGGACCAGGGGAAGTTGATCCACAGGTCGGTGCGCTTCCACACGTAGTCGCACTTCACGACCGAGTGCGGCTTTTCGTAGATCACTGCGGTGCGCACCTCCCCGACCTTGCCCTCGCAGAACTCCTCGACCGATTTGAGCGTGTTGCCGGTGTCGGCCACGTCGTCGACGATCAGGATCTTTCCGTCGGACAGGTCGACGAAATCGGGCGCCGGCGGAAGGATCCGGGGCACGTCGAGTCGCTCGTCGATCCCCGTGTAGAACTCGACGTTCATCGTGTACACGTTCTTGATCGACAACGCGTAGCCCATTGCGCCGCCGGGCAACAGACCGCCACGGGCGATGGAGAGGATCATGTCCGGCTCGTATCCGTCGTCGGCCACCATCTGCGACAGATCTCGGGTGGATTCCCCGAACATGTCCCACGTCATGATCTCGCGCTCGTCAGCCATGACGAGCGAACCTACACGGGTCCTGACCGTCTCGCTCCATCTCGACCGCGTCCGCTGGAGGTTGTCCCTGCACGCCGCCGGAGCACCGGCGATTCACATCCAGCGCCGTCGGTCGGTCGAGGCTGCGAGGAGGATGACGTCTCGAACAGCCCGGGCCTCGTCGAGCGGAATCATCCCGATCTCGATGGATCCGGCAGCGGTGTCGAGTCGGATCCGTGCCAGCCCTCGGCGACGCTCGAAGATCGATCGGGAGACGACGACGGCGTTGGCCTTGAACACCGGCGCCTGATCGAGGCTGCTCGACAGCAGATGGTGATGCGAAGCGAGTTCGTCGCCGATCGTCCAGCGCTGGTTGGACACTGCCCGGCGCATCGCAGCCCACACCGGGGCCAGCACCACAGAGGCGAACAGTGCCCACGGACCCACTACGAACCAGAAGCCGACGACGACGGCCCCGACGACGACGAGCGTGTTCCGCAACGGCGGCCACGCAGTCGAGGGATGCACCCGCCGGTCGTCGACGTGCGGCGAACGTTCGGCGATCTGCACTCGACGGCGGATGTCGTCGAACTGTGTGGGGTCGCAACCGTTCAGGCTCATGTCGCCATCACCGATGGTGGACAGGGTGACCGAGTGCAGGCCCGCCCGACGCTGCAACAGGTTCTGACGACTGGAGACCATCTGGATCCGTTCGACGCTGCTGGCTCGACTCGTCCGCGACAGCAAGCCTGATGTGCGTTGGACCCGACCAGCAGAGGCCCTCAGCGTGAGCTTCCAGTCGGTCAGCAGGATCCGAACGACGTTCAGCGCAACGGTCGCGGAGATGAACGACACGACGAGCAGCGGGATCCACCACCAGGCCAGCGAGCCGACGAGGTCGTCGATCGGCTCACCGAACAGGTAGTCGCCGATGTCGTCGCCGAACGCGAACAACGGAGCGAGAAGCACCAGCCCGCTGACCGGCCAGGTCGTGAGCGCTGTCCGTACGAGACGCCGCCATCCATGGCTGAACACGATTGCGTCGGCTTCGTCATCGCGACCCTGTTCCGGGGACGCGACGGACTCGACCGTCGATGGGGGCGAGGCACAGGTGACCGTCGCTCGTTCGAGTGCCTCGGCGACCTCTCGGGTAACCGCCACGATCTCGAACTCGGCGCCGTCCGACCCCGCCGAATCGACGGAGACCTTCACCAGGCCGACCAGCCGGTGCAGCAGTTCCTGCTCGATCGAGATGCTCTGGATCCTCTCGATGGGCACCGTGAGCCGGTCGGCGCGCACCACGCCGGACCTCACGATGAGTTCGCCGCCGACCACCTGGAATGTGGAGCGCCACCACGACAGACCGCCGAACACCGACAGGGCGAGGCCGGCGACGAGCACCAACAGCGTGAGCGAGCCGGCCAACAGCGTGTTCCACAGGAACAACAGGCCCACTCCGACCTGCACGACGCCGATCCGGCGGATCAGCTTCAGCCCGAAGAAGAGGATCGCGAGCGGTGACTGGCGCTGCGGCTCAGCGAGATCCATCAGGCATCGCTGGAGCCGTCGACGTCCGAGTGCTCGGACACGAGCTGTTTGATCCGCTCCGCCTCGGCGAGGAGGAGTCCGGGGATCGAGATGTTCGGCCCGGCTGAGGTGACCTCGAGCGATGCCAGTCCCACGGCGCGCTCGATCGGTCCGCGCGTCAGGTTCACGTGCTGCACCCGGGAGAACGGCAGGGTCTCGGTGCGATGCGTGATCACGCCGCTGCGCAACGACACGTCGTGCTCACGAAGCTGATAAGCGAGTCGGTGAACCTCGGCGGCTGCGATCGCCGCGGACCCGGCGAGAACGGCCAGGGCGAGCGTCCCGAGGCCGGCCGACACCCACACCTCGATCCATGCAGATGAGATGACGGCAACGATGGTCACGACGAGTGCCGTCGTCGCGATTCCGACGAGGCGGACACGCAGGTAGCGACGATCGACGGCGACGAAGGCGTCGTCACTCAGACGTGGAACGCGATCGAGTGGGATCGGATCGTTGGTGAACTCCATGTGTGATTCGTCAGAGACCGGTGCGAAGTCGACGCAAGCCGTCACCGACAGATGCTCCGGCACAGGTGGCCACTCACAGGCAGATGTCCGACGGACGGACGGGAACCCGGTTCAGTGGCTTCTCGACTCCCGCCTGGCGCAGTGCGTCACGGATCGCGGCGACGATCGCCGGGGTGGAGGAGATGCAGGGCGGTTCGCCGACACCCTTCGCACCGAGGGGGGCGTGCGGGTCGGGCTGCTCGATCAACGTCGCCACGACGGGCGGCATGTCGAGGAAGGTCGGGAGCAGGTAGTCGGTGAAGTTCGGGTTGCGGATGACGCCGTCGACCTGGATGATCTCCTCCATCAGCGCGAGACCCAAGCCCTGCGCGATGCCGCCTTCGATCTGACCGGTGACGGACAGCGGGTTGAGCGCATTGCCGACGTCCTGTGCCGTGGCGATCTGCACGACCTTGACCAGTCCGAGTTCCGGGTCGACGTCGACGACAGCACGGTGTGCGACGAAGGCGAACGCGGTGTGGCAGTTTCCCTGGCCGTTCTCGTCGAGGTCGTCGGTCTTCGGGTGGTGGTACTCCACGGTCTCGTCGATGTCGAGTCCCGCGGACGCTTCGGCCACGGGGACCCGCAGGTCGCCCGACGTGTCGATCACGTCGGTGCCGTCGATCATCAGTCGAACCGGCTCGATGCCGTGCGCCGCGCCGACGGCCTCGAACAGGCGCTCCCGGGCCGCACGACAGGCAGCATCGACCGCTCCCCCGCTCATCCACGTCTGGCGGGACGCCGACGTGGAGCCGGCCGATCCGATCGTCGTGTCGATCGTGTCGAGGACCACGTCGTCGACTCCGAGGACGGTGCGGGCGATCTGACCGGCGATGGTGATGAAGCCTTGGCCGACCTCGGCCGTGGCGAACTTGAGGGTGGCCACTCCGTCTGCGAGACGGCAGCGGGCCGTGGAGTAGTCGTCGAAGTTCTCGGAGTACATGAGGTTCTTGATCGAGACGCCCCACCCGATCCCGCGCACGATGTCGCCGGCGTCAGCGGTGCGACCCGCTCCCCCGGGCAGTTTCATCGCGTCGGGCGACCCGTCCGCTCGTGCGTGCCCACCGACCGGTTCGTCGGGCAGCGGCAGCGCAGCGGTCTCGCGGATGCACTCCTCGACCGGAGCGACGTTGAGCACCGGTTGGCCGGTGAGCAGCGTGTCGCCGGTGCGCATCGCATTGAGGAGGCGCACCTCCTCGGCGGTGATTCCCGCAGCGGCGGCGATGCGGTCCATCTGCGATTCGTAGGCGAAGCAGGCCTGGACGGCACCGAAACCGCGCATCGCGCCGCACGGGAGGTGGTTGGTGCGCACGGCGAACCCGTCGACGGTGCCGTTGTCGCACCGGTACGGGCCCGGGGTCATGGTGATGCCGTTGATCAGCACGGCCGACGACGTGGACGCATATGCGCCACCGTCGAACACGAAGCGGGCCTCGACGTTGACCAGGCGGCCGTCGGCGTCGGCATGGTGCCGCATCCAGATCGTGGCCGGATGCCGGTGGACGTGGCCGAGGAAGCTCTCCGCTCGGGAGTAGGCCATGCGAACGGGTCGCCCGAGCCGCAGTGCCAGGAGGCACGAGTGGACCTGGAGGCTGATGTCCTCGCGGGCACCGAACGCTCCACCGACGCCCCCGAGCACGAGGCGCACCTTGTCCTCGCTGAAACCGAGGCACGCAGCGATCTGCTTGCGGTCCTCGTGCAACCACTGGGTCGCAACGTGCAGTTCCACGCCGTCGGCACCCTGGTCAGGGTGGGCGATCGCGGCTTCGAGGCCGAGGAACGCCTGGTCCTGCATTCCGATCTCGTAGGTTCCCTCGATCACGATCGGACCCGTCGCCGACGTGTCGCCGTGGACGATGCGCTGGTGGCGGATCAGGTTGCCGTCGGGATGGATCGGGTCGTGTCCGCCGGCGATCGCAACCTCCGGGTCGAGCAGTGGCTGGAGGACTTCGTAGGTGACGTCGTTCGCGGCGAGTGCTCGCCGAGCGGTTTCGGGGTCGATCGCAGCAACAGCAGCGACCGGTTCGCCGACGTAGCGCACGACGTCGGAGGCGAAGACCGGCTGGTCTTGGCTGATCAGTCCGTAGGTGGCCTGGCCCGGGACGTCGTCGGCGGTGATGACGGCCTCCACACCGCTGATCTTCCACGCAGCGGACACGTCGATGGAGACGATGCGGGCGGACGGATGCGGCGAGCGCAGAGTTGCGCCGAACAGGCAGCCGTCGGCGGAGAGATCGGAGGAGAACTCGTAGGTGCCCTGGACCTTCTCGATGCCGTCGGGGCGCACCGGGGAGTCGCCGATCGTGCCGGGTCGGATCGCAGTACGGTCCGTCGTCCCGGTGAGCGTGTCGGTCATCGTGCACCTTCTGCCATGGTGGTGCGGGCGACCGACACCTGTTGGACGGCGTCGATGATGCGCCCGTACCCCGTGCACCGACACACGTTGCCCGCCAGTTCCTCGCGGATCTCGGTGTCACTCGGTTCCGGCGTGCGCTCGAGCAGGTCGTGGACCGCCATGATCAGGCCCGGAGTACAGAACCCACACTGCACGGCGCCTGCGTCGACGAACGCACGTTGCACATCGCTCGGCGCTCCGACGGGTGCCACACCTTCGATCGTGACGATCTCCTGGTCGACCGCGGTGGCAGCCATGACGAGGCAGGAACAGACCAGGCTGCCATCGACGATGACGCTGCACGAGCCGCACTCCCCTTGCGTGCAGGCGCCCTTGGACCCCATCATGCCGATCCGGTCGCGCAGCACGTCGAGGAGGCTCTCGCCGAGCCAGGAGTCGGCCACGTCGTGGTCCGCTCCGTTGACCCGCAACGTGAAGATCTGATTGTTCACTGGGAATCTCCCTGCACTGTGAAGGCCCGGCGGCCGAGGCGGGCGCCGAGGATGCCGACGGCGTGACGCCGATAGTCGGCGCTCGACCGATGGTCGGTGATCGGGGTACTGGCCGCACTGACGAGTCCACCGAACTCGCTGAGCGCTTCGGGGCCGACCGTGCCGGTGGACCAGTCGACGGCGGCTGCCAGCTGCTGCTCGGCATCGGTGCAGCGGATGATCGTCGGGCCGACGGAGCCGAGAGCGATCGCCACCCGCTGTTGCGAGGAGTCCACCGCAAGGCACGCACTGGCCACGGCGATCACCATGGCATTGCGCACACCGACCTTCGCGTAGCCCTGCCAGCCGTCTCGGGCCTGCAGGACGATGTCGGCGATGATCTCGCCCGGTTCCAGTGATGTGCGCTTCACCCCGACCATCAGGTCGTGGACGGAGATCGTGCGCTCGCCGGTGGCCGACACCAGTCGCACGTCGGCATCGAGCGCCGACAGGACCGGAAGGCCGTCACCGGCCGGTGAGCAGGTGCCGAGGTTGCCGCCCAGGGTGCCGGCATTGCGGATCTGCGGTGACCCGACGGTGCGTGACGCTTCGGCAAGGGCCGGCAGGAGATCGGCGATCGGCGGCTGCATCAGTTCGGTGTACGTGACGCCCGCACCGATGGTGACGAGACCGGTGGCCGGGTCGTGGCGCCACGAGCGCAGGTCGGTGACCCGGTTGAGGGCGATCACCAGGTCGTCCGGGCGGCGATGGCCGTCGTTGATCTCGACCATCGCGTCGGTTCCGCCGGACAGCAGCATCGCATCGGGGTGCTCGCCGAGCAGTCGGACCGCGTCGTCGAGGGAGGTGGGGACGGCAACCGTCATGACGCGAACTGTACAAAATGTTCGGCCCCGATGGTCGGACCGTCGCCGCCGTTCACGCAGCCGAAACGCTGGAACCGACCTCACCGGGCAGCGCTCGGCGGCTTTCGTGCTTCTGGGTCTCTGAGCTCACGGCATCCGCGCTGTGGGAAACCCAGAAGTGCACAGCATCGTCTGCCGGCGCCAGCGCGACGCCCCCGATGCGCGTGTCGGGTCAGACGACGAAGGGGCAATGGCGGCAGCCGGACTCGCAGCAGTACCCACGTTTTGCCAGGAACGCTGCGGTGAAGACGCTGAAGCCGCTCGATGGATCGGCGTACGTGGGGAGGCCGGAGTCGACCGACGCCCGGTGCCGTTCCAGGATCTCCGGGGTCCGCAGGTCGTCGGGAGCGAGGCGGGACGTATGTGGCGTCGAGCACCAGTCGTCGCGGAGGTGGACTGTCGACTCCGGCAGATGATCCACTTCGGGAGCCTACGAGTGGCCCCACTCGGACTGGTACCGTCACAGCGATGGCGGTGCTGGATCTCGGGACACAGGTCGCGGACGGCACAACAGGCGTCGGGGTGCCGATTCCCGACCGCGGATGCCAGGAACGTCGGGTCGATCTCGGAGCCACGCTGTCCTGGTATCGCCACGGCCGCAACG
>JBBSOH010000105.1:0-12258 GCA_038259945.1 Acidimicrobiales bacterium
CAGGCCGGCGTCGATCAGCTCGCAGTAGGAGAACCCGACGACGAACATCGCCGCGGCGAGGCGTGGCCGCAGACCGGCAGCCATGAACACTCCTAGGACTGCGAGACCGATGACGACGCCGTACATCAGCACCGACGGGAGTGGTCGAACCCATTCGAAGGCGGGGTAGGTCAGGTGGTGGTCGGGAGCGAGGTAGAACTCTTCGACCCATCCTCGTGCGAGAAAGCGGAGTTGGCTGATGGCGACGAGAACACCGAATGCGATCCGGAACGCGACGTAGCCGTTCGCTGGGAAGACCGCCGAGCGCCAGCCTGAGTTGGCTCGTTCGGCGATGTCACCGAGCGCTTCGGGTGTTGGTTCAGCCGTCGCCGTCAGCATCTGAGAACTGCACCGAGAGTCCGAGCGCGCTGACGATGTTGGTGGTGATCGTGCGGTCGAGTTCGAAGAGAGCATCGGGTTCGAGAGACTTGGCTGCGTCGAACTCTGCTTCGAGCTGCTCGACGACGTCATCGTTGAGGAGGCCTGAGAGACCGCTCATGGCGGCGGTGCCGTCACCGATGATGGCCCAGCGGACACCGTCGAGCTTGTCTGGATCGCCGGCGACGGACTGTCGGGCCATGGCGTCGATTCCGAACAGCGACTCGTTGACGATCTGTTCGAGCGCGTCGTTCGCCGCCGTGTCGTCGGTGCTCTGTTCGGGGCCGAAAGTGGCCCAGTCGTCTGCGAGAAGCTGGGTTTCTTCTGAGATGAGCGCAGCGATCGCCAGTGCGTAGGTGCAGTGCCGGTCGGTTCGCTCATCAGCGTCGAGGACGACGTCGAGGGCTTGCAGGCCGCGTTGGTCGGCGCCGAAACGTTCGCGCAGCGCTGCTGGATCGATCGTTGCGTCACTGGCGAGGAGTTCGTCGACGTCGTCGGCTCGGGCCGAGGGGTCGATGATGAAGCGCGAGCGTCGGTCCATGACAGGCCCGAACCAGAACGGTGCCAACCCGACCCATTCACCTTGAACCGTTGCGGACTGTTCACGAACAGCCGTGCCGTCGCCTGTTTCGCACCACTCGCCGACTTGTTCGGTCAGTACGGCCGCTTCGCCAGCCAACTGGCTGTATCGCGCAGGAACCGCAGTGCCGGTCATATCCCCAACGACGGCCGCCCGGTCAGGGGAACTGGATCCGCACGCGGCAAGCGCGATAGCGCAGGCCAGCGGCCACGCCCAGGTGGTCTTTCGGGTCACAGTGCCTCCAAGAACGCGATCAGGGTGGAGCGGGTGTCGGCGTTTGCGGTTCGGAATGCACCCATCGCGGCTTCTGCTTCGCCGCCGTGCCAGAGGATTGCTTCTTCGATGGTGCGGGCACGTCCGTCATGGAGCAGGAGCCGTTCGCTGTTGACGTCGTCGATCAAGCCGAGTCCCCACAGTGGAGGTGTTCGCCACTCGGAGCCGGTGGCCTCGAAGTCCGGACGGTTGTCGGCCAGGTCGGGTCCCATGTCGTGCAACAACAGGTCGGTGTAAGGGTGGATCGTCTGTTCGGACAGTGCTTCAATTCCGACGTCGTCGAGCGGCCCGGTGGTGAAGGTGTCGATATGGCACGACGCGCACCCCATTTCGGCGAACAGTTCGGCGCCGCGGCGTACGTCACTGTCGTCGGTGTTGCGTGCTGCGGGCACGGCAAGGGTGCGGGTGTAGAACGTGACGCTGCCGAGCCGGTCGTCGGGCACCTCGGGCTCACCGTCGGTCCCGCCGCCTGGCGCTGCGGCGCAGTCGGTCTGGGTGTCGGTGCAGGACTCGTCGGGATGGAGCGATGAGGTGATGCCCATGTCGCCGTTGAACGCGCCTGCAGCTTGCGCCTGCACGGTCGGGGCATTTGCCTTCCATCCGAATCGGCCGAGTTCGATCGTCTCGGTCGCAGGGTTCCAGACCATGTTCGCTCGACCCGAAACGCCATCGCTGTCGCTGTCGTCCGGGTCAGCGTTCGCCAAGACTCTGCCTTCTGGGATCGCTTCGAGCAGACCCATCCCGATCATCTGTGGTGCGAGCCGCGGGGAGATCATGATGTCGTCACCGAGTTCACCGAATGCCGGCGCGTCGATCGAGTAGGTCGGAACACGCAACGAGTACGCAGTTCCGTCTGCAAACGAGCCAGGTTGTTCGGCGTAGGAGATGACGAGTTCGCCCTCCGCCGGGACACCCACGATGGCACGGTCTTGGAGTTGGTCCCCGTACACCGGGTGCGGGTTCGGTCCGCCGACGTCGTTGGTACCGGGGATCGAGAGGCGTAGCAGCAGGCCCAGATCACCATCGCCGGTCGACGCGGGGATGCCGCGCCCGTCGCGCAGGTGACACGACGAGCACGCCTGAGCATTGAACATCGGACCGAGCCCGTCTCGGGCATCGGTCGAGGCTGGAGCGGTCACCCAGTTCTGCGTGAAGAACGAATCGCCGATCTCGAACACACGCCGTTCCTCGTTGGTCAGCGTCGGCGCCGGGAATCCGAACGCGTTCGACCCAGCGATGTCACGGGTCGTGTCGCCACCCAACAGAGGGTCCACGATTGCGGTGTCGTCGCTCCCACACGAAGCAACCGCGACGACGGCGACGACGGCGCTGAAGAGAGCGACGCGGTTTTTCACGGGCACGATCCTACGAGCGCCCGAGATCAGGTGACATTGATCGACAGGCCGAGCGCCTCGGCAGCAGCGACGATCGTCGGCGTCTGGTCTTCCAACGCCACGATCCCTGACAAGATCGCCACACGGCCCGGATCACTGTCCGCGACACCGTCTCGAAGGTGCTGATCGAACGGTGCCGGGATCGCTTCGACAGCAGCCACGCTCGCGGCGACTTCAGCCTCGAGTTGGTCGGCGAGATCACTGTCGACTCCGCTCAACACCTCGATCACACCCGGCCCCTCGACATCGCCCGGGTAGTCAGCAAGCAGCACCCGCTGAATACCGACAGCGTTGGCGATGATGTCATTGTGGGTGTTGTCTGAGAAGCACGAGTGCTCGTCTTCCTGAGACCGGGCCGCATATGCGACGTTCATGCGCTCACCGGCAAGTTCGCCTCGACTCAGCTCACCAATCCCGGTGATGATCTTCGTCATCGACTCGGCCGGATCCGCTTCGGTGAACGTGTCGTAGTAGTTCCCATCGCCCGACGGGTCCCAGGCGTCGACCAGTCCACCGAGGTGGACCAGCAACAGATCCGACGCCTCAGCAAGGTAGGTGGCACGCCGATCAGCGTTGGCCGCATCAACGTAGTCAGACACTGGACGCTGACCCGGGCCGTCAGCGCTCAGATCTTGCCCCCACAACAAGAACTCGACCGCATGCCAACCCGTCGAGATGTTCGTCTCGCCGCCCGCCTCGTTGGTCTCGGTGAGCAGCGCAGCATCGATCGTCGGGAACGCGTCGGGGTCGTTGATGATCCCCGACGCTGGATCTCCCTCGACGTAGTCGACGTAGGCCTCATCCATCGGCCAGGCGTTGATCAAGCCTTCCGGGCCGTCCTCCTCGTTGTCGATCGGGCCGTTGTAGAAGCGGAACGCCTCCGTCGGGCCGTAGTCGTCGCGGGCCGCCAACCACGCGTCCTTTGCAGCAGCGAGTGTCGCATCGGTTGGGTCAGCAATGAACTCATCGATCGCGCCGTCCATTGCGGTGGCCGACACAAGGCTCGCCGAGTACGAGGCATGCACCCCGTCGGCGTACGTCGACACTGCGTCTGCGAGCAGTTCGTCGTCGGCTGAGCTGTCGTCGCTACCGCAAGCGGCCAGCAGCAGCATCGGGGCGGTCAGAGAACTTACGAGGGTTCGAATGCGCATCGCAGTGAGTGTAAGGGATGCTTAACATCTATGCAACAGGAAGCTTTATGACCACGCCGCAGGTGCGCCCACCACCGTGCCTCAATCACTCACCCAGAGACTGGCCATTCAGGCGCAGCCCGCGCGATAACGCTCCGACCGCGGTGCTGAACACCCGCTCGAGAACCGGCACGACGAGCGGTCTCGTCGCCTACTGGGCACCGGGTGGGGCGGCGAGCGTTATCGAGTGCCTGTCCGAGCCCCGAGGTGAGGATCTGATCGGTCAACGGCCGTCCGCGGCTCCGTTGTTATGAGCGGTTCGGCTCTACGTCCCGCAATGGTGATAAGCGCCGCCCGGAGGCTGGTCGCCAGCGCGAAGCTTCGTCTGTTGTCAGGATCACGCTCGCCTTGACTCGTCCGAGCGGTTCAAATCTTTAGATGAACGTTGGGTTACGTCTTTGCGAGCTGGACGCATCCTGTCTAGGTTGACGGTCCATGACGCCCCGACCACGACTCGTCGCTTCCACTCTCCTCGCTGCGGCGCTCGTCGTCGCGTCCTGCGGGTCGGACGAGTCGTCCGATGCAGACACAGAAGCAGAGGTCGAGGCGACAACCGATGGGCCCGATGCTTCCGTCGAGCCAGCGGAAAACAGCACGCCGGTCGACGCCGCCGCGTCGGTCGAGCAACTGACCATCGCCATCAGCGGGGACGAAGGCAGCCTCAACCCGTACACCTACGTGACCGGTTACCCCGGCCTCAACCTGCTCGGCCTCGTCTACGACGGCCTGCTCTCGCTCGACACGGACAACGAGCCGCAACCCGCGCTGGCGAGCGAGTGGACTGTCAGCGACGACAATCTCGTGTGGTCGTTGAACCTGCGTGATGACGTCACGTGGCACGATGGTGAGGCGTTCGACGCCGATGACGTGGCGTTCACGTTTGATTACGTTGCTGAGAACACGCAGTCCAGCTGGACTCCAGGAGTCGCAGCTGTCGAATCTGTCGAGGTCACGTCGCCCACGAGCGTCGAGATCACCCTCACCGATCCGAGCGCCGACTTCGCCATCCGTCCGCTCGCGAGCATGCCGATCCTGCCCGAGCACATTTGGTCGAACGTGACCGAGCCGGACAGTTCGGGGATCGACGTGAGCATCGGGACGGGCCCGTACTCGCTCGCCTCCTACGACGTCGACCAGTCCTACGAACTCGAGGCGAACCCCGGGTACGCACTGGGCACTCCGGTCGCCGACCAGGTGCTGCTCGCCGTCATCCCCGAGCCTGCGACCGCCTTCGCTGCACTGCGGGCCGGTGAGGTCGACATGGTGTCGAGCATCGTGGAGCCCCAACTCGTCGCGGAGTTCGAGTCCGATGCCGACTTGGCAGTTCAGAGTGGCCCCGGATTCTCTCCGACGATGCTGAACTTCAACGACGGTCGAGCACCATTCGACGACCCCGAGGTGCGTCGGGCGATTGGTTTGGCCATCGACCCCCAGGAACTGATCGATACGGTGCTGCTCGGAACCGGAACGCCGCCGAATCCCGGCTTCCTGCATCCCGACGGTCCGCTGACCCAGAACGTCGTCACCCACGAATTCGACGCCGACGCTGCGAACGCGCTCCTCGACGAACTCGGCGCCGAGGCGGGTGGCGACGGTATCCGCGTTCTCGACGGAGAACCGATGAGCTTCGAACTCCTCGTCTACGCCGACAACCCGACCCGCATCCGTTCCGCCGAAATCGTCAGCGAACAGCTTGACGCCGTCGGAATTTCGGCGACGGTGACGCCGCTCGAAGCCGAAACGGTCGATGCCCAGGTGTGGCCGGGCTTCGACGTGAACGAGGGACGTGACTACGATCTGGCCATGTGGGGTTGGAGCCCGCCGACCCAGTTGGACGCCGGCCGATACGCCTCACTGCTGCACTCCGACCCGGAGATCGGGACGCTCAACGTCACCGGGCTGGTCGACCCCGATCTCGACGCGCTGCTCGACGAAATGCTCGCCGCGCCGACCTCTGAAGACCGTGCACCATTGATCGGTGAGATCGAGGAGCGGGTCGCAGAGCTGCGTCCGTTCGTGAACCTGTTCTATCAGGACGGTGCCTACGCGTATCGTTCGTCCGCCTACGACGGCTGGGTCTATCAGAACGGCCAGGGTCTGCTGGGCAAGCTCTCGCTCGTCGCCACTTGAACGGAACCGCCTCCTTCTCGTGACCGCCACCCTGCGACGCGCCGGGCTCACGCTCGGCGTGTTGCTCGTGGCGATCACCCTCAACTTCATCATCCCGCGCCTCATGCCCGGCTCCCCGATCCGTGCGATCGCCGGTGGCGGCGACGTCGGCGAGCTGACCTCGTCGCAGCGGGCAGCACTGCTCGACCGCTACGGGCTGGACGACTCGCTGTGGGTCCAGTTCCGCGATTACCTGGGTGGTCTGATCCGTGGTGATCTCGGTACGTCGCTCGGCGACGGCCGTCCCGTGTCGACGCACATCGGCGAGCGCATCGGCTGGACCCTGTTGCTGGTCGGTACCGCACTCGTCGTCACGACGGTTCTCGGTGTGCTGTTGGCGACAGTGTTCACGACGAGCCGACGGCGCAACGTCGACACCGGCGGTCTCACCACGAGCATCGCCTTCGATGCGCTTCCACCGTTCTGGGTCGGGATGATGTTCATCCTCGTGTTCGGCGTGACGCTCGGGTGGCTCCCGACGTTCGGGGCCACGGCGCTGGTCGGTGGCGGGGGCGTCGTCGACATCGCGAAGCACCTCGTGCTGCCAGCGTCGACGCTGATCCTGACCGGACTGGGCCAGACCTATCTCGTCACCCGCTCGTCGCTGCTCTCGGTCATGGGCTCGACGTACATCTCCCACGCTCGCGTTCGAGGCATCTCCGAACGGCGGCTGCGCTATGGCCAGTCCCTGCGCGCCGCTGCGTTGCCGATCCACACGCTCGTCCTGCTCGAAGTCGGCTGGCTGATCAGTGGGGCGGTCGTGGTCGAGACCGTCTTCGCGTATCCGGGGCTCGGACGACTCGTGTTCGAGGCAGTCGAGGCTCGGGACTACCCGTTGTTGCAGGGATCGTTCCTGCTGCTGACGGTCACGGTCATCGGCGCAAACCTCATCGCGGATCTCACCTATCCGCTGATTGACCCGCGTACCCGGACGTCGACGTGACGACGCTCGAGACACCGCCCGACACGGCACAGGGACCACCCGATGGCCATCGCTCTCATCGCCGCAGTCTCGGTCCCCGACGTCCTGGCCGCCGTCGTGCCGGGCTCGGTGGTGTCGGAGTGGTCGGCGCGGCGCTGCTGTCGGTCTTCGTCGCGACGGCCCTGCTCGCTCCGTGGTTCGCTCCGTTCGGTCCGTCAGAACGGTCGGGAACTCCGTTCGATCGTCCGTCCGGGACGCATCTGCTCGGGACCGACGACGTCGGCAAGGATCTGTGGTCGCTGCTCCTCCACGGAACACGCACGTCGCTGGTGATCGGCATCGGGACGGCGTTGCTCGCGATCGGGGCCGGCGCGGCCGTGGGCTCTACCGCCGGGCTCGTGCGTGGATGGGTCGACACGGTGCTGATGCGCCTGGTCGATGTCGTGCTCGCCCTGCCGTTCCTTCCGCTGCTGATCGTGGCTTCCACCTTCGCCGGGCGATCGATCGGCACGCAGATCGTGTTGATCGCCGCACTCACGTGGGCCCGCCCGGCACGATTGATCCGATCGGCGACGCTCGAAGCGCGGACGCGCGGCCACGTCGAGGTGGCGGAGGGAATGGGTGCCACCCGGTGGCGACTCCTGTGGCGCCACCTCTCCGTCGGCGCCGCCCCACTGCTCATCCCACTCTTCCTGCGCGCCGCGATGGGCGCGATCCTGCTCGAAGCGTCGCTTGCGTTCCTGGGCCTCGGTGACCCGTCACGCGCCTCGTGGGGGACCACGCTCTACTGGGCCAACGTCCGCAGTGCATTCCTGACCGACGCCTGGCGCTGGTGGGTCGTTCCTCCGGGCGTCGCCATCGCCGTGCTCGTGGTGTCATTCGGTCTGCTCGGCGTCGCGATCGAGCGACGACTCAACCCGGCAGCGGAGCGTTGACGTGGCGCTGTCGATCCGCGACCTCCACGTGTCGTATCGAACGAGAGCCGGCCTGCTCCACGCTGTGCGGGGCATCGATCTCGACGTCGCACCTGGCGAACGCGTCGGGCTTGTCGGTGAGTCCGGTTCGGGCAAGACCACCGTCGTCGCAGCGCTCGTCGGCATGCTCCCGAACGACGCCGTCGTCCACGGCTCGCTGTCAGTCGGCGACCTTGTCGACATCGATGCTGGCATCGGTGCCTTGGAAGCCCATGGCACACTCGACCAGAACGCATGGCGCCGCGTCCGTGGGCGCAGGATCGCAGCGATCCCGCAGGGCGCGATGTCCGGACTCCACCCGACGCACCGAGTTGACGTTGCCGTCGCCGAAGTCGTGGCCGTCCACACGGAGACCAAGGGTGCCGCGGCCCTGGAGAAGGCCAGGAAACTGTTGGCGGATGTCGGACTCGACGAGCGCGCCACCCGTGCCTACCCGCACGAACTCTCGGGCGGGATGCGTCAGCGCGTCGCACTCGCAGCAGCATTGGCGAGCGAGCCCGAGGTGTTGATCGCCGACGAACCGACCGTGGGACTCGACGTCGTGGTCGCCCACCGTTTCGTCGACCTGCTCGTCGAGCGTCAACGACGCGACGGTTTCGGACTACTCGTCGTGTCCCATGATCTCCCCACCGTCCGCTCCGCCACGGATCGGCTGCTCGTGGCATACGCCGGGCGGATCGTCGAATCGGCTCCGACCGATCTGCTCGCCACCGACCCACTGCACCCCTATGCCAGCGGGCTCCTCGCTGCAGCGCCGTCGCTCGACGGGGGAGGGTGGTCGGTGATACCCGGGACAGCACCGGATCTCGCAGTCGTACCCAACGGATGTGCGTTCGGCCCACGTTGTCCCCACGCCAGCGACCGCTGCAACGACGTCGCCCCCGCACCGGTGACCATCGACGTGCGGCGCATCGAGTGCCATCTCTACGACCCGATCGACGACGCGTCAGGCCAGGCGGGCCACGATGCGAGTCAGAAAGATCGAAGCGCAACAGTCATGCGGGTCCCGACCAGTTTCCCCACGGTCGTGCGCCGTTCGGCTCCGCCGCTCGGTGAACCGGTCGTGATCGGTCGCTCGATCACCAAGGTGTTCACGTCGAGGAGATGGTTCACCGACACGCAGACGGAGGCACTCGTCGACGTCGACGTTGATGTTCGGCGCGGCGAGATCGTCGGACTGGTCGGTGTCAGCGGATCGGGGAAGTCCACACTCGCCCGCACCATGTTCGGCCTGGTCCACCCGACGTCGGGAAGCATTCGAGTCGACGGTGACGAACTCGTGGGGATGTCGAAGGCTCGCCTACGCACACTCCGCCGCCGGCTCGCGATGGTCCACCAGGACCCGTACGCATCGCTCCACCCGGCGATGTCGGTCTGCGACCTCGTCGCTGAGCCGCTCACGATCGCCGGCGAGTCCTCGTCTTCGCGGCGGGCATCGGCAGCCGATGCGCTCGAACTCGTCGGGCTCGACCCCAGTGCCGAACTCCTCTCGCGACGCGCTGGGCAACTGTCCGGTGGCCAGCGTCAACGGGTCGCCATCGCCAGAGGCCTCGTCGCTGACCCGTTGCTGATGGTGCTCGACGAGCCGATGTCCATGCTCGACGCCTCGGTCCGAGCAGGTATCGCTCAGGTGCTGCTCGACGTACGCGACCGACTTGGACTCGGTGCGGTGATGATCACCCACGACCTCGCAGAGGCGGCATCGATCTGTGATCGCATCGTGGTGCTCGATGCCGGCAGAGTCGTCGAACACGGCGAATCGCGCCAGATCGCGACGTCGCCCACCCATCCGGCGACCCAGCGTCTGTTCGCGTTGGCCGGAGCGACAGACGCAACTGTTCACTCACCCGTTCGTGGTGAGACGAGCCACGACGAGCACGCAGTGACCCCAAGAGGAGCCCCGAGTGTCTGACCTTCCCGACCGCCCTGCCTTCTCTGCCGGGCTGCGCATTGTCGCCCACTTGTGCCGCCCTGCCCGCAGGGTGATGCTCGTCTCGAGCGTGCTTGCGGTCGTGGCGACGATCTTCGAGATCGTGCCGTTCGTGGTCCTGTTCATCGCTCTGCGTCGCCTCGTCGAGGGCAGCGCCGACGGGGCCGGTTTCGTCGTGCTCGCAGGTGTCGCCGCGGTGGCGTCGGTGGCCCGATTCGTGGTGTGGGGGCGGGCGCTGCACGTGTCCCATGTGGCGGCGTTCGACGTCGTGCGCGATCTTCGCCTGGACGTCGCCCGCAAACTCGCGACGCTGCCGCTCGGATGGTTCTCGAAGCGGCGCAGCGGCCAGGTGCAGCGCACCCTCACCGAGGACGTCCAACGTCTGGAGGTGCTCCTCGCTCACGCCGTGCCCGAACTCGTGTCGGCGGTGTGCTTCTGGATCGGCGTCGCGATCGTCCTCGTGGTGGTCGATCCACTGCTCGGCGCAGCGGCGCTGGTCGTGGCGCCGATTGCGTTCTTCGTGCTCTGGTTGGGGGTCCGCGATGCGTCCGACGATGTGCGACGAAGCACGTCGGCTTCCGACGACCTTCACGCGAATGCAGCCGAACTCCTCCGCAACCCGGATGTGATGCGGCTGTTCGACGGCCACGGAGCAGTGACCGCACCGACCCGGTCCGCCGCCGATGCACACACCGACGCTGAGGTGCGTTGGTCGTCGCGCTACGCAACGCTCGGTACTGCATTCCGCGTCCTCGTGACCGCAGACTTCGTCGTCGTGCTTCCGGTCGGGGTGTGGCTGCTCGCACAGGGTCGCACCGAGGTCACGACGTTCCTGCTCGTCCTGCTACTCGGCGCAGGTATCCACCAGCCGCTCGAACGTGCATATCGTCTGGGTTTCCGACTGTCGTGGGTCAGCTACGGCGGAGCGGTCGTCGACGACATGCTGCAGGCCACGTCGCTCCCCGAACCGCCCCACCCGAAGACGCCGATCTCGAACCGCGTCGAGTTCCGTGACGTCTCGTTCTCCCACGAACCGCAACGTCCGACACTCGTCAACGTCGACCTCGTCATCGAACCCGGGACAGTCACCGCACTGGTCGGGCCCTCCGGCGCCGGCAAGTCGACTCTCGTGCGTCTGCTCTCGCGCTTCTGGGACGTCGACCACGGTGCGATCCTGATCGGCGGGGTCGACGTGCGCGACATGGCGGTCGCCGATCTGCTCGGTCGCCAGGCGCTGGTCTTCCAAGAGTCCTTCCTGTTCGCCGACACCGTCGCCGCCAACCTGCGTGTCGGTCGCGCCGACGCGACCGATGCGGAGCTGATCGAGGCATGTCGGGCCGCCCGGATCCACGACGTGATCGACGCGCTGCCGAACGGCTATCACACGCACCTCGGAGGGGATTCGGCCGGGCTGTCCGGTGGCGAACGGCAGCGGGTCACGATTGCGCGGGCCATGCTTCGTGACGCTCCGATCGTGGTGCTCGACGAGGCAACCGCCATGGCTGACCCCGACAACGAAGCAGCGATCCAGGAAGCGATCGGAGCGCTCGTGGCCGGGCGGACTCTGCTCGTCGTTGCGCACCGTCTGCGCACCATCACCGGTGCCGATCAGATCGTGGTCGTCGACGACGGGCGCATCGTCGAACGGGGCACCCACGAGCAACTCGTCGAAGCCGGGGGCCGATACGAGGCGATGTGGAACGACATGCGGATCGCCGAACGGGTCGTGCTGTCCAATTCAAACGGCGGGCTCGGCGACGGGCCCGACCGGTTGCGAACCTCCGGCCGAGGAACGGCAGTGACGCGATGATCGGGGCCGTTCGACGCCTCTGGAAACTCTGCGGTCCCGAACAAGCAGCGCTCCGTCGAGGCTTCATGGCAATGACCGTTGCCTCGCTGCTCGGTGTGGTGCCGGCAATCGTCGCGATCGTTGTGGTCGTGCGCCTCGGCGACGCCGACGCGTACGGCACGGACGACGTCTGGTGGATCGCTGCGATCACCTTCGGATCGCTGGCACTGCGCTACGTCGCTGTCCGGTACGCGAACGGGATCCTGTGGACCGAGTCCTACCGGGCAACCGGACGCATCCGCAACGACCTCCTCGACCGGATGCGCTCAGCGCCACCATCGGCGGTGTCGGGTGATCGCGCGGGCCAGGCGCTCACGGTGGTCACGTTCGACGCAGGAAAGATCGCCGGGTTCATCTCCTGGGAGTTCCCGGTCCTGCTGAGCGGCATCGTCGTGCCGATCGTGGTCACCGCGGTCTTCGCGTTCGTCGCACCGATCGTCGCCGTCGCCGTGTTGGCCGTGACGCTGCTCGCCATCCCTGTACTGCGGTTCGGACTCGGTCGAGTCATGGCGGTGTGGGAGGAACGCCGCCGCCTCCAGGGAGAAGCGAGCGAACGAATG
>JBBSOH010000106.1:0-12096 GCA_038259945.1 Acidimicrobiales bacterium
CCCGAGCGACACCGGCCCGAGCGACACCGGCCCGAGCGACACCGGCCCGAGCGACACCGGCCCGAGCGACACCGACGCCGCCGACGTCACCGACCGCGAGCACGGCGATCCGGCGGGCGACGTCGACGACGGTGGCAGGGTCGAGATCGTGCAGTTGAGTGGCGCGGTACCGATCCGGATCGGCGGCCGGGCGCTCGAATCCGGTGTGCGGATCGACGTCGGCGACCGCATCACGATCGGATCCAGCACCATCCAGTTCCGGCGCGCGCGAGGCGGTCCGGGACCACGCGACGTGGGTGGTTCGCAGGGGCCGGTCGCCGACGCGCTCCGAGCGGTCGGAACCATCGCCGCTCACCCGTCGGACCCGTGGCGACGAATCGTCCGGCGCGCACCGTTCCAGGAGGTCGAATGGGCACCGATGCCTGTCGTCGCACCTCTGGCTGCGAAGGAACCGGCACGCCCGGCACTGACCGGCCTGATCGGTGTCGCGGTCACCGGAATGGGAGCGGTGGTGATCGCGCAGGTGATGCGCAATCCGATGTTCATGCTCTTCGCCGCGGTGGGCGTGATCGCGTCGCTCACCACGTTCGCGGTGGGCACGATCACCGCTCGACGCAAGAGGTCCAAGCTGCGCGCCGAGCATGCGGACTCGGTCGAGGTCTTCTGGCGCGCCGTCGAGCAACTTCACGTGGCCCGCGTTGTTCACCACGCTGCGACCCACCGTTCGATCGTCGCAACCCACGTCGAGGCGCTCGGTGGCGGAACCCGGATCTGGCAGCGCCGGATCGAGTCGGACGATGCCGTGCTGCGCGCCGTGATCGGGACGGGCACCGCGCGGTGGCGGCCCGACGTCGACGTGCGCGATCCGGCAGCGCTCGAACCCACTCTGCTCCGACGTGTGGAGGCGAGTGCTCGCCTCGTCGGCGTCGACGCTCCGGTCAGCATCCGTGCCGGTGACGCGATCGCTCTGCACGGTTCGAGTGCGCTCGGACGATCGATCGCGCGCTCGGTGATCGCCCAGTTGGCCACGTGGGTCGGCCCGGCGGACTGGCAGTTGGTCGTGGTGTCGAGCGATGCGCGTGCCTGGCGGTGGGTCGACTGGCTGCCGCATTGCGCGCTGGACGGTGTCGCACTGATCGACATCGACGGCGCGCGCGTCGACGGTCTGGGAGACGCACTCGACGCTGTCGACCCGGCGCGCACGACGCTGCTCGTCACCGACGAGCCGCGCCTGTTCACCGCACGCACAGGAGCGCTGCGCCGATTCCTCGGTACATCGGGCGCCGCCGCGATCGTCGTGGTCGACACCGAGGCGACGGTGCCGGCGATGTGTCAGAGGGTGCTCACGATCGGATCGACGGGGTCGGCCACATGGACGGGGGAGGTGCCCGACGAGGACGACGCAGTGGCGATCGAGTTCGCCGGCATCTCCGTCGCCACCGCCGATGAGATCGCCCGCAGCCTGGCCTGCCTCGTCGACCCGGAGGACGACGGTGGGTCCGGTGGCGGTGTGCCGAGCACGGTGTCGTTCGGTGAGTTGATCGCGATGTCGGACACCTCGCCCGAGGCGATCGCCCAGCGGTGGCGCGACGGCGGGCCGGACCCGGCACCGGCGGCCCCGCTCGGCTGGTCGGTCGACGGTCGGGTCGACATCGACCTCGTGCGCGACGGACCGCACGGCCTCATCGCCGGCACGACCGGCGCTGGTAAGAGTGAACTGCTGCGCACCCTCGTCCTGAGCATGGCGGCCTCCGTCGGTCCGCAACATCTGAACTTCGTGCTCGTCGACTACAAGGGCGGGTCGACGTTCGACGCCTGTACCGCGCTTCCGCACACCGTCGGCCTGGTCACCGACCTCGACGACGGTCTGGCCGAACGGGCGCTCGTCAGCCTCGATGCCGAACTGCACCGGCGCGAGCGGATGCTGCGCACGGTCGGCGCATCCGATCTCACCGACTACCGGGGCCGCAGGGACGTCCGCGGTGCGCCGCTCGACCCGATCGCTCGACTCGTCGTGGTGATCGACGAGTTCGCCGCGCTGGCGAAGGAACTGCCCGACTTCCTGAACGCGCTCGTCGGCATCGCCCAGCGCGGTCGCAGCCTCGGGGTGCACCTCCTGCTCGCGACACAGCGTCCGGCGGGCGTGGTCAACGACGACATCCGCGCGAACACCAACCTGCGCCTCGCGCTGCGACTCCACGACCGACCCGATGCGATGGACGTGGTGGGCGACGATCTCCCCTCCAAGTTCCCACGGGGGCTGCCGGGTCGTGCGGCGCTGCGACTCGGACCCGACGAACTGGTCGTGTTCCAGGCGGCCCGCTGCACGGGCCCGTCCGTGGGCGAGGACGCGGGCGACATGATCGTCGATCGGCCGGCGAGACCACCGCAGGGCGCACGGCGACATCGCTCGTTGTCGGAGCCGTCGGTCGATCAGGAGCGAAGTGAACTGGAGGTGACGGCCGAGGCGATCGTGGCGGCTGCCGCGATCGACGGCGTCGACGCTCCGCATCGTCCATGGGTCGAGCCGTTGCCGTTTCCGCTGCACTGCGCCGACCGTGTCGACGTCGAGGATGGCGACGGGGTCGAGGGCGACAACGGAGAGGAGAGTGGCGGCGGAGCGGAAGGTGGCAACGTGTCACGGTCGGCGGCGATCGGGATGATCGACGACCCCGGGTATCAACGACGCGTCCCGCTCGTGTGGCAGCCGGGTGACGGCAGCCTCGCTCTGGTCGGCTCGATCGGCTCGGGCACCACGTGGACGATGATTTCGCTGGCGACGGCGAGTTGCCGGTCGACCGCACCCGACCGGCTGCATCTGTACGTGATCGACGCGCGCGGAGATGACGCGCTCGGAGCGCTGTCGTCGCTCGCGCACTGCGGCGGAGTGGTGCGGGTGACGGAGGAAGAACGCGTGCATCGATTGCTGCGTCGGGTCGTCGACCTGATCGACGAACGGATGACCGCCGACGCCGACGCCGGGCCCGACATCGTGGTGATGATCGACGGATACGCATCGGTACGCACCGCCCTCGGCGCCGTCGAACGCCAGGCGACCTTCGACCTGTTGCAGCGGGTGGTCAACGACGGCCCCGCGGCGCGGGTCGAGGTCGTCATCGCCGACGACGCAACGAGCGCGATGACGATGGCGCCGGTCGCCAACCGTTGGTTCTTCCACCTCGACGACCCGAGCGCGGCGCGCGGCCTCGGGCTGCGTGCGCCACCCGTCGCCCACGGTCGACCGGGACGGTGTCGAATCCTGGCCTGCGGTCGCGAGGCGCAGGTCGCGCAGGGTGCGGCCGGCCTGGCGGCGATCCCGGGCCACGGCGACGTGGACGGGGGACCGGAGCCGATCGTTGCTCTCCCCGACTCGGTCGAGGCAGAGGCACTCGTCCTACGGCGCGGTACGGCCCCCGGGAGCGGACCGGTCGTCCTGCCCGTCGGCTTGTCGAGCTCCGATCTCGGCGTCGCGACGCTCGATGTCGCTGCGGGCGACCATGTCCTGATCGTCGGGGCGCCACGCACCGGCGTGTCGACGGCGGTCGTCCGCTGTGCCGCTGCGTGGGTGGCCGATGCCCGGCGGCGTGGGCGACCATTCGACGTGATCACCGTCGACCGGCGGACTCCACTCGACCCGGAGGCGATCATCGATCCGGGCGTACGCATCTGCATCGTCGCCGACGACGCTCACCGCATCGACGACGCAGGCCTCCTCACTTCGATCGCGACGGGCGATCACCCCCACGTCACCATCATCGCCGGGGGCCGAGCCGATGCGATCCGCGGTGCCTACGGGCACTGGACCCGCGAGGTCGCGAAGGCCCGCTGCGGCATGGTGATGAGCTCACGCAACGACCCCGACGGCGACGTCCTCGGTGTCCAGGTCCCGCGCCGTGCGCTGATCCCGGCGCGCGCCGGACTCGCCTGGCTGGTGGATGCCCACCCCCTGCGCCTGGCCCAGATCGCCACCGACCCGAACCACACGGTGTCAGACACCGTGTGACAACCAAACGGTGTCTGCCTGGGTTGCCGACTGCAGAAATCGTGGAACCGATCGCGCACCTGGTGCGTTTGTGAGTGTGACCGCTGTGGTGGAGGATGCGTCGGTGAGTATCGATCGGGACGCTGCGTCGCCGCTGGACATCGAGGTGTCCGGCTTCGACGGGTTCTTCCACGAACACCATGCGTCGATCGTGCGGGCTCTGGGTCTTGCCCTCGGTGACGAGCACCTCGCTCGTGATGCGGCGGCCGAGGGTTTCGCCCAAGCGTTGCAGCGGTGGCGGCGCGTGGCGCGCTACGACAATCCGGCCGGCTGGGTCTACCGCGTGGGGTTGAACTGGGGGCGCTCCCGGTGGCGCAAGACGCACCGCGAGATCTCCGAGCACGCATCCGATTCCGTCGAGCGGCCCTTCGCCGCATCCGAGCCCAGCGACCCGCGGATCGCTCCGGCGTTGCACCGATTGTCCGTCGACCATCGTGTGGTCGTGGTGGCCCGCTTCTACCTCGACTGGTCCGAGCAGGAGATCGCCGCAGCGCTCGACATCCGACCCGGCACGGTCAAGAGCCGACTGAGTCGGGCCCTCCGACACCTCGCCGATGACATCGGCCCCGACTGACCCGGCGTCGACCCCGACACCGACGATCCACTCAGATTCGCAGCACAGGAGCACACGATGAACAACGACGACCAACTCCATTCCAGCCTCGAGCACGGCATCGCCTCCGCGGCCGACGGCGTCGATCCCGGCGACCCGGCGGCGATGCTCGGTGCGGTGCGCTCGACCGTGCAGCATCGGCGTCGACGCCGACAGGTGATCACCGGCGTCGCCGCGGCCGGGGTGCTCGCCGTGTCGGGTGTGGCGATTGCGAACGTCGTGAGCACCGACGGCAGCGACCTGATCGTCAGTGCGCCGGCCGACGAGCCGGCAGCCACGACCGTCGACACGGGAACCGGCAGCGGTTCGGGTTCCGAAGATTCGATCCCGGATGATGCAGCGCCCGCAGAGGAGTCGGTGGACCCACCCCCGGTCGACCCGACTCAGACGGATCAGGCTGCGTCCGGCGAGCCGTTGCGCGTCACCCCGTCACGCTCGGAGGCGTTCGTCGACGGCGGCCTCTCGATCGAACAGCGCAACAGCGGTGGTGCCCAACTCTTCGAGTGGAACGACGGATTCCTCGCGCTGTACACCGAGTACACGCCCCAACTGCTGCCGACGGAGTTGCCAGAAGCGGTCGTCGCGCAGTTCCCGCAGGAGGTCCAGGACCTCTTCGTCGACGGGTTGCCGCCGACGATCGACGAGGCGATCACGATGCTGCAGGATGCCGGCCTGTTCGACGAGGTGTCCGACATCGTCACGTCGAACCCCGAGGTGCAGGCGGCGATCTACGGCGAGCAGTCCGAGCCGGCCACCACGGTGCGCACGAGCGACGACGGCGTCGAGTGGAGTGATGTCGCAGCGAGTTTCCCGGTTCCACGGAGCCAGTGGATGACCACGTCGAGCACGGGGGACCGATTCGTCATCGTCACCCAGACCGGTGCTGGCTTCGGGCCACGGTCCGATGTCGATCCCGAGGTGGCGCCCACGATGGACATCTGGTCGTCGACCGACCTCGCCACCTGGGAATCTCAGACGATCGACCTCCCGGCCGCGCCGGCCGATCAGCCCGATTTCCTCACGACCTACAGCAGTGTGCAGTCCGTTGCAGTCGGCGATGACGCGTGGGTGTTGACCACCGGCAGCTACACCGACGTCGACACGAACTCCTTCCTCGACGATGCCGACCTCGCGCGCTACGAGAACGGCTCGCTCATGGTCGACACGTCGAGCGACCAAGATGGTTTCACCCTCGAGATCTACGAGGCGGGCGACGGGACAACGGGCGATGCTTCCTCGGGCGAAGCACCGGACTCGCGGACGATCACCAGGACGTGGGCCGAACTCGGCCTCGACGGATCGCCGTACGAAGACCAGGGGTCGGCCGTGGCCTACTCGGCGCCGTGGGGTGGCGAGCCCCGGCAGGTCGAGACGGCCCCGGCGCTCGAATCGAGTCAGCTGATGGCAACCGACGACGGGTTCGTGGCGTTCGGCCAGGACCTGGCGCTGTCGTTCGACGGGCTCACCTGGTCACCGGTGACCCTTCCGGTCGAGGGGTATGCGGACTGGGTGATCGACACCGACGACGGGCTGCTCGTCTCGGTGTCTCCGTCTCCGTTCGACGGGACGGCCCTTCGCTACCGGTTCGATCCGGCGTCGTCGGAATTCACCGCGATCGACCTCGGTGACGTGCCGGCTGGTGCGTATCCCGAGCAGCGCGACCGAGGTGCCGTGGTCCTCGCCGACTACGGCAACGGTGGCGACGACACGTTCGGTTCGGGAGGCTCGCTCGCGGTCGCCGAGGTCGACGGCTACCGGCTCGAACTCGACTACCGCATCGACGCGACGCCAGCGGCTGAGGACGAACCGGTCGGCTCGGTGACGTACACGCTGACCGACATCGCGTCCGGTGCCGTCGTGTCGACCGAGACGCTCGACGCCGCCGGAGACGGGGAGTTCGAGTTCGCCAAGGAGGAGTACGACGTCGGACCCGGCGAGGACGAAGGCTTCCGACTGCTCGACCCGGCGACGGGCGAGGAGTTGGTCCAGGTCCCGTACACGGCGATGACCTTCACGTCGCTCGACGCCGACGGGAACCCGATCGAGGGTTCCGAGACGACGGTTCCGGGCGAGGACGACTACTCGAGTCCCGACCAGTGGCTGGTCGCCGCGCTCGGCGACACACTGATCGTCGAGCAGTTGACGGTCGAGCAACCCGAGCAGCTCGACGGTGACTTCGCCGAGGTGAACTACCTGTCGTCGGTGGTCACCGGCTCCGACGCCGTGCTGCTCGCGTACAGCGACGGCTCGATCGTGCGAGTCACCCCCGAACCCTGACACCGAACGGATCGACCCGTCAGTTCTGGGTGATACGGCCGCGCATGGCGGCTGACGCCAGACCGAAGCTGACGGTGGCGACGGCGAGGATGCAGGCCAGGCCCTTGGCGAGTTCGCCCCACTCCCAGCCGTCGGTGATCAGCGAGCGCAATCCTTCCAGCACGTAGGTGACCGGGTTGTAGGTGGCGACGGTCGACAACCAGCCTGTCAACGCCTCCTTGGGGAGGAAGCTCGTCGTGAGGAACGCAAACGGGAAGAACAGGATGAAGCTCGAGTTCACCGCTGCCGGGTTGCCCGTCTTCAGTGCGATCGCATACGGGAAACCGGCGAATGCGATGCCCCACAGCCCGCCGTACAGGAGGAACACGAGGATCCCGATCGGCCCGGTCTCGAAGCTCACGCCGAGGATCAGGCCCAGTGCGGTGACAGGAATGGCGAGCATCAACACGGCCATCAGGTCGGCGGCCATCAAGCCGAGCAACAGCGTCGGGCGCCGAACCGGGGTGAGCAGCAGACGGTCGAAGTAGCCGCCCTGGATGTCGATCACGAGTGAACTCGCTCGCGAGATGCCGGTCACGGCGAAGATGATCGCGACCGGGAGCTGAAAGGCCTTGAAGTCGAGTTGACCACCCGCTGCTGCTGCGCCCTGCTCGGCCACGTCCTGCAGTGCGCCGATGTTCACCACGAAGAAGAAGACCGGGACGATGATCGCCGGGATGAAGAACTCGGGTTCGCGGAACACGCTGCGGCACGCCCGCTTGGCGATGGTGGCCAGGTCATGACCGATGCTGGCCTTGCGGGCCAACGGTTCCTCGGCGGACCCGGCGAGTCCATCGGCCCGGGTGCGGGTGGTGGTGCTCGGCGTTGCGTTCGTGGTGTCGGTCATGACGACTCCTCCTGGTCGGATCGGGCTTCGTGGCTGGCGGACAACTTGGCTCCGGTGACGTCGAGGAACACGTCGTCGAGAGTCGGGGTACGAAGGGTGAGTGAGGTGACCCGCAGGTCGGACGAGTTGAGTGCGACCGCCACGGCGGACACCGCTCCGGCGCCGTCGCTGACGGATGCAGAGAGTTCGTCGCCGTGGATCTCGACGCTCTCGATCCCGTCGACCGCGCGCACCGCAGCAGCCGCGGCGTCCATGTCACCTTCGATCTTGGCGACGATCAGGTCGGTCCCGATGGTCTTCTTCAACTCGGTGGGCGTGCCCTCGGCTTCGAGGCGGCCGTGGGCGATGATGCCCACCCGGTCGGCCAGTGTGTCGGCTTCCTCCAGATACTGCGTGGTGAGGAAGATCGTCATCCCCTCCTGGTCGTTGAGCGCACGCACCTCGTTCCACACGTCGGTGCGGCTGACCGGGTCGAGCCCTGTGGTGGGCTCGTCGAGGAACAGGATCTGGGGCTTGTGGATCAGCGACATCGCCAGGTCGAGCCGACGCTTCATGCCGCCGGAGTACGTCTCGACGCGATCGTCGATCGCTTTTCCGATGTCGACGAGTCCGATCACGTCGTCCATCCGCTTCTTGATGTTTGACTTCGACAATCCGTAGAGGCTGCCCTGCAGGTCGAGCAGTTCGCGGCCGGTCTGCTTGCCGTCGAGCGACGCGTCCTGGAGCGCGACGCCGATGCGGAGTCGGATGTCGCTCGCCTGCGTCGACACGTCGAACCCGGCCACGGTGGCGCTGCCACCGGTCGGGGTGAGCAGTGTGCAGAGCATCTTCACGCAGGTGGACTTGCCCGCACCGTTCGGCCCGAGGAACCCGTAGATCTCGCCGGGTTGAACGGCGAGGTCGACGCCGGCGACCGCTTCGTTGTCTCCGAAGGTTCGGCGGAGTCCGGTGGTGGTGATCGCTGCACTCATGAAGGACACATCGTGCCAGGGCTCCGGGGTCCGTCACACACCCCATTTCGCTGTGGCGTCCTGTCGAGGTCGGGGTCTGACCCACACCTCGACACTCCACTGTCGGGCACGAACATGGACGTGCTGGGCATCGGGGGTTCGGTGAGCGGTGCCGTTGCGCCGGCATCGCGCTGGCCTACGGTCGCGCCCGTGATCGAAGTCAGGAACATCACCAAACGGTTCGGAAGCGTGACGGCAGTCGACGACTTGAGCTTCGACGTGCACCCCGGTCGGGTGACCGGCTTCCTCGGCCCGAACGGGTCGGGCAAGAGCACGACGATGCGCTGCATGCTGGGCTTGGACAACGCGCAGGGAGGCGAGGCCCGATTCAGCGGTCGGCGTTTCGGTGAGTTCGACAAGCCGTTGCACGAGGTCGGTGCACTGCTCGACGCCGGCTATGTGCACCCCGGTCGCACGGGGCGGAATCATCTGCGATGGATGGCGATGTCGAACGGCATCGACCGGTCGCGCGTCGACGCGGTGCTCGAACTCGTCGGGTTGACCGACGCCGCCGACCGACGGGTCAAGGGGTACTCGCTCGGCATGCGCCAGCGGCTGGGCCTGGCGAGCGTGCTGCTCGGCGACCCGCACACCATCATCCTCGACGAACCGGCGAACGGCCTCGACCCCGAAGGAATCCGGTGGATCCGCGACGTCCTGAAGGGACTGGCCGTGGAAGGGCGCGCGGTGCTGGTGAGCAGCCACCTGCTGTCGGAGATGGCGCTGATGGCGACCGACCTCGTGGTCATCGGTCAGGGTCGACTGGTGCAACAGGGCACCGTGGCCGAGTTCGCCGACGTCCACTCCGACACGTGGGTGCGGATCAAGTCGCCCGACCTGGCGCGACTGGTCGACTCCGTGCAGAGTGCCGGTGGCGTCGCGGCACCGATGAATCCGAATCAGCCGATGGCCGGAGCGACCGTGCGTGGGATCGCCGTCGAGCGGATCGGTGAGATCGCCGCGTCGAACGGCATCGTCCTGCACGAACTGGCCGTGGAGCAGTCGTCGCTCGAGGACGCGTTCCTTCGCGCCACCGCATCGGTGCAGGAGTACCGGTCCACGGGTATTCCGGTCGGCGCTCCGGCCGGCCCGACACCGGTGCCGCCCGGACCGCCACCCGGCCCACCGCCGAGCGCTCCGCCGGCACCACCCGGCCCGCCGAGCGGTCCGCCCTCCGGCGGCAATCCCGTCCCGCCCATCGACGGAGGAGCACGATGATCGATCTGCTGAGGTCCGAGTTCTTCAAGCTGCGCACGCTGCGGCTCAACTACATCCTGCTGATCATCGGCATCGCGTTCGTCGTCGTGATCGTCGGGCTCATCGGCATCTTCGCCGATCTGGACAACTCGAGCTTCACGCCGAGTTCGGACATCGCCGACATCATCGGTACGACGGCGATCCTGCCGGGATTGCTGATCAGCGTCATCGGCGTGCTCGCGATCTCCTCGGAGTTCGCACACGGCACCATCCGGCCCACATTGGTGGCAACACCGTCGCGACCCAAGGTGTTCCTCGCGAAGGCGATCGTTCTGATGGTGGTCGCATTCGTGTCCGCGCTCGTGATCGGCCTGGTGGGCTACGTCGTCGGCTTCGTGCTCCTGTCGGGGCGCGGTGCCGACGGACTGTCCTTCTTCGACAGCGACGGAACGCTGAGCGTGCTGTTGGTCGGTCTGCCGATCCTGTTCGTGCTGCTCGTCCTGTTCGGCTACGGACTCGGACTGCTCATCAGGAACTCGCCGGCAGCGGTGTCGCTCGCGATCCTGTGGCCGATCCTGATCGAGACGATCATCGCCGGTTCGCTGTCGGTTGCGGGCGTGGAGAACGCCGGTCGATTCCTGCCGTACCAGTCGGCGATCGTGCTCGTGGTGACCGATCCGGGCAACGACGACTTCGCCTACGGCAAGGTCGGCGGCGCAGTGTTCTTCGGCATCGTGGTGGTCGTCCTCGTCGCGTTGGCGATGGCGGTCAACAACAAGCGCGACGTCTGACCGCCACTCGATCGCCCGAAATCAAGGTCGACACCTCGTCGAACTGTCGGGCAAGGCGGACCCTTGTGGCATCGATTCGCGAGGCGCCACACACCGATGCGTGCGAGTGGTGGGTCCCGGATGGACGCCGGGCACCCACCGGGACGCTGCAGTTGCTAGCGCGCTCGGAGTTCGAGTCGGTCGCGCTGGGTGATGTGGTAGGTGCGGTCGTGCTGCTCGAGCCAACCGAGGCGGATGAAGCTCGCGATCGCTTTGTTGACGCGTTCGCGTGATGCGCCGACCATGCCGGCGAGTTCCTCCTGGGTGACGGGGAGGGTGAACTGGTCCTGGCCGTCGGCGAGTTCCAGGAGGCGCTTCGCAGTGCGACCCGTGACGTCGAGGAAGACGGAGTCGGCGAGAGCCTCGTCGGTGACGCGGATCCGTTGCGCCAGCAGGCGGGTGACGTTCCAGAGGAGCTTCGGGTACTGGTCGAACATGGCCAGCACCGGCTCGAACGGGATCTCCAGCACGGTCGTGGGTTCGAGGGCGCGGGCCATGGCCGAGCGGGGGCCGTCGTCGAGCATGCCCATCTCGCCGAACAGGTCATCGGCTTCCATGAGGGCCACGACGCTCTCGCGCCGGTCGATCGGGTTGGCGATGGCGATGGCCAGCCGGCCGCGCAGCACCAGGTAGAGGGACTCGGGGGGATCGCCTTCGTTGAACAGCACGTCGCCGCGGATGAGGTGGCGTTCGTGTCCGGTTGCGGCGACCGTACGCAGTGCGTCGGGATCCGCATCGGTGAAGAAGTCGGTTCGGGCGAGGGTCTCTTCGTGGGCCATGACGCACGTCACGGTACTACCCTCGGCGGTCGTGGTGTGTGCCGTGGCCTCAGGTGATCGCGCAGATCCCACTCTGTCGGTGTGGACCATCGTCGTCGCAGGCGGGAGTGGCAGACGATTCGGGCGTCCCAAGCAGTACGAAACACTGGGTGATCGACGCGTCCTCGATGCCTCCTGCTCGGTCGCCGAGTCCTGCAGTCGAGGTGTGGTGCTCGTCGTGCCGGCCGCCGATGTGGCACGGGAGGGCGGCGTGGCGGGAGGCGTGACGCGCAGTGATTCGGTGCGAGCCGGTCTGGCCGAGGTGCCCGCCGACGTCGACATCGTGTGCGTCCACGATGCCGCTCGGCCGTTGGCGCCTGCCGCGCTCTACCGGAGGGTGATCGACGCGATCGCGTCGGGCGCCGACGCCGCCGTCCCCGGGCTGCCGGTCTCCGACACGATCAAGGTGATCGACCCCGGATC
>JBBSOH010000107.1:0-11969 GCA_038259945.1 Acidimicrobiales bacterium
ATACCGCGCTGAAACACCCGACCCGATGGTGGATCGATGGAAACACCCGACCCGATGGTAGATCGATGGAAACACCCGACCCGATGGTGGATCAATGGAATCGCCCCGCTCGGGATGCCGGCATAGGGTGATGCGATGGCGCGAACTGGACGGATGCTGCTTCCCGACGAGTTGGCGGGCGAGTTCACCGAAGGGTTTGCGAAGCTCCGTGAGGACTTCGACGTCCCGGGTGATCATCCCGCCGATGTTCGAGCCGCCGCCGAGGACGCAGCCGATCGGCCGTTCGACATCGTCGAACCCGGCGTCACGGCGCAGCGTTGGCAGCACGTCGATCGCACCGACATCGAGTTCCTCACACTCGACCCGGCCTCCTCGACCGACCTGGACCAGGCCTTCGCGGTCTCGATGGCGGGCGACGACGTGGTGCTCCACTACGCCATTGCCGACGTCGGATGGTTCGTCCGTCCCGGTGATCCGATCGATCGTGAAGCCTGGAAGCGCGGCGTCACCGTGTACCTCCCCGATGGTCGAGCCGGGCTGCACCCCGACCGCATCGCCGAGGACGCCGGCAGCCTGCTCCCGGGCACACCGAAGCCCGCGATCGTGTTCACCGTGCTGGTCGCGGCTGATGGCGGTGTCCGCCTCGACGGAGCCGAACGGGCGATGATCCGCAACCGGGCGAAGCTCGCGTACTCGACCGTGACGGCCGCCGATCTGCCCGACGCATTCCCGGAACTGTCTCGCCGGATCGAGATCGCGGAATCGGCTCGCGGCGCCGACCGGATCCAGTGGCCGGAGCAGGAGGTCGTGCGCTCCGATCAGGGTGGGTTCATCCTCCAGTTCCGGCCGCGGAACGACGCCGAGAACCAGAACGCCGCGATGTCGCTGGCCACGAACATGGCGATCGCCGACGCACTGTGGGAGGCGCGGACCGGGCTGTTCCGGACGATGCCCCCCGTCGACGAACGGCACCTCGGTCGGCTCCGCAACACCGCACGGGCATTCGGTCTCGACTGGCCGGCCGATGTGTCGCTGAGCGCGTTCGAGAAGTCGTTGCCGATGGAGGACCACCGAACGGCAGCGTTCCAACTGGCGGTACGTCGAGCATCGGGCGGGGCGTCGTACACCCCGTACGAGCAGTTCGAGCGCGACGGCGGTCCGACGGACGGGGGCGTGAAGGACGGCAAGCCGTGGCATGCGGCCCTTGCGGCCACCTACGTGCACGCGACTGCGCCGCTCCGGCGCCTCGCCGACCGCTACGTCATCGAAGCCACCCTGGCGATCGCCAACGGGCGCGATGTTCCCGACGAGGTGACCGCCGCCTTCGCCGACCTGCCCGCTGCGATGCAACATGGCGACGGGCTCGCCGGCCGGGTCGATCGGGCGGCGATCGACCTCGCCGAGGCGATCCTGCTCCGAGGTCGTGAAGGCGACGTGTTCGACGCCGTCGTCACCGACGAGGACGATCGCGGCGCCCGCCTCCAGATCTGCGAACCGGCGGTGGTCGCACGAGCGGTCGCACGACGAGTCGATCCCGGCGATGCGATCCAGGTCAAACTCGTCTCGGTCGACGTGACCGACCGGCGCATCGAGTTCGAGCGTGTCGGCTGACAGACGCCGAGAGGCGCGGACACCGACGAGTGAACCGTCCGCAACGGTGGAGGGTCAGGCCGGAGCGAGGCGGTACATCGGTCCGTTCAGACTGACGGCATAGATGTCGCCGAACGGCCCTTCGACGACGGCCGACAGTGCCGGAACCGTGGCGATCTCGATGATCCTCGGCTCTCCGACGGGACCGGCCGGTGTGGACGAGACCGACGTGGTGTCGAGCGCCCACACACGTCCCGAGCAGTAGTCGCCGTACACGTACCAGCCGTTGAGGTCGTCGTACGACGAGTCGCGGGCGACCACGCCGCCGCTGATCGAGCAGTTCCCGTCCTCGTGGACGTACGACGCAACCGGCGCGATGTGTCCGTCGGCGGGCTGGTCGTCGTTGAACCGGTCGCCGGCCTCGAATGCGCTCCATCCGAAGCTCAGCCCCTTGCCGGCATCGCGTCCGTTCGTGGCGGGGGCGAGGTCGACCTCCTCCAGCCTGTTCTGGCCGACGTCGCCGATCCACAGGTCGCCGGTGAGCGAGTCGAATGAGAATCTCCACGGATTGCGCAGACCGAGCGACCAGATCGCCGGTTCGGCACCCTCGACATCGACGAACGGATTGTCGTCGGGAACGGTGAACGGCGCGTCGTCGGAAGCGACCGGGTCGATGCGCAGGATCTTGCCGAACCGCGACGACGCGTCGAGCGCGCTGCGGTTCGGATCGTCGGCCGAGCCGCCGTCGCCGAACCCGATGTAGAGCATGTCGTCGGGGCCGAAGGCGAGTTCGCCGCCGTTGTGGTTGGCGAAGGGTTGGTCGACGGTGAGCACCTCGCGATACGACGCCGGATCGAAGTCGTAGGTGAGAGGATCGTGTGCGAACTCGGCCACGACGGTGTCGCCGTCGCCATTCGTGAAGTCGACGTACGCGAGGTCGAGATCGGGATGGAACGCCAGCCCGAGCAGACCCTGCTCGTTGCCGTCGTCGGTGAACGTGGCGGCCTCGACCTGAGCGAGATCGAGCACGGTCGCGTTGGACTCGTCATCTGAGGCGACGACCGTGCCGCCGTTCTCGACGACGAACAGGCGGGGGTCCCCGTCGACGCGAGTGGCCTCCACCGGTTCGACGAAGTTCCCGACCTCGATCAGTCGCACGACGGGTTCGGGGAGCGGCCCGGCGATCGTGGTGACCGGAGCAGGTTCTGACGGCGTGGCCTCGGTCGGCAGGTCGGCCTCGGGCGACGGCGTCAGCACGGTCGTCGATACCGGCACTCCGTCGACCGACGGCGTGGGTTCGGTGGGTGCACTGTCGGTCGTGACGACCTCCTCGGTGGCAGCGGGAACATCGGCCGCTGCTTCCTGCGACGGGATCGTGCCGAGCGAGACCGCCGGACCGTTCGCCTCCCCGCCGCTGCTCCCCGCACATCCAGCGGCGATCAAGGCGAGCGCTGTGACAGCGACGCGAGTGCGTTTCATGTGAGACCTCAGCTCGGTTGGTCGGCTCGGCGACCCGTGACGGGCGGTGTGTCGGACGAAGGTGGTCATTGGGTGAATCGTGCCAGGCCTTCTTGCACGACGCTCACCGCAAGTGCACCATCGGCCGTGAAGATCGCCCCGCCGGCGAGGCCGCGCGCTCCTCCGGTGGAGATCGCCCGCTGCTGGTACATCAGCCACTCGTCGACGCGGAAGGGACGGTGGAACCACATCGCGTGGTCGAGGCTGGCCATCTGGAGGCCGGGATGATCGAAGGCGAGACCGAACGGCAGGAGCGTGGTGTCGAGCAACGTCATGTCGCTCGCATACGTGAGGACGCACGCCTGGAGGACTGGGTCGTCGGGCAGCGCACCGTTCGCCCGGAGCCACACGTGCTGGCTCGCGTTCGTACCGCCCTCCCGACTCATCGGGTCGCCGTCGACGTAGCGCAGGTCGATCGGACGGGGCCGTTCGTACCAGTCGCCGATGCGTTCACGATGTGGCGCCATGCGAGTGTGGAAATCGGGGAGTTCTTCGGGACGGGTGAGCCCTGCATCCATCGCGATCTGATGACTCGGGCCACCTGGTTCCTCGTCGTGGAAGCTGGCCTGGAGGTTGAAGATCGCCTTGCCGTGCTGGATCGCCACCACTCGTCGTGTGGAGAAACTGCGGCCGTCGCGGATCCGGTCGACCTCGTAGAGGATCGGACGTTTCGGATCGCCGGGGCGGAGGAAGTAGGCGTGCAGGGAGTGGACATGGCGGCCCGGTTCGTCCACGGTGCGGCTCGCTGCGATGAGAGCCTGCCCGGCGACCTGGCCTCCGAACACCCGCACCCGCTCCTCGTCGGTGGAGGCACCACGGAAGATGTTGACCTCGATCACTTCGAGGTCGAGCAGTGCGACGAGTTCGTCGAGTGCTTGCTGGTTCTGTTCGGGTGACGGGATGTTCGCAAGGGTCATGTGGGCTCATGTTGCCACGGATCAGGGAGCAGGGTTGAGCCCGTTGCTGCGGTCGTGACCGACGTGACACGGCCGCGTACTCTGAACCGATGCCTCTCCTCGACCTCAGCAACGACGAACTCCTCACCACCACCCGGGCCGTACGCAAGCGGCTCGACTACGACCGCCCCGTCGACGACGACGACATCCGGGAGTGCGTGCGGATCGCGATGCAGTCACCATCGGGTTCGAACAACATGACGATGCAGTTCGTCATCGTCCAGGACGCCGCGAAGCGTGCCGCGATCGGCGAGATCTACGGCAAGTGCTTCGACATCTACCGCACCATGGACGGCGTGTACGCCGGCTCGATCAAGAAGGACGGCGACGACGAGCAGGCTCAGCAGGATCGGGTGACCGACTCCGCCGAGCACCTCGCAGCGACCATGGGCCAGGCACCGGCGCTCGTGATCGCCTGCTCGAAGTCTGGCCGGATCGATGGTGCTCCGGCGATGATGTCGGCGTCCGCGATGGGCAACGTCCTCCCGGCGATGTGGAGCTTCATGCTCGCAGCGCGGGCCCGCGGGCTCGGAACGGCGTGGACGACGGTGGGTCTGATGATGGAGAAGGAGATCGCCGACGTGGTGGGCATGCCGTTCGACGACGTGCAGCAGGCGTGTCTCAGCCCGCTCGCCCACACCGTGGGCACCGACTTCAAGCAGGCGATGCGACCCGACCCCGACAGCATCATCCACTGGGACACCTGGCGCAGTTGATCCGATGCCCGTGGCGCACTCGTAGCGTGGAGCGATGACCGGTGTCCGGATGTCGCCAGCCCGCCGAGAACTGGCGTTGGCCACCAAGGGGTTCATGCCGGCCGACGAGGGGGAGGCGCTGTGGGACGCAGCCGTGTCAGCGGCCGCAACCGTCGCCGATGCACCGATGCTCGAAGTCGGCTCGTACTGCGGCCGGTCGACGGTGTGGTTGGGTGATGCGGCCGAGAGGTGCGGCCGCACGCTCTTCGCCGTGGACCATCACCGCGGTTCGGAGGAGAACCAGGCGGGCTGGGAGCACCATGACACCGAGGTCGTCGATCCGCTGACCGCGAAGATGGACACGTTGCCGTTCTTCCGGCGCACCATGCACGACGCCGACCTCGAGGCAGCAGTGATCGCGGTCGTCGGTCGGTCACCTCAGGTGGCGGCGGTGTGGACCACGCCCTTGTCGTTCCTGTTCATCGACGGCGGCCACGGTGACGACCCTGCCCGTCTCGACTTCGAAGGCTGGACGCCGCACGTGGCGCCGGGTGGCACGCTCGCGATCCACGACGTGTTCCCGGACCCGGCCGACGGCGGCCGACCGCCGTACGAGCAGGTCTACCTCCCGGCGATCGAGTCGGGCCGGTTCGAGGAGGTCTCCGTCACCGGCAGCCTCCGAGTCCTCCGCCGAAACCAAACGGTGTCAGACACCGAATGAACATCGCAGAGATGCGAACCCGTCTGCCAGTCCTCATTCGGTGTCCGACACCATGTGGTTTCGCTCGATGTCAGCAGACGTGGGCGAAGCGGTCTCGGTCGACGTACAGCATCAGCGCCGCGGCGCTGATCATGATCGCTCCTGCGGCGAGACCCATCACGGTGGTCTGGTTCGCGGCGATGAACGCTCCGCCGATGAGCGGACCGAACACGCGGCCGAGCGCCATCACCGCCTGAGCGTCGCCGGCACGTTCTTCCGGGAACTGCGATCGTGACGCGAGCAGTGCGAATGCCGCCGGAATCCCCATGAAGAAGAAAACACCCCAGGTGATCAGCGCTGCGGCGTAGATCACGGGGATGTGCACGCTCGGCATCACGACTGCCAGAACGGCGGTGAGTCCGAACCACAGGCCCGCAGGACCGCGTCGACCGCGCCATTTGGCCGCAGGGATCGCAACCAGCGCATTCGCACTGAAGAAGAGCGAGACCACGAACGGCGAGACGTCGTTGTACTGGGTGCCGATGGCGGCTGCGTAGACGAACACCGATGACCCGCCGAGCGTGACGAGGGTCAGGGCCACCAGCATCGCCTGCGCCCCGCGAGTGGCGGCATGTCGGGTCCGGTGCGGTCGGAGTCGGTCGACCCTCGGCACCTGGCGGGCGAACAACAGCGGTGACGCCGTGACGACAGCCATCGCGAGGAACAGCCACCGGTATCCCACGCCGTCGACGAAGATCGTGATCAGAGGCGGGAGGACGACACCGATGAGCGGCCCGACCACCGCCACGTCGCGGGTCTTCTGGGCGTCGCCGAACGCATCCTGCCAGGCGAACCATGCTGCGAGACCGAGGGACACCCCACTCCCGATCCGGGTGACGGCCAGGAGGGCGATCCCCGGAGCGGCCGCAGATGCAAGGTTCGAGACCAGTCCGAGCAGTGCGAGGGTGACGAACACCCAGCGCACCGGGCGCAGGTAGCGGCCCGCGAGCCACGATGCGAGCACGAAACCTGCGAGTTGAGCCGTAGAGATCCATCCGACGGCGCCGACGGTGGCGCCGAACTCGTCCGCAAGGGGCCGGAGGAGGAACGGGGTCGCCGTGAACACGGCGGTGCTGGACGCGATGGTGATGATGGTGACGACATCGACCGACGGGCGCGCGAGGAGGAGCTTGACCGGAACCTGGATGGTCACGACGGTTCCGGACGCCGAAGATCGTCGGCGAGCGGTGCAGTGAGTGGAGCGGTGACGGCACGGGTGATCGCGCGCACCGTCTCGACCACCTTCGACCTCATCTGGGCGACTCTACGCGTATCGTCTGTTGCGATGACGTTGCGTACGAACGAGTTCGGACAACCGATCGGTGACGAGGTACCGATGGAACTCCCGTCAGGGCCGCTCGACTCCGCTCCGATGACCGGTCGATGGTGCTCGCTCACCGGGTTCCGACCCGACGAGCACGCCACGGCGCTGCACGTCGCCTTCACCGAGGCTCCCGACGAGCGGGAGTGGACCTACCTGGGGTACGGGCCGTTCGCTTCACAGACGGATTTCGACGCCTGGGCGTCGGGCTTCGAGGGGAGCAAGGACCCGTTGTTCGTCGTGATCGACGACGGGAACGGGCCCTGCGGCATTGCGAGCTACCTGCGGATCACCCCCGATTCGGGTTCCGTCGAGGTCGGCCACATCCACTTCGCTCCCCGCCTCGCTCGCACCGCTGCAGCGACCGACGCGATGTTCCTCCTGATGCAACGTGCTTTCGACGCCGGCTACCGACGTTACGAGTGGAAGTGCGATGCGCTGAACGAAGGGTCACGCTCGGCAGCGTCACGTCTCGGGTTCTCGTTCGAAGGCACCTTCCGCCAGGCCACCGCCTACAAGGGTCGCAACCGGGACACCGCGTGGTACTCGATCATCGACACCGAGTGGCCGGAGCGACGGGCCGAGTTCGAACGGTGGCTCGATCCGGCGAACTTCGATGACGAGGGCGTCCAACGGACGCCATTACGTCACGCTGGCGACTGAGTCCTCCGGTGGAAGGATCGGCCTGATCTCGTCGTGCGGATGAGAGCGGACTGCGTCGTCGCCGGTTCGCTGACCCCGCCGGGGCGGGCCCGATGTCAGTCGACGAACAGGTTGGCGGCGGGAGTCGCGCGGGTGATCGCGTCCACGGCGAGGATCACAGCGGCTGCGGTGTAGCTCGTGTGTTCGTCGAAGGGGAAGAGGACCGGCTCGGCATGCGTGCCACCCGGTTCGGGGTGGACGATCCCGGTCCAGTACGCACCGTCGTCGCGGCGGTGCGTGCGGGTCCAGCGCAGCAGATCGGTCGCCGTGTCCATGTCACCGATGGCGGCGAAGGCGAGCGCACACTCGGCGGTCTCGGACGCCGTGACCCACGGCTCGTCGCTCACGCAGCGGATGCCTCGGCCCTCCATCACGAACGTGTCCCAACCGTTGCCCATGCGGGCCTTGGCCTCGTCGCCGACCATCGCGCCGGTCAGGACCGGGTAGTACCAGTCCATCGCCCACCGCAGCTTCGGCTCGAACGCCTCGGGGCGCGTGCGCACGGCGACGATCATCTCGTCGGCGGCACGCGTCCAGTGAGGCTTGGGGTCGTTCAGCGCATCGGCCAGGTGCGCACCGCAACGCAGTGCGTGCTGAATGCTCGACGTGCCGGTCATCAGCGCGTAGTCCCACGGTCGGTCGTCGGGCTCGATCGCCCACAGCGCCAGGCCGTCGTCACGCCGCAACGAGAGGACGAACTCGAGCGCCCGCTCGACCGTGGGCCACATGTTGTCGGCGAAACCGCGGTCCCAGGTGCTGCGCCAGTGGTGCCACACGCCGGTCGCCACGTAGGCGCACACATTGGTGTCGAGCTTGGCGTCCTCGATCGATCCGTCGTTCGCGTAGTACGCAGACCAACTGCCGTCGGCGCGTTGGATGTCGTGCAGCCATTCGTACGCCTGCTCGGCCTCCTTGTGCAGTCCGGCGACGTCGAGTGCCATCGCCGACTCGACGTGGTTCCACGGGTCGCAGTGCCCGCCCGAGAACCACGGGATCATTCCGGTGGGGAGTTGCAACGAGGCGAGGTGATCGGCCGTGGTCCGCAGTTCTTCCACCGACATCACCCCCTCGAGTTCAGGAACAGGACTCATGAATCGCACCTCCGACCGGGCGCCGAATCCGTACTCCGCCCCGTCATCGGGCACCCGGTCGTGATGCGAGGGAGTGAGCGCCAGCGAGCGAGCGATCAGCCGCGGCCTGCGTGGCCGGGGAACGCAATAATGGCTTGCGGCCGTAGAACACGATGCTCTTGCCGAGCGCAGGAGACAGCACCTTCTCGGCGATCCGGGTCGAGGCGGGTTGCTCGATGATGTCCCATTCCAGGAACTTACGGTACTTCGTGACCAGCGGATGGTCGTCGTTGCGAGGTCCGACGGCGCACTTCAGCCACCAGTAGGGCGAGTGCAGTGCATGCGCTCGATGGGTGCCACGAAGGTCGAGTCCGGCGGCGCGCAGCTTCGCCGCCAGCTCGGTCTTGGAGTAGATCCGCACGTGTCCGCCCACGGCGACCGGTGCGTGGTAGTCGTCACTCAGCATCCAGTTGATCTTCTCGGGGCCCCATGCCGGCACCGTTGCTGCGAACATGCCGCCCGGCTTCAGGACACGGATCATCTCGGAGATCGCGGTGACGTCGTCCTGGATGTGTTCGAGCACCTCGGACGTGATCACCTTGTCGAAGCTGGCGTCGGCGAACGGGAGCTGTGTCGCATCGCCCCGCAGGACTCCCTTCAACCGTGCGAGGTCGATCTCGCCCGCTTCGATCATTGCTCCGAGCGTGGCGCGGGTCTCGACGACCTCGTCGTGGGCGTAGTCGAGGGCCACGACGTCGGCACCGCGCCGTGCGCATTCGTAGACGTGGCGGCCGAAACCGGCACCGACGTCGAGGACGCGGTCACCCGACTGCAGGCCGAGGCGATCGAAACGGATGGTCAACATGTTCTTCGATTCCGATGTTCGTTCAGATGCGCCCGTTGCGCTTCGATTTGGCAACGTTGGCGGGCATGGCGAGCACCTCGCGGTACTGCTCGACGGTCAACTCGGCGCAGCGCTTCCACGTCCAGCGTTCGAGGACGCGTTGGCGTCCCGCCTCACCGATGCGCGTGCGCAGTTCGGCATCGTCGAGTCCGCGGGCAATGGCCGCTGCGAGCGCATCGCTGTCACCTGCGGGGCAACGCAGTGTGGTCTCGCCGTCGGTACCGGTCACCTCGGGGAGCGCTCCGCCGTCGGTCGACACGAGTGGCGTGCCGGAACACATCGCCTCGATCGCCGGGAGGCTGAATCCTTCGTAGAGGCTCGGCACGACGGCCAACTCGGCCTCGGAGTACAACTCGACGATGCGTTCGTCGGTCACGCCCGACACGAACTCGATGTGAGGTCGGAGTCCGAGTTCCTCGATGAGCCGCATCGACTTGCCGGGCTTCGGCTTGCCGATGATCGTGAGGGTCACGTCGCGCTCCGTCCGCAGCTTCGCCATCGCTTCGAGCAGGTACGAAAGTCCCTTGAGGGCGACGTCTGCCGACGCGGTGGTGATCAGGCGACCCGGGGTCCGCTCGACACCGGGCACGGGCTTGAAGAGATCAGGGTCGACACCGACGGGCACGAGGCGCATCCGGTCCCGGCTCACTCCCATGTCCTTGTGGATGTCGTCGATCGAGTTCTGGGAGACCACGACGATGCGCGGCATCTTCGATGCCACCTTGCCCTGCATCTTGACGAAGGAGTACCAGCGGCCGATGGACCAGCGGCGGTATGCGTTCTTCGCCGCCGCCATCTCCAGTTCGCGGTCCTTCGTGATCGGGTGGTGGAGCGTGACGATCGTGGGGATCTTCTCCTCGATCTTGAGGATGCCCGTACCGAGGCACTGGTTGTCGTGGACGAGGTCGAAGTCCCTGACCCGCTTCTTCAGCGCGTTGGCGGCGCGAGCCGAGAACGCGCGGGGCTCGGGAAACGTGCCGGTGAGGAACTCGGCCATCTCGAGCAGGTCGTACCGGTCGTTGATCTCCCAGTAGCCGGGCAGACGACCTGGGAAGTGGTCGTTGAACGTGTCCAGGCTGGGCAGTTCGTGCATCACGATGCGCTCGTCGAGCACGGGGTACGGCTGGCCGCCGAAGACCTCGATGGTGTGGCCGAGGTCGGCGAGCGCCTTGGTGAGATGCCGGGTGTACACACCCTGACCGCCGACGTGGGGTTTGCCGCGATAGGTGAGGTATGCGACCTTCAACGGGGCGTCCGGATCCAGCATTCTCCCGTTCGACGCCATCGCAGCGAGGCTAGCGCTGGCCGGTTACCGATCGGTAAGTGACGCCGCCCGACCTGGTTACATCCATCCCGGATGGATGTAACCAGGTCGGGTGCCGCCACGGTGATTCTCGGAACCGTGAGGTACCCCGTCGTCAAGATGGTGTCATGCCTCGCCGAACCGGTCTCGAGAAGTCGACCATCTTCCATGTCTGGAATCGGGGAGCGGATCGTCAAGACATCTTCCTGGCGGACGGGGATCATGAGTACTTCGAGTGGCTCCTCGAGGACGTCGTCGCCCGCAGCGGCGTTTCGGTCCACGCATACGCGCTGATGTCCAACCACTTCCACTTGCTGTTGGAGGCGGAGGCGGGCGCGTTGTCCCAGGCGATGTATCAGGTGGACCGAGCGTACGCGGTTCGATCGAACCGGTTGGGCGAACGATCCGGGCCGTTCTTCGACAACCGATTCGGGTCGGAGCCGATCACCAGCGACACGATGCTGATGATCGAGGGCCGGTACGTCCATCGCAATCCGGCGGACATCGTCGGTCTGCGTGCACTGGCCGGCTACCGGTTCTCGAGTCACGGTGTCTACTGCGGCGTCCGGCCCGCCCCGTCGTGGCTCTCGACGGATCGGTTGGCCGAACCGTTCCGAACCGGGGACGACTACCGAGACTTTGTCGCTCGGACACACCCCTCGGACAGTCAGTACGCGGGTCAGCGCCCTCCGCTCAGAGTGCTCGATCTGGATCGTTTCGATCAGGTCGTGTGCTCGGTCTCCGCGATCGAAGCCGCCGACCTCGGGGCCGGGCGGCGAGGCGTCCGCAACGACGCACGTCTCATCGCTGTGACGCTGGCGGCCGACTTGCGTCTGGCGTCGGCGCCCGAACTTGCGAACCGCTATGGGTTCTGCTCGGCGCAGACCGTTCGCAATGCGGCGTCACGTGGCCGAATGCTGATCGCTCGGGACTCATCGATCGCACGGCTCCACGATGTGGCGGGCTTCAGCAGTTGACGTTGAAGGTGCCGCTCGTGCTGGCGTTGCCCGCGTGGCTCTACCAGGGCGGGTACGCGGGGTGGTGGCGGACAATCCGCGACTACGCCAACGTGTGGGAGGCGAACGGCTCGGCCTACGCCCTGCTGGCCTCGGCCGGCGCGCCGCCGCTGCTCGCCCGCGCGGCCGGCGGC
>JBBSOH010000108.1:0-11940 GCA_038259945.1 Acidimicrobiales bacterium
ACGTGCGCATCTCCACCCGCGGCGACTACGCCTGTCGTGCCCTCCTGTCGTTGGCGTTGCGTACCGACGCCGAGAGCGCACCCACGCCCACCTCCGTGCGCGACATCGCCGAGCGCACCGGCTTGCCCCAGCCCTACCTCGAACAGATCCTCCTGGCACTCAAGGGTGCGGGCCTGGTGCGCTCCAAGCGGGGCGTGGGTGGCGGCTACATCCTCAATCGGGCGCCCGAGGACATCACGCTCTCCCAGATCGTGTCCGCCGTCGACGGCCCGATCACGTTGGGGGACTTCGGGCAGCCGCACCAGGACGGTGCGTGCGACCACGAGGGCCAGTGCGTGCTGCTCGCCATCTGGGAACAGGCCGGCGCCCACATGCGCCAGCACCTCGACGGCTACACGCTGGACACCATCGCCTCGATCAGCCGCGGCGAGGCCGAGTGGCCGCACCTCCCCGACCACTCGCACTGATCTCGCGCTGCACCGCTTCGAGAGGTCCCGACGGTGTCGGCCGTTCGCTCGCTCTTCGGTCGTTCCTCCCCGCGAGACGACGCTCACTTCCTCCGACTCCGTCCCGACCTCCCTTCGCTTCCCCCGGCGGCGATCAACGGCTCTGGTCGGCTCGCTCCCCTGCGGGGCTCGCTTCGCTCGCCTGCTCAGACGACGAGTTTCTCGAGCCATGCTTGGAGGTCGGGGGCGAGGGGGCTGTGGTGGGTGACGCGTTCGCCGGTGCCGGGGTGCACGAACTGCAACTGGGCGGCGTGCAGGAACGGTCGCTGCAGGCCGAGGTTCGGGCGGCGCTGACCGTACGTCGGGTCGCCGAGCAGCGGATGGTTGATCGACGACAGGTGGACCCGGATCTGGTGGGTACGCCCCGTCTCCAAGCGGCACTCGAGACGTGAGACCAAGGCCGGCTCGGAGTACGAGCCGATGACCTGGTAGTCGGTGCGCGACGGTCGACCGTCGGCCACCACCGCCATCCGCAACGGGTCACTGCGACTTCGACCCAAGGGCGCGTCGATGATGCCGTGCGGGGCATCGGGCACGCCCCACACCATTGCGTCGTACACCCGAGTGGCGCTGTGGTCCGCGAACTGGGCGATCAGACGATCAGCCGCCTCCTGGGTCCGGGCGACCACGAGCAGTCCGGAGCTTCCCGCATCGAGTCGGTGCACGATGCCGGGTCTCATCCGATCACCGACGTCCTCGATGTCGGGAAATCGGTGGAGCAACCCGTTGGCCAGGGTCCCGAGCTTGTTCCCCGCTCCGGGATGGACCACGAGGCCCGGCGGCTTGTCGACCACGATCACGTGCTCGTCTTCGTGCACGACACCGAACTCGACGCTGGCATCGGGTCCCGGAAGCTCGATCACCGGGAACACCGCCGGATCGATCTCGACCCGCTGGCCTTCGACGAGGCGGATCTTGCCCGAGGCCGCGGCGACCCCGTCGACCTTCACTCCGCCGTCCGCGATGGTGCTCGACGCATCGGATCGGCTGATGTCGCCGATCAGCGCCACGATGCGGTCCAGTCGCTGACCGTCGAGGGCGGCGGGTACTTCTTCGACGATCATGCCTCGGTCTCGTTCTCGTGGCCGAGTACAGCAGCATCGGCGGTGTCGGTCGCGCCGGTCTCGGCCTCGGTGAGGTCGGTGGCGTCGGTGCCGGTTGTGTCGGGATCGGTCTCCGTCGTCACCGATTCGCCGGATGGAGCGTCGTCGCGTGCTGCGCGTCGGGCACCGAGGATCGCGTTGAGGATCAAGGCACCGGCACCGATGTTGATCGCCGAGTCCGCCAGGTTGAAGATCGGGAACCACTGCAGGTCGATGAAGTCGACGACCCCTCCGCGGAGCCACGCCTCCTGCCGGAACGCCCGGTCGATCAGGTTGCCGGCGGCACCACCGATCACGCAGCCGATCCCGAAGGTGTTGAGCCGACCGCCGGTCGTGCGCAGCGAGATCAGCAGCCAGACGATCACCACCGTGGCCACGACGGCGATCAGCGGCCCGAGCCCCTGGCCCTGGCTGAAGGCCATGCCCTTGTTGAACGCGAGGTTGAAGCGCAACGAGCCGACCAGGTCGATCGTGCGATCGTCGATCGGTTGGTCCTTGCGGAGGCGGTTGACCGCCCAGTGTTTGGACAGTTGGTCCGCGACGACGACACCGACAGCGAGCGCCACCGGCGCTCGCCATGCGCTGACGCGACTATCGGCGTCCGGCGCCACTGACCTTCTCGGCAGCGAGGACCGTGGTCTCGGGCAGAGCCTCGAGACGCTCACGCGGGATCGGCTGGCCCGACACCTCGGAGTAGCCGTACGTACCGGCCTCGATGCGGGCGAGGGCCTCGTCGATCTCCTCGACGGTCTGGCGGGCCTGGCTCGAGAGGAGACGATCGAGGTCGCGCTGCACGACCATCGTGTCGCCTTCGCCGCCCTCGTCGTCGAACTGGACGTCGCCCATCTCGCCGCCTTCGATCAGGCTCTCGGCCTCGTCTTCCAATCGGGTGGCACGCCGGATCTCCGATGCGCGTCGGGCCTGGAGTTCCTCACGCTGCACCTTGAGGAACTTCACGTCGAAGTCCTTCGTGTAGGCGATGCCGTCCTTGGTGGTCCCCCGCGGTGGCGGGATCTCGTGCACCTCGGGGACATCGTTCGACAGGAGAGCAGAGCGTGGTGACGATGGCTTCTTGTTCACGATCCTCTTTGCTGTGGCTCTCGGAGCCGGGGACTTCGCGGATGCGGCCTGAACGGACGCAGCAGCTTTCTTCGCGGGGGTCTTCTTCGCAGCTGTCTTCTTCGCTGGGGTCTTCGTCACGGCCGTCTTCTTCGCTGGGGTCTTCTTCGATGGGGTCTTCGCCGCAGCGGTCTTCTTCGACGCTGCGGTCTTCGTCGCGGTCTTCTTCACTGCTGACTTCGCTGCCGCCTTCTTCGGTGCAGCGGCCGACTTCGTCGCGGTCTTCTTGCGGGCGGTCTTCTTCGCTGCGGCCATGGGGGCTCCGTCTGGTTCGGCGGTGTGAGCGCCGGACTCTACCGGTTCGCCCGCGCGACCACGACGACGACCTCGGCATCATCCTCTCGGGCGATGACGATCTCGACGGTCTCGGCCAGGGTCTCGCGTGCGACGAGGTCCTGATGGTGACGCAGGGCCTCGGCGACGAGGGTCGGTGCGGTGACCGTCAGGTCGATCCGATCGGACACGTCGAGATCTGCGTCGCGCCGGGCCTGTTGGATGGCGCGGACCAGATCGCGCGCCCGGCCCTCGCGTTCGAGTTCGTCGGTCACCGTCGTGTCGAGAGCCACGACACCGACATGGGATCCGAGGCCCGTGCTCGCCTGATCTGCCGATGCCACCTGCTCGAGCAGGTACTCGCCGTCCTCCAGCACCCATTCTCCGACCTTCACCACACGGCCTGCATCGACCACGTCGACCGACCAGTCGCCGGCCTTGTGCGCCCTGATCACGTTCTGGACGTCCTTGCCGAGGCGCGGTCCGAGCTTGGCGGGCACCAACTTCAGCACCTCCGTGGCCACCGATCCCACATCGGTGGTCAACTCCACCCGCCGGACGTTGACCTCGTCGGCGATCAGGTCGACGAATTCGTCGAGGCGCATCGCATCAGGCGAGGCGACCGTGACGGACATCAGCGGGAGGCGAACTCGGCGCTTGTGGGCCTTGCGCACGGACAGTGTCGACGAACAGACGTCGCGGGCGAGGTCCATCGACGCGACGAGTTCATCATCGGCCGGGAGTTCGTCGACCGTGGGCCAGTCGCCGAGGTGCACGCTGGCGGCGGCATCGTCGCTCGACCCGGCACGGTTCAACCCGTCATGGATCTCCTCCGAGACGAACGGGAGCAGCGGAGCCGTGAGGCGCGTCAGCACCGACAGCACCGTGTGCAACGTGTCGACTGCGTCCTGGTCGCCAGCCCAGAACCGGCTCCGGCTCCGGCGCACGTACCAGTTCGTGAGCACGTCGAGATACGACCGGACGTGTTGGCAGGCGCCGAACAGGTCGTAGGCGTCGAACGACGCAGTCATGTCGGCCACGAGGTCCCTGGTCTTGGCCAGGATGTAGCGGTCCAACACGTTGGTCGAATCGGTCCGCACCGTTCCCACGCGCTCCCCCGCATTCGCGTAGAGCGTCAGGAAGTACCACGAGTTCCACAGTGGCAGCAGGATCTGGCGCACCGTCTCGCGCATTCCCGCTTCGGTCACCATGCCGTCGCCACCGCGGAGGATGGCGGAGCTGAGCAGGTGCCACCGCATGGCATCGGCTCCGTGGGCGTCGAACATCTCCTGGGGGTCCGGGTAGTTGTTCAACGACTTCGACATCTTCGCTCCGTCGTCGCCGAGCACGATTCCGTGGCTCACACAGTTGGAGAACGCCGGACGGTCGAACAGCGCGGTGGCGAGCACGTGCAGCGTGTAGAACCATCCGCGCGTCTGACCGATGTACTCCACGATGAAGTCGCCCGGGTAGTGGTGCTCGAACCACTCCTGGTTCTCGAACGGGTAGTGCACCTGCGCAAACGGCATCGACCCCGACTCGAACCAGCAGTCGAGCACTTCGGGGACGCGGCGCATCATCGACTCGCCGGACGGGTCGTCCGGGTTCGGCCGCACGAGTTCGTCGATCTGCGGACGGTGCAGATCGGTCACTTCCGCGCCGAAGTCGTCCTTCAACTGTTCGAGCGAGCCGTAGACGTCGATGCGCGGGAAGTCCGGATTGTCCGAACGCCACACCGGGATCGGCGAACCCCAGAACCGGTTCCGGCTGATCGCCCAGTCGCGGGCGTTCTCGATCCACTTGCCGAAGCTGCCCTCCTTGATGTGGGCGGGCTGCCAGGTGATCTCCTGGTTCAGTTCGACCATCCGGTCGCGGAACCGGGTGACCTCCACGAACCACGACGAGATCGCGCGGTACACGAGGGGCTGCGCGCAGCGCCAGCAGTGCGGGTACGAGTGGTCGTAGGTGGCGTGACGCACCACGACGCCGCCATCTGCGAGCGCACCGCGCGCCTTCAGGTCAGCGATGATCGCCTTGTTCGCCTCGAACACGTGGGTGCCGACGTAGTCGGTGATCTCGGCGGTGAAGCAGCCGTGTTCGTCCATCGGGCACAGCGTGGGGATCCCGGCTGCGTTGCTGACGATCTGGTCGTCCTCACCGAACCCGGGAGCCATGTGGACGATGCCCGTACCGTCCTCGGTCGACACGAAGTCGGCACCGAGCACCTGCCACGCATTCTCGGTTCCATGGAGTTCGGTGTCGGTGAAGTACTCGAAGAGCGGCGTGTAGCGGCGGCCCACCAGGTCGGACCCCTTGAGCGTGTCGACCCGCTCGGCTTCACCGAACTCGGCCTCGTGATTGGTGACGAGCGCATCGGCGATGATGTACCGCTGGCCGTCCTGCTCGAGCACCGCGTAGTCGATGTCGGGGCCGACTGCGAGTGCCAGGTTCGACGGCAACGTCCACGGCGTGGTGGTCCACGCGACCATCTTCTCGCCGGTCTCGAGCGTGAAGGCCACGGTGAGCGCCGGGTCCTGGCGGTCCTGGTACGTGTCGTCCATCCGGGTCTCGGTGTTCGACAGCGGCGTCTCACAGCGCCAGCAGTACGCGAGGACGCGGAAACCCTCGTAGATCAGGCCCTTGTCGTGGAGCGTCTTGAACGCCCACATCACGCTCTCCATGTACGTGAGGTCGAGCGTCTTGTAGTCGTTGTCGAAGTCGACCCAGCGGGCCTGGCGGGTGACGTACTGCTCCCAGTCGGAGGTGTACTGGAGCACGCTCGTGCGACAGGCGTCGTTGAACTTGTCGATCCCGAATGCGGCGATCTCGGGGTGACCGGAGATGCCGAGTTCCTGCTCGGCCTTCACTTCGGCGGGCAGGCCATGGCAGTCCCACCCGAATCGGCGTTCCACGCGCTTGCCGCGCATCGTCTGGTAGCGCGGGATCGCGTCCTTGACGTAGCCGGTCAGCAGGTGCCCGTAGTGCGGGAGGCCGTTCGCAAAGGGGGGCCCGTCGTAGAAGACGAACTCGTTGCTCCCGTCGGTGCCCGCACTGCGCTGGTCGATCGATGCCTGGAACGCCCCGGTGCGCTCCCAGCGCTCGAGAATGGTCTGCTCGAGTGCGGGGAAGTCGGGTTGCGGGTCGACATCGGGGTAGGACACGCCCGGGAGGCTATCCGTGGGTCAGTCTCCGAAGCGGATGACTTCTTCGTCCTCGTCGGTGACCGGGGCGCCGGCGATCTCGCCTGTTGCATCCACATCCGTGAGGATGAAGAGGCCGTCGGAATCATCGGCGTCAGGGTCCGCTTCGCCCGACACGACCCGGGAAGTAGCCGTTGCGACGTCTGCCCGGTCGTCGTCGTCAGGTCGCTGAGCCACCTGGCCCTCGGCGGCGACGTCCTGGTCGGCTGGGTCGACGGCTGCCGCCGTCCGCCCACCCGAGCTCGCCTCACCGGATGCCGGAGAGTCGTCGGCTGCCGAGAGCAGCGGGCGACGGACCTCGCCCATGCCGCCAGGGACCCGTTCGGTGAGGTCGAGCAGCGTGGTGGCCGCCTCCCGCAGCCGCGAACGCTCGTCGGCGAGGTGGCGTTCGAGGTGATCCACATCGGATTCGAGGAAGTCACGTCGGGCCTTGAGCGATTCCACCTCGGTGCGCACCGCACTGCGCTCGGTGTCGCCGGCGCGGCGTGCCTCGTCGCGTGCTTCGTCGAGCAGGCGCACCGACATCTCGCGTGTCGAGTCGAGCGTCCGTGACGCTTCCTCGGTGGCATCGCGTGCGATGCGCTCGGCGTCGGCCTTCGCCTCGGCCACGGTCATGTCGGCGGTCCGCTGCGCCAGCAACAGTGTGCGCGAAATGGTCTCCGCCTCGTCGACCGACGGGCGGACCTCGATCGACGCCGACGACTCGGCAGGCGCCCGGTCCGACGTCGATGGCTCGCTGGTGGCGACCGGCGCTGCTGATGCACCCTCGGACAGTTCCTGCAGGCGCGCCACAGCGGCGCGCGCTCGCGCCTCCATGGCTGTCGACTGATTCTGGGCTCGTTCGAGTTCGGTGGCGACGTCGGTCAGGAATTCCCTGACCTCGTCGGGGTCGAGACCGCGCTTGACGGTCTTGAACTCGGCGGTGCGTACCCGCTGCGGGCTGATGTCCATGTGAAACTCCGTGTCGCTGATTCGTGTGTGCCCGCGCCGCACTCGGTCGTGTCCGCTGCGCCTGTTCAGGCGTCGTATTCGTCGTAGCGCTGCTGGCGATGCGGCGGCTTGAGCAGGTAGACGCCGGTGGCCACCTTCTCCATCGTGCCGTCCAACGCATAGCAGATCCCGCTGCCGAAGTCGATGAGGCGGCGAGCGACGTCGCGCTCGGTGCCTTCGAGGTTCATGATCACCGGTGTGCCGCTCTTGAAGGCGTCGGCCACTTCCTGGGCCTGGTCGAACCGGCGTGGTCGAACGGTGTGCGGTTCCATGGCGCCTCCCGGGATGCTCCGGAGTTGGGGTTGGGGCGTGGGCGCATCGCTCACGTTCGGTCGGATCTGGACGCCCGAGTGGTCACCGGACGAGCGAGGAGGCGGCGCGGACTGCGATGGCCGTCGAGATGCCGCCGATGCATCGAAGTCACGCGACGGGAAACTCGGTCGCTTCTCGACCGTGCGCACGGCAGGTTCCTCCTCCGGCTCCCAGCGCGGCTCGGGCTCCCGAGGTGCGCGCTGTTGCCGGGCAGGGGGCTCCTGTCCGTACTCGTCGTCGTAGTCGTCGTAAGCATCGTCGGGACCAAGACCCAGGTAGTCCATGGTCTTCTTCCACATTGACATGTCGTCCTCCTGAGCGCCGGAGGTTAGCCGCGCTCATCCGATTGTTGGTGGACGGGTCCACCAGGTCGCGATCCGAAGAGCGCCGATCCGACACGGATCGACGTGGAACCGCAGCGCACGGCGACCTCCAGATCGGCGGTCATCCCCATCGAGCACACGGCCAGACCGTGCTCGTCGACCAGTGCTCGCACGATGGTGAACGCCGTTGCGGCTGCTTGCGGCGGCTGGCCGGTCGGGCCGATCCCGAGCAGCCCGAGGGTCTCCAGGCCGGCTTCGCGGCACGTCTCGAGGAGTGCGGCGACACCGTCGGGGTCACACCCGCCCTTGTTCGATTCGCCGGTGGCGTTGACCTGCACGAGCACGCTGGCACCCGGGTCGCGTTTCGCGATCTCGCGTGCGAGTGATGCGCGGTCGACGGTGGCCCAGCGGTCGACCAGACCAGCGAGTTGGCGCACCTTGTTCGACTGCAGTTGTCCGATGAAGTCGACCCGTGGTCGGCGAGCTTCGTCGAACGCCTCGATCACGCCTCGCTTCGACAACAGGTCCTGTGCGTAGTTCTCGCCGATCGCCCGACATCCGGCATCGACGGCGAGTTGCACGATCGAGGGATCGAAGGCCTTGGTGACCGCGACGATCTCCACCTCGTGATCCCATGATCGTTCCACGCGCTCGATGCGTCGACGGATCTCGGCCAGGTCGTCGATCAGGCGGCCGACCGAGCGTTGCGTGTTCACGCCGTGCTCCGCTGGGTGCCCTGCTGCGGGGTGTCCTGCCACCAGGCAACGACGGCGTGCCGACCCGGCTCGGCCCGGACGCGGTGGGAGAACCACCGGTCGTTGCACCCCGAACACGGACCCGACACGTCGACGTCGACACCGCGTCGCGCGAGCGACGCAGCCACCGTGGCGGGGACGTCGAGCGCCAGACCGCCGCCCGAGGTGCGGCCTGCGACAGCGTCGGGACTGGTGGCGAGATCGTCGCGGTCGAACTCGTAGCAGCAGGGATGGATCACCGGACCGAGTACCGCTGCTGCCACGGATCCGCCGTTGCCGGTGGCCGCATCGACGGCGACGTCGACAACGCCTGCGGCGAGGCCGCGCCATCCACCGTGGGCACCCACCAGCGTCCCGTCGTCGGCCGCCAGGACGATCGGGGCGCAGTCGGCCGCCCAGATCGCAATGGGCATGTCCAGCGCCTGTGTGACGATCACGTCGGCGACGCCGAGCGTCGACGACCAGGGCTCGGTTCCGTCGACGGTGATGACTCCGACCCCGTGGACCTCGTCGGTCATCGCCCAGGGACGTTCAGGACCCGTGACGGCGTATTGCCGCGCGAGGAGAGCGTCCGGACCCGTGTGGAGCGGATGGACGTCGCCGTCGCTCCGCTCGGTCGCAAGGACCCGGAGTCGGCGGTCACCGACGATGCAGTCGAGCAGCGGGTGCGTCACCCGCAGTGCTCACTTGAGGAACGACGGAACGTCGAAGTCGTCGTCATCGTCGGCGAGCGGATCGTCGTCGTCGACATCACCGAACAGTTCGGTGATCCGGGTCGGAGAGGTGCGCGGCTGGTCACCCGACGGTCCCGACGACGGGCTGCTGGACGAGACACTCGGCATGGTCGAGGAGCCGTCGTTGCGATCGAATCCGGCCGAGATGACCGTGACGCGGACCTCGTCGCCCATCTCGTCGTCCACGACGGTGCCGAAGATGATCAGTGCGTCGTCGTGGGCGACCCCGTGGATGATCTCGGCGGCCGCGTTCATCTCGAACAGGCCCATGCTCGACGGGCCGGTGATGTTGAGCAGAACGCCGCGGGCGCCGTCGATCGCCGATTCGAGCAGCGGGCTGGAGATGGCCTGCTTGGCGGCGGACACCGCTCGGTCGTCGCCGCTCGCCTGCCCGATGCCCATCAGCGCGGTACCGGCGTCCTTGAGGACCGCCTTCACGTCGGCGAAGTCGGTGTTGATGAGGCCTGGCGTGGTGATCAGCCCGGTGATGCCGGAGACGCCCTGGAGCAGGACCTCGTCGGCCATCTTGAATGCGTTGAGCACGCTGGTCTTGTCGTTGGCAACGGTGAGCAGACGATCGTTCGGGATGACGATCAGCGTGTCGACCTTCTCCTTCAACTTCTGCACTCCGTTGTCGGCCTGGACGCCGCGACGGCGACCCTCGAACGAGAACGGTCGGGTGACGACACCGATGGTGAGCGCACCGGCTTCACGCGAGATCTCGGCGATGACCGGGGCTGCTCCGGTACCCGTGCCTCCGCCTTCGCCGGCGGTGATGAACACCATGTCCGCACCACGGACGACTTCTTCGATCTCGTCTCGATGCGATTCGGCGGCCTCGCGGCCGACCTCGGGATCACTGCCGGCGCCGAGGCCCCGGGTGAGGTCACGACCGATGTCGAGCTTCACGTCGGCGTCACTCATCAGCAGCGCCTGCGCATCGGTGTTCACCGCGATGAACTCGACGCCCTTGAGCCCGGCATCGATCATCCGGTTGACGGCGTTGACGCCACCCCCACCGACACCGATGACCTTGATGACGGCGAGATAGTTCTGCGGTGTCCCGACCATCAGTGGGTCCTCTCGTGGGTGTTCATGGCTGTGTTCATGGTGTGTCGCATTCTGCCAGGTCCGCCGGCATCGCACGGGGACGCTAGCCCGACCAGCGGACAGTTCATCGCACGGCGGGTTCGCATCAGCGTTCGGTGGTCTCGGCGGTCGACACGTCGATCACGGTCGTGTCGGTGCCGAGCACGTCGTCGAGGACGCGCTCCAATCGGACGAGTCGTTGGATCTGATCGTCGTCGGTGATCGCGACGCCGAGCCGGACCTCGATGTTCTCGCCCGGGTCGTTGGAGAGCACGAACCGCAGATCCGATCCGTCGGGGGTGACCGACATCGAGACGAGACGCGAACGGACCGCTGGCGTGAGCTTCGTGACGATCGACGTCGCCGAGGCGTAGCCCTGCGAGGCGAATTGACCCTTGTCGAGGTCGAGCGGGTTCGTGCCGGAGATCAGCACGAATGCGACCGGCTGACCTCCGATCACGTCGAGCACACGGCCTTCGGCGTCGAGGATGCGGAACTGTCCGTCCGTGCCCTGGACGGTCGCCACCGGCACCCGTTCGCGGATCTCGATGGCCACGGAGTTCGGGAAGTCGGTGCGGACGCGGGCGGTCTCCACGAAGGCGATTTCTTCGAGGCGCTGCTCGGCTTCGTCGGTGTCGACCAGGAGAACGGGCTCGTCGACCGGGTCCGCCACGACGGCCTCGATGGCGGCGGGATCGGCACTGCGCACGCCGGTGACGTCGATGTTCGAGACCGAGAACAACGACGATCCGAGAATCGCGAGCACGCCCACAACGGCCACGAAGACGACCACGACGATGCCGGCCCACTTGAGTCGTTTGCGCCCCTGCGCACGACGCACCCCGATACGACGTTGACGCAGGCGCGGTTCGATCCCGCGACCCGTGGCGTCCTTGGCTGCGATCGCGTCGCCCGTGCCGTCGTCGTCGATGAACACCGTTCCGGAGTCGTCGCCGTCGCCGTGTTCGTCGTCGAGGTAGACGGCGTCCGGAAGTTCGTCGTGTCCGCCGATGGCGATGGTCGTGCGCGACGTCGGTGCGGTCGGATCATCCGAATCATCGGAATCGGCACCATCACCGACCACGCCGTGGCTGCCTGAGCCCTCCATCGCACCGTCGCTGCTTCGATCACCGTCCGGGGCGAACGCCTGGGACAGTTCTGCGGCGATCTTGTCGGTCTCGTCACGTCGGATGATCCGCACGTCGGCGAACTCGCGTTCCACGACGGGCGTGTCCGGCTCGGAAGACCGCTTCCACCACCTCTTCGTCGGGTTCTTCATCGGGTCCACCGTGTCGATGTCGGCCGGCTCACGACTCGAATCCGATCAGTCTGATCTCGCTGCGCAGCGCGTACCCGGTCTCGGCTTCGACCCGTGATGCCACCTGCTTCATCAGTTCGCGCACGTCGTCTGCGCTCCCTCCGTCGTCGGCCTGGATGAAGTTGGCATGCTTGTCCGACACGCTGGCGGTGCGGTGACGGAACCCACGGAGCCCGACCTCGTCGACCAACTGGCCTGCGCTCACCTCGCCCGGGACC
>JBBSOH010000109.1:0-11841 GCA_038259945.1 Acidimicrobiales bacterium
CACGGCCACCGGCACTGAGGAGGCGATCGAACCGCCTCCGCCGCCGGGCGTCGTCGTCGCCGCGGCCGCGGGGGGGCCGGGGGCCCCGGCGAACGGGTCGGTCCGGGTCACGGGGGGGGCCACGTCGGACCGGCGTGACGACGTGATCGCGTCGATCGTCCGCGAACTCGTCGGCAATCGGCTGACCGACTTCATCCGTGAGGAACTGGGTGACTCGTACTCACCCTTCGCGCAACTCGACCTGGGTGACGGAGCACAGCCCTCGACCGAGCTGTACATCTCGGTGTCGACCGCACCCGACCTCGTCGACGACGTGTCCACCGCCGTGCTGGACCAACTCGACGAACTCCGTGCCGAGGGCCCGAGCGAGCGTGAGTTCTCGAACGCCGTCAGCACGGTGGCCGAGCAGTTGAACTTCATCAACAACGTGCAGATCAACGACGAGGTCCTCGACGTGCTGGTCGACCCCGAGGGCAATGCCTCGTTCGACGACTTCGTCGACGAGTCGCTCTTGGTCGAGTCGATCACCGAGGCCGACGTGGCCGACGCCTTCGCCGCGTGGATCGACCTCGATCGGTACATCGAGGTGCGTGTCACCCCGCGGGCTTGAAGCAATCGGTGTGGTCGAACCGGCCGGCGCAGCGCCCGGTGTCACCCACCCTCTGAACCCAAGCAGACACCGGATGGACGTCCAATCGGTGTCTGACACCAGATGGATCGATGTCATCAGGGTGGGTCGTGAGAGATCGTGGCGAGGTCAGGCCGGGCGGGTCAGTGACCAGATCAGTTCGTAGCCGACGTCTTCGTTGTTCACGTTGACGTCGCCGACCCCGACGGTGCCCGCCCAGTCACCGTTCGACACGTCGACGCGGATGTTCAGGTTGCTGAACGGGGTGTCCTCCGACTGGAATCCGGCAGCGGCGATCACCCCGCTCTCGAAGAACGCCGCGAGGTCGTCGAACCGATCGATCGGATAGAAGACACGGAGTTCGACGTGGCCGTCCTCGGCGAAGCGACCGAAGTCCTCCACGAGCCCGCGACCTTCGCGCATGTACGTCACCTCGCCGCCGTCGAGGATCGGCAGACCGGCCTGCCAGCCGGGCACCGGGATCTCGGTGGGTGCGGCGTCGAAGGTGAACATCACGGGCGGTTGACCGGGCTCGGGTTCGGTTGCGGCCTGCAGGAACATCCGGTCCTTCGACTCGCCGCGGTCGAGCGGGTCGGCGGTGAACAGATCGTTCACGAACCCATCGCGCTGGCTCGAAGCACGCGCCCACCGAGTCGTCTCATCGGCTTCGAGTGAGGTGGCGAACTCATCGAAGCTCGAGATGTCGTTCGCTCCGTCGACGCCGACGATGCGTTCCTCGGCGATGTCGATCGCATCGGTGATCCGAAGGTCGAGGTCGAACACGTGGAAGGTGCCGGCCACGGTGCCGGCGGGATACGGGAAGTCGTCGGGCAGTGCGAAGATCGGAGCCAGCGATGTGGCCGTCGCCGGGAGGCCGAACACGGTGGCGATCTCGTCCATGCGGGTGTCGGCGAGGTCCACGAAGTCGCCGCCGTCCCACGATGCATCGCCGCTCGATCCGACGGTGCCCGAGCCGGGCTCTGCGGCCGGTTCCAGCGTGGTGGCAGGCGTCGGGTCTGCCGCAGTGTCGGTGGTGGATATGGCAATGGGCGTGGTGGTGGATGCAGCGGTGGCGTCCGTGGCTGCCGCCGCATCGCTGGTGTCGGGAGCGGTCTCCGGCGCAGCGTCGTCTGCGGTCGTCGAGGTGTCGGCTTCGATTTCGACGACCGTGTCGTTGCCGGGTGTGGAAGCGCCGTCGGATCCACCACAGGCGGAGACGAGGAGTCCGCACGTCAGAGCGAGAGCGAAGGGGGCGAGTGGGTTGCGTCGGGAGGTCACGGGGCCCATGTGCGCACCACGGCGTCATCCCGGCATCACCGCCGACCTGTGGCACCCATCCTGGATGGACGGCACCAGGTTTGTTCGTGAAGCGTGGATCAGTGTCGTTGTCGGACGGTGCGCTGGGAGACCTCGACGAGTTCGCCGCCGCGGATCTCGTAGCTGACGACGTGATCGACGGAATGTTGGCCCTGGCGTGCCTTGCCCGTGACGACGTCGAGTCCCGTGCCGTCGACGAGAGGCAGCAGCGCCACGGCGCGGAACCCTTCGTCGGCACCGGGTGACGATCGCTTGTCCTCACGCAGCAGCAGGTGGGATTCCCAGATCCACGTGTCGTCGACGCTCACGAACCGGCACTTGTGGCTGGCCTTCGACTTCGACACCATGCCGCCCGGGCACACCACGACGTTGCCTTCGACCCACGGCAACACGCCCAGCCCGTCTCGGCCGAAGGCGGTCTCGAACGCGTTGGCGATGATCGCGTCCTCGTCACCGCTGCCGACCGCCCTCTCGATCTGCACCTGGCGAACGATCTCGGCCACGTCGTGCAACTCGGAGTCGCTCATGTCGCGGATCATCGACAGAAGCGCATCGGAGAAGAGTGCGTCGGTCTGGTCGCTGCCGTCCATCTGGCCATCATGCCAGCGGGGTACTCCACTGTTGACCCGCTCCCGAGCCGAGCCTGTGCGCGATGGCGCTCCCGTTGACGTGTCGGGGGGCACGTGGCGTACTGTCGGGGACATGCAGACCAAAGCAGCAATTCTCTGGGAAACCGACACTCCGTGGAGCGTCGAGGACATCGAACTCGACGATCCGGGTCCGGGTGAAGTGCGCGTCAAGCTCGCCGCCTCGGGCATGTGCCACTCGGACGAGCACCTCGTCACCGGCGACCTTCCATTCGAACTTCCGATCATCGGCGGCCACGAGGGTGCCGGCGTCATCGAGGCCGTCGGTGAAGGTGTGAGCTGGCTCGCCGTCGGCGACCACGTGGTGTTCGGGTTCATCCCGTCCTGCGGCCGCTGCCACAGCTGCTCCACCGGCCATCAGAGCCTGTGTGACCTCGGCGCCGTGCTCGGGCTCGGCAAGCAGATCTCCGACGGCACCTCCCGTCACCATGCACAGGGCAAGGACCTCAACCTGATGTGCCTGCTCGGCACGTTCGCCCACCACACCGTCGTCAACGAAGCGAGCTGCATCAAGATCGATGACGACGTCCCCTTGGACAAGGCCTGCCTGCTCGGCTGTGGCGTCGTCACGGGCTGGGGCTCTGCGGTGTACGCCGCCGAGACGAAGCCGGGCGACATCGTCGCCGTCGTGGGAGTCGGTGGCATCGGTGCCAACGCGATCCAGGGCGCAAAGCTCGCCGGAGCGAAGCAGATCTGGGCGATCGATCCGATCGAGTCGAAGCGTGAGAAGGCGATGGAGTTCGGCGCCACGCACACCGCGGCCTCGATGGCCGAGGCAATGGAGCCGTTGGGCCAGGCGTCGTGGGGGACCATGGCGAACAAGGTCATCATGACCATGGGCATCGGCCAGGGCGACGTGCTGATCGAGGCGCTGGCACTGACCGCGAAGCGTGGGCGTGTCGTGGTCACGAACATCCACCCGGCCGCAGAGATGTCGGCGAACGTGAGCCTGCTCGACCTCACGCTGATGGAGAAGCAGGTCGTCGGGTCGCTGTTCGGTTCGGGCAACGCCCGCTCGGACATCCCCAAGCTGATCGGCCTCTACCGCGATGGCCAGCTCGACCTCGACGGTCTCATCACCCAGGAGTACACGCTCGACGGCGTGAACGACGGGTACGACGACATGCGTGCGGGCAAGAACATCCGCGGCGTCATGAAGTACGCCTGATCCTCTGAGATCTCGTGGACGGCGCTCGGCTTCGGCCGGGCGCCGTTCGCCGTTTTCGACCGACCGCCGATCCGACCGGGAATCCGCCGACAGGAATCCGACCGGGAAGGTGCTCGCCGAGGGCGTTTCGGAACGGTTGACGAAACACGTCTGGTCTTCGATGGATGGTCCCCGACATCGTCGCCTACGGTCGCACTCGTGACCCCTCGCCTCCTGTCCCCCGGCCGCCTGACACGTCGTTCCCTGATCACCGACCTCGGCGCCGGAGGCATCGGCATCATCGTCCTCGGCGCATGCGCCGGATCGTCGGATTCCGGTGGACCTTCGACCGACGCCGGCACGACATCGGGTGCCGGTTCCACCTCGCCGAGCGGTTCGACCGACGGTGCCGGGCCGACCACCGCAGCCGGCGCGACGACCGACGTGGAGGCAGCAACCGGTGCCGGTGGAACGACCCCCGATCAGGATCCGGACGCGAACCCGGCGAACCGGTTGCGGTTGCAGCACGTGTCGCTGGGGTTCGTCTCGGCGTACGTACTGGCCCGTGGCAGCGAGGTGGCCGTGGTCGACACCGGCACGTCCGACAGTCGCGATGCGATCCTGGCCGGGCTCGATGCGATGTCCGTGACGCCCGCGATGGTGCGCCACATCGTTCTGACCCACAATCACGGGGATCATGCGGGCGGCCTCGCCGGGCTCGAAACCGATCTGTCGAATGCGACCGTGTACGCAGGCGCCGCCGACATCGGGTCGATCCGGTCATCGCTCACACTCACCGAAGTCGACGACGGCGACGAGGTGTTCGGTATGGGCATCATCGGAACCCCGGGGCACACGCCCGGAAGCATCTCGCTGTTCGACACCGTCACCGGCATCCTCGTTGCCGGCGATGCGATCACCGGCGACGAGCAGGGCGGTCTCGCCGGTGCGAACCCCGACTTCACGCCCGACATGGCAACGGCGAACACCTCCGTCGCCAAGCTGGCTGCACTGATGCCGTCGGTTGCCGCATTCGGTCACGGCGGCCCACCCGTCGCCGACGACGTCGCCGCCAAACTCGCCGCCCTCGTGTGAATTGACGTGCGGCGTGGCCGGTGCGCGCAGTCGGAAACGCCGCGTTGACGGTCGATCCGTAGGTTCCCGTCGAGAGGTTCGAGCAGCGGACCCACGACATCAGGAGACCTTCACATGAGAACCCGAATCACCTTCGCGATCCTCACCGCTCTCGCCCTCACGGCATGTGGCGGGTCGAGCGGCGGAGACGCCGACGACACGAACGACGAAGCGGGCAACGAAACCGATGCCGATTCCTCCGAGACCGATGCGGCGGACGACACGGGAAGCGCCGATGGGGAGAGCAACGATGCGGAGGGTGACGATGGGGAGGGTGGTGATGCGGAGAGCGACACGGCGATCGCGGACGATGTGCCGGTGTTCCTCAGCGACCTCGATCGGGTGTGCTCCACCGAGACCGGCTTCGGTGGCCTCACCCCCTACTCGGAGGGCCCCGGGCCGCATCCGTTCGTGCTGATGCAGGAGTCCGACAGCGGGTTCATCTTCGAACGCAACCTCACGAATGCGCCGGCAGGGTGGAACGTCCAGACCGACGCCGACTTCGAGGACAACAGCGAGATCGTTCCGACCGAACTCGTCGCATGTGCGATCCGTTCGGCCACGGCACCGACCGGGATCATGTGTGACCTCGAGGGCGATGACGGCACGGTCACGACGCTCGAGATCGTCGACGTCACGTACGAGGTGACGATCCACGAGGCCACGACCGGGGCGCCGCTGGGTTCCGAGACCGTCGAAGCCGTCGACGCCGACTGCCCGACCTTCGTGTTCGTCGACGACGGCGAAACGCAGTACTTCAACGCGCCGACCGAGGATCAGTACATCAATGCGGTCAAGGCGTTCGTGACACCCGGGGCGTAGCCGCAACGGCCTGCGGCCGATGACTCACCACTCGGCCAGCACCACTAGTTTCGGCCCGGTGAAGTCACGTGCAGCGATCATCAGCGGTACCGATCAAGCGTGGGAGGTCGTCGACATCGAGGTCGACGGACCCCGGGCGGGAGAGGTACTCGTCGAATGGAAGGCCGCCGGCCTGTGCCACAGCGAGGAGCACATGGTCACCGGTGACATGGCGCCGCCCGAGGAGATGTGGGAGCTGGCCGGGATCGAGAACCTGTGGCCGCTGATCGGCGGTCACGAAGGTGCCGGCATCGTTGTCGAGGTCGGCCCCGGTGTGCTCAGCGTCGCCGTCGGGGACCATGTATCGGCCTCGTTCGTTCCTTCGTGCGGACGTTGCCGGTACTGCTCGACCGGGCGTCAGAACCTGTGCGATTCGAGTGGCGGCACGTTCAAGAAGGGGATGATCACCGACGGCACGAGCCGCCACCGCCTGGGTGACGGCACCGACCTGAACCTGTTCGCCAAACTGGGCACCTTCTCGCAGTTCTCCTGCGTCGCCGAGGAGTCGGTGATCAAGGTCGACGACGACCTCCCGCTCGAAGCCGTGGCGCTCGTGTCCTGTGGCGTGGCCACCGGGTTCGGGTCCGCCACCGAGCGCGCCGGCACGCAGGCGGGCGACACCGTCGTCGTCGTCGGGATCGGCGGGATCGGCATCAACGCAGTGCAGGGTGCAGCGGCGGCGGGGGCGCAGCGAGTGATCGCCGTCGACCCGGTCGAGTTCAAGCGCGAGCAGGCGATGGAAATGGGCGCCACGCACACCTACGCCTCGATGGAGGAGGCTTTCCCCGCGGTCCAGGAGATGACGTGGGGGCACATGGCCGAGCGGGTGATCATGACGCCGGGGGTGTTGCGCGGCGAGATGATGGCCATGGGCATGGCCCTCGCCGGCAAGGGCGGCACGATCGTCGTCACGGCGATCGCCCCGATGACCCAGGGTGAGTCCTCGGTCAACCTGTTCGAACTGGCGATGTGGAACAAGGAGATCAAGGGCACGATCTTCGGGTCGCTCAACCCGCGTGCCGACATCCCTCGACTGCTGTCGATGTATCGCGAGGGCACGTTGAAGCTCGACGAGTTGATCACCAAGACCTACTCGCTCGACGAGATCAACGAGGGCTATCGGGCGATGCGCGACGGCGAGAACATCCGTGGGGTCGTGCTGCATGCGTGAGTTCGAGCCTGCTGGTGATGCGGTGTCGAGTGGACCGAACGGCGGGCTGCACGCACTCGTCGAGCGTCTGCGGACCGAGGTGGTCGGGCGAGTGCGCGAGATCGAGGTGACGGTCGCCGCCATCGCGTCCGACCGCCACATCGTGATCGAGGGGCCACCCGGCACGGGCAAGTCGACGCTGCTACGCGCCGTGGCACGAGAACTCGGCATCGGCTTCGAGTTCGTCGAAGGCAATGCCGAGCTCACTCCGGCGCGAGTGGTGGGGCACTTCGACCCGGCCCGCGTGCTCAGTGACGGATACGACCCCGACGTGTTCGTTCCGGGGCCGCTCGCATCGGCGCTGCGCGACGGTTCGCTGCTGTACATCGAGGAACTCAACCGAGTGCCCGAAGAGACGCTGAACGTGCTGATCACGGTGATGAGCGAACGTGAGATCACGGTTCCGCGACTGGGTCGCCTCGAAGCGGCCCCTGGCTTCCGTCTCGTCGCCGCGATGAATCCGTTCGACGCCGTGGGCACCGCTCGGATCTCCGGTGCGGTGTACGACCGGATGTGTCGGATCGCGGTGGGGTACCAGTCGGTGAGCGACGAGGTGATGATCGTGCAGCGCGCCGTGGCGAGCGGATCCGGTCGTGCAGACGCCGGCGCGAACGATGTCGGTCCCGAGCCGGTGTCACCGGACTGGATCGCACTGGTCGTCGACCTGGTCCGGGCGACGCGCGAGCACCCCGACGTGCGCGTCGGTTCGTCGATCCGCGGTGCGATCGACATGGTGTTCGTCGCAGGGTCGTTGGCCGAGTTGCGAGGTGTCGACATCGGCGCTCCGAGCGCCTCGCTCGACGCGGCGCTCGTGGCGCTGTCGGGTCGGATCCGGGTGCGTGAGGGAACGACACGGACGCCCGAGGAGATCGTGACCGAGCTGTGGGAGTCGATCTTCGGTCGGAGTGCAGCCGAGGGGGACGGTGGCGACGAGGGAAAAGTTGGAGCCCCGATCGGGGCCACGAACTCCCGCTGAAGTCGCCTCCGGCCAAGGAAGGCGATGCCGCCGACGACGAGGTCGCCTCGGCACGTCGCAAGACGACGTCGCGGCGAGAACTGGCGCAGCAGCCGAATTTCGAGGAGGTGTCGCCCGAGGTCGGCGAACTCGACGAATCGGCGGTCGAGGAGGCGATGGGCGACGATCCCGACGAGATGCTTGCCATGCTCGCCGACCTCACCGGCGCCACCGACCCGGTGCTGCGTGAACTCGCTCGGCGCCTCGCCGGACGCCTGTTCCTCGATGTCGCACGGCGCGGCCCCACCCGGCCGCGTGGGACCGGCAAGCTCCTCACGCAGCGGTATCGGGCTGATGCAGGCGACCTCGACGTCGACGCCAGCCTCGACGCGATCGTCACCGCACGAGCCTCGGCATCGGCCATCGACCCCGACGACCTGCGGGTGAGGGCGTGGGCGAAGCCGGGGACCGCGATCTGCCTCCTCGTCGACCGAAGCGGTTCGATGGGAGGCAAGCCGCTCGCCACGAATGCGGTCGCCGCGTCTGCGGTGGCCTGGCGGGCGCCCGACGACTACTCGGTGCTCACGTTCGGCAAGGACGTCGTGGCCGCCAAGTCCCAGGACGTGGCCAAGTCGAACGAGGGAGTCGTCGACTCGGTGCTGGCGTTGCGCGGATTCGGAACGACGGACGTGGCCGGCGCGCTGATGGCGGCGCGGGACCAGTTGTCGCGCTCGACCGCAGGGCGCAAGGTCGCCGTGCTGCTGTCGGACTGCCGGGCGACCGTCGACGGCGATGCGATCGCTGCGGCGTCGGGGCTCGACGAGTTGGTGATCATCGCCCCCGAGTCCGACAGTGAGGAAGCCGAGGCTCTCGCAGCGGCCGTCGGCGCCAGGATCACGACCGTGTCCGGCCCGTCCGACGCCGCCGAAGCCCTCACCCGTGTCCTCGACTGAGCGGGTCGCACGTGTCAACCATCCGGTGTCTGACACCGTTTGACAGACGGTCGGGCTTCAGCTGCAGGAGACGTTGCCGTCGGGGAAGTACCCCAGTGGGTTCTCCTCGACCTCGACCTCGGGAATCGCTTCGAATGGAACGGACTCGTCGGGGACGGAGTCGTCGACGATCGTCGTGGTGGTCGACGTCGTGGTGGTCGTCGTGTCCGGATCGACGACCGGGACCGTCGTGTTCGGGGCCGTGATCTCGCCGTCGGGAGAGGCGTCCACCGTGGCCGTGTTCACGTCCGGGCTCTGCTCGGGTCGCTCCGCCAGAGTGACCTCGCCACGGAAGAGGGCGAGCACGGCCTGCATGTTGTCACCACCCAGCAGTGGTTCGAGCACCGAGTTGCCCTGGATCGTCGTGCCCCTGGCCTCGATCTGGTACGTCGTGATGTCGGACGGATCGGAGTTGGCGAGCACACCCGACAGTTCGAGGATCTTCTCCGGTGTCAGCCCGGCGTCGGTCACGATGTACTGACGGCTGACGTCGAGCAGCGACCGCACGACGCTCGGCGAGAAGGCGTTCGCGAGCAGTTGGTCGCCGACGCGACGGATGAAGTCCTGTTGGCGCGTGATGCGCCCGAGGTCGGAGGTGCCGTCACGCTTCCACGTCTGTGTCTCGGGGTCGAAGTACTCGAGCTTGCGGCTGCGCACGTAGGCCAGCGCGTGTTCTCCGCTGAACGTGAAGCATCCCTCAGCGGCGATTTCGGGGGGCACGGCGAGCCCGGTGTTGCCGTCGCGAACTCCGGTCGCGAACGGGACGGCCACGCCGCCGACGGCATCGACGAGTTCCTTGAACGCGCAGAAGTCGACCTGGACGAAGTGGTCGGTCTCGATTCCGAAGTTCTGTCGGATCGTGTTGATCAGACGCTGCGGGTCGTCGCGGATGTACGCCTCGTTGATCCGGCCATTGCTGGACCGGCCGTCGATCTTCAACCAGAGGTCGCGGGGGAACGACAGGACGGCCACCTGATTGGTGGCGGGGTTGACGCGCCACATCATGATCGTGTCGGATCGCTCGCCGATGTTCTCGCGATCGCCGAACGCAGGCGCATACGGGGAATCGGGGTCGAGGCAGGCGTTGTTGTCGGCGCCGGTGATGAGGATGTTGCGCGCGCCGGGCTCGGCAGGCGGGAAGGTCTCGACTGGTTGCGGAACGTCGGTCGCCGCCGTCACCGCGTCGCCGTCGGCCGCTGTTGCGTCGTCGTCGGTGTCACCCGTCGTTTGCTGACTCGGCGCTGCGCCGGTGTCGACCTCGACGGACTCCAGCTGGACGATCACGCGATCCTCGAGTTGCTGCTGGACGAACCATGCGCTCGCCGACGCACCGAAACTGCCGATCGCGGCGACCCCGAGGACGGTGATGACGAGGCGTTGCGGCCATGTCCGCTTCAGCTTCGGGCGGTCGTCGTCGAGTTCGACCTTCAGTTTCGAGGTCGCAGATCTCGACGAGCGCGATGTCCAGGCCATGAAGGAGAAGACGATAGCGAGTGGCGCAGCATGGTTCCCGTCAGGTCCTCCACGACCGAGCCAGGGCCATCACTGGATCAGGAGCGTGGTGATCAACCGGATCCGACTCGGCGGACCGACGTGCCGAGCACGGAGGCCCTGAGGCACGGGCTCAGGGGAGGACGACGACCTTCGTGCCGACGCCGGCCCAGTTCCACATCCAGATCGCATCGGGGGTGGCCTGTCGGACGCATCCGTCGGACAGCGGCTGCCCGAGTTGTGAGATCGACTGGACGGGCTGGCCGTACTTGCTGGGGATCTCGTGGAAGCCGATGTTGCCACCGTTGCAACCCTGCGTGAAGCGGATCATGTAGCCCCACTTGATGACGGGGTTCTGGATCGAGTTCGTGTAGCGCGACCGGGAGTACACGGTGTATGTGCCCGGGTAGGGGTCGCAGTACTTGAGCTTGCCCGAGATGCGATGGGTCTTGAGTACTTCGCCCGCGTCCGACACGGCCCACACCCGCTGCCGGGACTTGGAGTACACGGCGCGACGTCCCGTTCCGGACCCGGCCGGAAGCGCGTCGGGCGGCGGAGGCGGCGGCAGCGTCGTCGTCGTGGTGGTGGGTGGGGGAGGCGGGGTCTGGGTCTGGACGGTCGTGCCCGGCCGCGACGCAGGAACGGCGTCATCGACGTCGGCCGGGTTGCCGAGGACTTCCGTAGTGGTCGGCTCGGGCACGACGGGCAGCGCCGGGGCAGCAGTGGAGTCGGGGGTGACCGGCGCATCCTCCACGGCGAACGTGGTCGTTCCGATCGACAACACGGACGCAACCGCCATCGTGACTGCACCGATTCGGGTGCGAAGGTTCCCAACGCTCGTCCGCATGAGCGACGACGCTAGCGGACCGAGCGTGCCAATCGTCACTGAATTGCAAACTACATGAGTGTAGCGAGTGGAGCGCCGGATCAGTTGTCGACGGAGGCGGTGATGACGACGTCGCAGGTCAGCGTGCTGTCCTGGCTGCCTTCGACGATCGAGATCTCGGCGATCGAGCCGGCCGCTGCGAGATCGGCTCGCCCGGCCTCGAGTGCGGCGTGGAGCTCGGCCGGCGCGGTGATCGTCACCGAATCGACATCGGCGCGTTGGCTGACCTTGGCCTCGGACTTAGCGCGCCGCACCAGCGTCAGTGCATCGATCGTGGCGTCGACGAGCGCTGCGTCGCCGTCGAGTCCGACGGGCATCGGCCACGACTGTGCGTGGATGCTCGTCTCGTTCCACCAGTTCCACGCCTCCTCGGTGACGAAGGGGAGGATCGGGGCGAACAGCCGCTGGATCGACGAGAGTGCCTCGCGGAGCGCACGGCGTGCCGACGCCGCAGCGTCGGGGCCCATGGCCTCGTACGCCCGGTTCTTCACCAGTTCGACGTAGTTGTCGCAGAACCACCAGAAGAACGACTCGGTCCGTTCGAGCCCTCGCGCGTAGTCGAAGTTGTCGAAG
>JBBSOH010000110.1:0-11810 GCA_038259945.1 Acidimicrobiales bacterium
ACCGCCAGGGATGAGCACCAGGGCATCACCCAGATCGAGGTAACCGGCATCGCCACCATCGTTGAGCCCCCACCGACGGCGGGCGCTGGCGGGAAGACTCATCTGGCCCCGTGAGGAGATCTTGAGGTCACCTGTTGCCGACATCAAGCCACCATACAAGGCATCTGTCGTGATTGCCTTGGACAGCAAACCGGGAGCGGCCAATGAAGTGGCTCAGCAAGACGACGCCGACGTCATGCAACCAGCCGATATGCGCACCGACCACCCGCCGACGTGCCGATCTGGATCGGATGAGCGTCCAGTACGCGAGCGTCGATATGCGCTGGAGCCAGCGCACCTGCCTGCAGGGGCGGGCCACTGGGGGATGACATCCGAATAGTTGTTCGCAATGAGTGGGGTCAGCTGGGTGATGAGCGCCGGTTTGTTCCGTGGCTTCTTCGTCCTCGAAACGGTCAACCAGACTCGTCACTCAGCGCCGTCGGTGTTGCTCGGCGCGGGGCGCGGCGGCGCAGCGACTGACCCGTTGAACGCTTCAGCGAGGTCGGCCAGTGGGGCGAAGTCGATCGACGCGACGAGGGCTTCCAGGTCGTCGGGTGCGTTGAGGGCGACGAGGTCGACTGGCGAGACGAGCTCAAGGTAGTACTGCCCGTCAGAGAACAGCGGGGTCTTCGGTCTCTGAATCGTCGATCTCACCGCTGAACAGCACGTGAGCGATCGCCCGAAGTTCGAACGCTGTCGGGGCTTGGCGAGCCGATACAGCGTGACGCTCGGCGATCCGAACCTTTCACCATGTTCGATCCTGGTTGCGTCCGCGATGCCCGACGGGTCGGTTGCCTCTCCGTCCGCCACGAATTCGAACACGAAGAAGCCCGGGAGCTGGTCGACCTGGTCGAGCGGCAGCTGGCCGATGGCTGTGGCGATCTCGATCAAGGCGTCCGGATCGATGAACGGCCCGCCGGCGCCGAACTGGAAGTACTCGTCCGGGGCGACGATCCGGCGGCCACCGTCGATCGGGATCACGATGCCGCCCTGGTCCTCGTCGAGGTAGGTGGCACCGTCGACTCCGATCTCGACGTCCGGGCCACGGGCGAGGTCGGGCTCGGTGTCGGACACGACGTCGACGATCGCGCCGAGCATCAGCAGACGCGGCCCGTCCATCGCAACGATCCGAACAGAGTTCGTCGGCGGGCCGGTCGAATCAGTTTCGTTGCCGAGGAGGGGGACATCGCGGCTGCCGGGGACGTTGGGCGCAGGAAGCGACGTGTCGTTGACGAACACGGCTACACCATCGGCCAGCGGTTCGGAGAACCGCAGGTCGGCGGGGTCGTATGTCGCGTCGCCGTGAGCGTTCGGAGTGGCGCTCGGCTCACTCGGCGCCATCACCGGCGGCTCGGTCACCATTGGTGACGTCGAGGTGTCGCGGTTGGCGACGGCGAAGACCGCCGCCACGCCTGCGAGCACGAGCAACGTCGCTGCGGCCATCAGCCAGGCACGGCGCTGGCTGTCGTTGGACGGTTGCGAGCGGGGGCGCCCCCCCCCAGGTGAGGGCTGGTGCGTGTCGGCGAGTGAGTGCATCGCACGTCGAACGCGGGCTTCGAGGTCAGGGTCGTTCAGCATGTCGGTCATGCCAGTTGCACTCCGACCGAAGAAACCCACTGGCGAGTCAGCTCCGGACAGGACCCAGCGGAATCGCGTCGACTCGTTCTCGGCGCTCGACAAGCACTCGGTCCCCACAACGCTGTCACGCAGCGCCCCCGCCCTCAACCGCTGAAACCCCCACCGGACGGCTTCATCCTCGGCGACTGCCGGAGCCACCACCTCGCCGACCGAGGTGCACGTGCGACGAGGGCGAGCGCCCGATGAATCGTTCTACGCTCGTCCCGTGTGGTTGCTGCTCGGAATCCCAGGTTTGTGCTTGTTCCTCGTGGTCGTCGCGGCCCTTGTCGGCCAGTCGATCAAGGTCCGGACGGGCTTGCTGGAGAAGGTAGCTGCGACCAACGGTCTCGCGTTCACCGCAACACATCCGGCGCCCGACGCCTATGCCCGCTACGGGCTCTTCGGCAAGGGGCGCGGCCGGGTGATCAGCAACGTGATGACCGGCCGCCGGTCGGGTACTGATGTCGAGGTCTTCGACTACCACTACGCGACAGGCGGCTCCGGCAACAGCAGGCGGGACTTCCAGTTCACGGTGGTGTCGCTCCTGCTCGAACGGCCGCGCCCACATCTCCTCGTCCAGAAGGGTTCGATTTTCGGCTCGCTCGGTCGTCACGATGGAGACGTCGACGCCGCCGCTGCGCTCCTGACGCCCGATGTCCGCGCTGTGCTCGACCAACTCGACAAGGGGGGAATCGAGATCCGCGACCGGATCGTCGTGTGGGCCAAGCGGAGGCCGCCCGACCGACAGCTCGACGTGCTGAACATGGCCGAGCGGGTCCGGGACGCGCTGCCACCCGACGATCCGGGATCGGTCTGAACGGAGCGGCGGAAGATGCCGTGGCCGATCCACGTTGTCGGCGTGCTCTGCGCACTTGAAGGCACAGACCCGAAGGATCACCCGATGACCGCCAGGTTTCGATGACCTTCGACCCCGAGCGGTACGGCGAATTGGAATCAGTCACTTGCCAGTTCAGGTGAAGGGCTCGGTGCCGGAAAGGGGGAGATCAGCACGTCCACTAACGGCTTGACAGAGTCCGGGGTGCCGGCGTTCTTCCACAACGAGTAACGGCAGCCCTTCAGATGTTGCGCCTGGTCTTTCAACCCGATGTTGCGGAGCGTGTTCCAGATATCGGGGCGCACCACATCGAGAGCGTTGGTGGTCCAACGCACGATGTGGAACGGGTCGAGACACAGCTCGGCGTTCTCGCAGTTGGTGATCGCGCAGTCACCAATCCACTCGGCTGCGTCCGCGCTGACGTTGCCGGACGGGTGGTGGCGAGCGCTGTTCTCAACTGGGCTTGCTGGTCAAGGTCGACCGAAGAGCCGCTTCATGAATCGGTCGATCAGCAATGGCCGATGGTTCTTCTCGCCGTCCTCGAGGTGTCGGTCGCAGTAGAACTGGTACGGAGGACGGGGTTCGCCGCACGTCTGGCAGGTGTACGCCTGCTTGAGCGGGTTCGGATTCCCCATGTGGCCGCCGATCATGATGACCATGGTAGTGGACGTTGAAGATCTGCTGGTGCGAGTGCCTTCGGCCGCAGGTGCAGCCCCGGCAATCGGGGGCGCTGAGCCGAGCGAATACGTACCGTTCTTGGCGGCCTGGTCGCTGAGAACCGGTCGCTGACATGAGCGCCAGTCTGACGGTGTTTCAGTGACGACCGAGGCAGCCTCTGCCGGGCGCTGGCCCGGTGTAGAAGGGCGGTCCGCCGCTGGGTCGAAACTCTGAGTCGAAGATGAGCCAGGTGCATGTGTGGCGCCAGCCTTCAGAGATCGTCGTGGAGTCGGCGCAGTCTGGTGCATCGGCGCACCTTCGGTCGTTGCCTCGGGTGCAGCCGTTCGAGGGGTCCCTCCAGAACGATCCATCGGATCGCTGGCACAGCAGAGACGTATCGAAGGAGGCCGCTTGGTAAAAGTCGTGCGAGACGACCACGGCCGGGCCCAAGGCAAGCGCAACTCCGAGTGCTATCCCGACCGTTCGTTGCCTCATTGTGAACTTCCTCTGCCATCGACGAGACGGGGGCGGCCAACCCGAAGCGTCGAACCGTAGCTGTCCCGACGGGCCCCGTTTCGCCAGTCGAACTGCGCCCATGGACTGCGCGTTCTCGAGCACCTGCCCGAGCGGATACGCGCCTGAGAGCGCGAGGGTCAGCGCGTCCTGAACGACCGTGTTTCTGATCGGCCCCGACGTTCTGCCATGCAGTCTGCTTCTGCGACCTCGTCGATACCAGTTCTGATAGGACTGCGACATGGATGTCGAGTGGGTTCGTCTCGAAATGGACTTGACGGGCTACAAACCTCCACCGCCGGCCGCCGAACTCGAGGCAACAATGGTGCGGGTTGTGACCATGGCGGACCTCGGTGACAACGACGAGTCGCGACACCGACTGTTCGCGCTCAATCGAGAGTGTTCAGCCGACATCCCCGGCCGTGGCCCATTCCACACCTGGGACCAGTATCGCGAGCTTCGCCTCGAGGTCCCATGGTTCGATCCACACGCGGTGAGCATCGCCGTCGACAACGAGGATTGGGTTGGCATGGCATCGTTCACCGCCCATCCCGGACGAGAAGATGGTTATCTTTTCAGCGAGATGACCGGAGTCGTACGACGGTGGCGTCGAAGGGGCTTGGCAACAGCGCTCAAGGCGCACAACATCGGACTCGCACGGCGCAGCGGGTTGAACATGATGCGGACGGTCCAACACCCCGGCAACACCGCGATGATCACCCTCAATCGTCGGCTCGGGTTCGTCGAAGCGTCGTGGGAATATCCGTGACGTGCGAGGTTGGGCGATCACCTCTTCCGTCGAACTGATCAGGTGAGCGTGAGGAAAGACCAGACTCCAAGGTCCTACCCGCGCACAACGATTGTCCTCGGGCGGCTGTCGCTTCGATCGGCCTTCGGCGCGTTATCGAGCACACGGCCGAGCACCGACGTGGCCGATACAGAGCGGTCTGCCGCTGTCTGCCGACGTGGAGATATGCGCTACTGCGACGTTCGCCAAATGACAAGGTTTGTCAAGTCAGCTAGAGTCTCGTCCATGACCACGATGAACGTGTCGCTCCCCGACGAACTGAAGAGTTTCGTCGATGAGCGGGTCACTCACGACGGCTACGGGTCGACCAGCGAGTACGTACGCGATCTGATCCGACGCGATCGCGAACGAGGCCACCTCCGCAACCTCGTCCTCGAAGGCGCGAACTCCAGCCCCGGTGTTGTTGCCGACGCCGCCTACTTCGACGCACTGCGTCAGCGCATCTCGACAGAGGCCTGAACTCTTGGCAGCGAAGCCGGTCCAGTTCCGAGAACTCGCGACGTTCGACCTCGAATCAGCCAGCGGCTACTACGCCGCCGAAGCCGACATCGCAACAGCCATCCGCTTCGTCGACGCTGTCGAAGCCGCAGCAAGACGCATCGGTCGAAATCCTCGGTTCGGATCGCTCCGGTTCGCGTACGAACTCGCTGTTCCGGACCTCCGGGTCGCGGCAGCCGGAAGATTTCCGTACCTGTTGTTCTACTTGGAGCGCGAGACCTCAGTCGACGTCTGGCGCCTCCTTCACACCAGCCGAGACATCCCAGCCAGCCTGCAAGATCCCAACGCCTGACCCGAGTTCGTGACGCACGATCTCGAGCGGTCACCTGGTGCACACCAGCGAACTCGCAGACGGAAACCGCACCACAGACGCCGAGATCATCCGGATCGCCGATCGCGATATTCGAACCGTGGTCACCCAGGACCACGACTTCCTCGATGGCCACCTCCTGAACGACGCGCCGCGCCGATGACTCCTGGTGACGACCGGCAACATTCGCAACGACGACCTGATCACCCTCATCCAAGCAGTCGAGCCGCTGCTCGTCGAAGCGTTCGAGCATTCGGTCCTCGTCGAAGTGAGTCGTGACGCCGTCATCGGCCACTGAGCGATCATGGCTCGATTCAACACGCCATGACACGGCGCACTACCTACCGACACACGCTGCGCCGAGCGCAGTTGACGTGAGGCGAGAGACCCATCGCTTCCGAAATCGGCTCACACCGACAGCAACTCCCGTCGGTGTTTGGCGATGCAAGGGTCGAGACCCTCTTTGAATGAAGCATCCGAACGAACCATCGTGACGGCGTTACCGGCCGTCTGACGCAGGCGGTCGTCTCCGATGGCGAGATCTTCGTGACGCCAGAACCTCAGGCGACCGAGCGTGCCCGGCGCTCGAACGCCTTGACAGCCTCGAGCAGGACGAGCAGCGCCACTCCGGCAGCAACGCAGATCCCGATGTCGGCGAGGCCGAGCGTCTGGAGGTCGAGGAAGTCACGCAGCGGCGTGTAGACCGCCACGAGTTGCAAGACGGTGACCAGGCCGGCGATGGCGAGCAGCAGAGGGTTGGTGAAGAATCCGATCGACCGCAACGAGGCGGTGTTCGACCGGGTGCCGATCGCCTGGGCGACCTGCATCAGGGCCAGGGTCGTGAAGATCATCGTCTGCCACTTGCTGTCCGGGCCGTTGTCGGAGTTCTCGTAGGCGAATCCGATGCCGAGCGACACGGCGCCGATGACCGCACCGATCCACAGCGTCCGCTTCCCGAGTCCACCTGCCCACAGGCTGGCTCCGGGACTGTGTGGCGGTCGCTCCATCACACCCTGTTCGGCGGGCTCGACACCCATGGACAGCCCAAGCAGCCCGTCGGTCATCAGGTTCAACCACAGCAACTGCAGTGGGAGCAGGGCGATCGCCGAGTCGATCCCGCCGCCATCGGTGAGCAGGAACGGGATCGGCCAGCCCAGCATGACGATGATCTTGCCGAGGTTGCCGGCCACAGCGAAGCTGACGAAGCGGCGGAGGTTGTCGTAGATGACCCGCCCTTCCTCGACCGCGGCGACGATCGTGGCGAAGTTGTCGTCGCGCAGGACCATGTCCGACGCTTCCTTGGACACGTCCGTGCCGGTGATGCCCATCGCTACGCCGATGTCGGCACGCTTCAACGCCGGCGCGTCATTGACGCCGTCACCCGTCATGGCCACGACCTGGTTCTGCTGCTGCAGAGCACCGACGATGCGCAACTTGTGTTCCGGCGACACCCGGGCGAACACCGAGACGGTGGACGCCGCCTCGTCGAACTCTGCATCGGTCAGCCGATCGAGATCGACGCCCGTGAGGACGCGGTCGTCGGTCGAGATCCCGAGCTCGGTTGCGATCGCCTTCGCGGTGAGCGGGTGGTCACCCGTGATCATCACCGGCCGGATCCCGGCACGGCGGCACACCGCAACCGCGTCGCGGACCTCGGTACGCGGCGGGTCGATCATGCCGACCAAGCCGAGGATCACGAGTTCGTCCTCGGCCTCCCCGGCCAACTCTCCCTGGGAGCGTGTGACCGCAGGGTCGCCGAACGTGCTGTACGCAACGCCGAGAACCCGTCGGCCATCGGCGGCGAGGCGGTCGTTGGCGTCGAGAACCCGTTGGCGCCATGCATCGTCGATGTCGACGGGCCCGTCGTCGGACCACACACCCGAGGCCCGCTCGATCAAGCCGTCGATCGCGCCCTTGACGAACGCGATCGGACGGTCCTGAGGGAGCTCCGCGAAGAGCGGCGTCTGACCGTCGAGTGGCGCGTGGACGGTGCTCATCCGCTTGCGACCCGAGTCGAAGGGATTCTCCGCCACGCGAGAGAACTGCTTGCGCAGCGCCGGGACATCGACACCGGCGTTGGCCGCCAACTGCAGCAGCGCCGTCTCGGTCGGATCGCCGATCAGCGACAGGGCTCCGGCCTCGTCGGCGTCGGCCTGCGCGTCGTTGCACAACACCATCGCTCCGAGCATCGCCCGCGCAGTGGCGGGTAGATCGTCCGGGGACGGGGTGGCGTCGGCTTCGATCAGGATGTCGTGGTCGGCGACGTCGAGCATCGTGACGGTCATCTGGTTCTGGGTGAGGGTGCCCGTCTTGTCGGAGCAGATGACCGTCACCGAGCCGAGCGTCTCCACCGCCGGCAGCTTGCGGATCAACGCGTTGCGCTTGAGCATTCGTTGCGAGCCGATCGCCAACGTGAACGTGACCACAGCGGGCAGGCCCTCGGGAATGACCGCCACGGCGACGCTGATCGCGGTCAGCACCAGTTCGGACGCCTCCTCCCCACCGATTGCACCCATCAGCACCACGAGCGCCGCGACGCCGATGCCGACGAGGGCGAGCTGCTTTCCTACCTTGTCCAGGCGTGCCTGGAGCGGCGTGTCCTCGCCACTGACCCCTTGGAGCAGTGTGGCGATGCGACCGAGCTCGGTCGACATGCCCGTGGCCACGACCACTCCCACGCCACGACCGGCGGTCACCTGCGTGCCGCTGTAGGCCATGCCACGTCGATCGCCGAGCGGCAGGCTGTCCTCGTCGATCGCATCGGTCGCCTTGTCGGCCGGCTCCGATTCGCCCGTCAGGGCCGCTTCCTCGATGCGCAGGTTGGCCGACTGGATCAAGCGGACATCGGCGGGTACGATCGACCCGGCTTCGAGCTGCACGATGTCGCCGGGAACCAGTTCGCCCGCGGCAACTTCGGTCGTGCGCCCATCGCGCACGACTCGCACGATCGGCACGGCCATTTTGCGGAGAGCGGCGATCGCCTGCTCGGCGCGGTACTCCTGGAAGAACCCGAGCAGGGTGAACAGGATCACGATGGCTCCGATGGCACCGGCTTCCAGGTACTTGCCGAGGAGCAAGGAGAGGAATGCGGCGCCGATCAGGATCAGCACCATCACCGCAGAGATCTGTTCCCAGATGAGTTTCCACGGGCTGCTCGATCCGGTGTCGACCAGTTCGTTCGTTCCGTGCTCGACCAGTCGCTCGGACGCGTCGGATGCGGTCAGACCGTCGTCGGTGACCCCGAGGCGCTCGAGCGCGACGTCGGTCGCCAAGCGGTGCCACTCCACGGTGACGGCCTCGGCGTTCGTCGGTCCGTCAGCGGATTTGGTGGACGGCAATTCGATTCGGGACATGGCGGTTTCCTCTCAGCGCACGGATCAACGTTCGCTGAAGGTCTCTCCGCCCAGATCTCGGACTGGCCGCGCCGGCTCGATGAGCGTGTTGACGACGGGCCACGAGGGATACTCCCCTTCAGTTCGAGTGATGGTAGCGGCCGGATCGTCGCGGCGTGGTCAGAGCCCGTGCACGAAATCGGCGATCGCGCCGGCGATCACCTCGTCGTGACCCTTCAGGTCGTGTCGCGCCCCGTCGATCCAGAGGTGCTCGACCGGCGCAGGGATCGTGGCCGTCCACGATTCGAGTTCCTCGGGGGTTCCGAAGGGGTCACGCGTTCCCGAGATGAACAGGCTCGGCACATCGATGTCGGGAAGGTGTTCGACGCGCAGTTTCTCGGGCTGCTTCGGAGGGTGCAGCGGGTAACAGATCAGCACCAGACCCGCCAGGCGTGCGACCGGTCCGGCACCGTCCGCATCGGCGGCGACCATCGTGGTCATCCGCCCTCCCATCGACCGGCCGCCCATCACGACGGGGCCTCGCCTCCGGGCGAACTCGACCAGGTCGTCGCGCACCGATGCCATCAGTTTCGGGGCACGGTCGGGTGCCTTTCGGCCCTGCCTGCGGTACGGGAAGTCCCGCCGCTCCACGTACGCCGACGACCCGAGCCGACGCTCGGCGGCCACGAGACTCGAATGGTCACAACCCGTCCCCGCTCCCGGATACAACACGACCGTCGCCTTCGCCATTCGACGATCCTGCCACCAACGATGGCGCCAGCGTCGGGCGACCTGGCTCGGCTCAGCCGAGGATGCGGCGGGCTTCGGCGAGGTCGGACATCGCCTTGGCAGCGTCGATCTCGGCACCGCCGTGGTCGGGGTGCACGTCGCGCATCCGTGAGCGGAACGCCTTGGTGACCAGCCGCTTGGAGGGCTTGTCCGCACCCAACTCGAAGCCGAGCATCTGCATCGCCCAACCGCTCGGGTCGGCGAGCGCTGCGAGTGTCGTGGTCTGGGAACCGGCGAGGTACGCGATCATCGATGCCCCGATCGGGCCCCGCCATCGGGCCGCCTTCTGCAACACCGGCACGATCAGGCGCCGGTGTTCGAGCGCAAGGCGTTCCACGGCGTAGATGGCACCGAGCACCTGGGCGAGGTCCGTTCCGGTCGTGGCGAAGTCGAAGGAGATGTCGTCGCCATCGCCGATCAGGCGATGCGAACTGTGCGACAGCCCATGGCGGTCGAGTTGGAACCGGTGTCGGAGACGGGGTTGCACGACCCGGTTGCCGGTGGCGATCTCGTCGATCAACCGGTGGACGTCGGGGACGTAGTCGTCGTCGACGCCATCGAGGTGCTGTGCGATGATCGCGCCGAGCAGCAGCCCACCGAATCCAGGGGCGGGATCCACGGGGAGCACCATGTGTCCGAGGGCGATGCGTCGCGTCGGCTGCACGGGCCGGCTGTGATGGATCTCGAGTTCGGCGAGGAGCACGTCCCGACGCCGCTCAGACGAACTCGCGCACGGTCGAGCGCAGCTTCTGCGCCAGACCGATCACGTCCGAGGACTCCTCGAGGTGACCGTCGTCGCCGACCGCACCGTCCTCGACGGTGTTGCTGTCGGCGTCGGCGTGGATCCTGTCGACGATCGCAGCCACATCGGCGACCGCCTGCTTCCAGACCCGCGGGGCCAGCGCATAGGGCGGGTGCTTGCCATCGATGATGCCGTCCAGATCGATGATCTCGTGGCGCGCCTTGGCGTCGAAAGGATCCTTGGCGAGCTTGTTCGCCACCAGGAAGATGTCGCCGAGCACCCCCTGGGGCGGTTCGTTGGCACCGTCGTCGTCGACCGAACCGAGTTCGCCGGCTTCGATCGCGTCGAGCAGCGTGTCGACGTCCTCCTCGGCGTCGGCAGCCACCCGGACCGTGGTCGACGTCCAGCGGTGCGGGATCTCCGCCTCGATCAACGCGTCCGTGAGCGTCGAACGATCGGCGTCGCTCCACTCGTCGAGGCCGTACTCGACCGATTCGTCGTCGGGGTCGAGGCCGACCGGGAACGGCCCGAGTTCTTTTTCGAGTTGCTCGAACATCGCGTCGGTGGCCGACTCCACCGCTTCCGGCACGACCAGTTCCTCGTCGTCCCAGTAGTGCGGCAGGCCGGCATCGGCCAGCGCTTCGGCGAGTTCGGCACGGTTCTCGAACGTCCACGCCGACAGGTCGTAGTGGACCTTCACGATCTCGTCGTCGTTGGGGTCGAAGTCGATCGGCAGACCGGACGCAGCCTTGTCCTGCTGCTCTTCCTCACCACCCTGCTTGTTCACGAAAGCCACTCCGGCACGCTACCGGCGGCCCCGGCCACGACGCTGCGACGAGCGTTCGGGCGGACGGTTTCACACACGGTTGACGGTCGTCCGCGAGTGTGCTCCCCATGAGCAGACAACCTCTCCCCGACCACGTCCGTCGAGCCCACCGCAGCCGTTGGGCTGCGTTCGGCGCCGCCGTGGCCATCACCGCTGGTGCCGGCGGCGGCATCGGTCTGACCGAAGCGATGAGTGTCGATTCGGGCGCCGCGTACACGGCAGTCACACCGTGCCGTCTGGTCGACACCCGAACGGGTGACAGCAACGTCGGGCCCAAGGCCGTTCCGTTCACTGCGAAGGAGAGCAACACGTTCGCCGCTCGTGGCGCTCAAGGGCAGTGTTCGGCTGCTCAGCTCCCCGCCGGGGCGGCGGCGCTCGCATTGAATGTCACCGCGCTGCGAGCGTCGGAGCAGACGTTCCTCACCTTCTGGCCGGGCGGCACCCGCCCCAACGCATCGAGCCTCAACCCGGCACCGGGCGCGCCACCGACTCCGAACGCGGTCATCACCCAACTGAGCGCCGACGGATCGTTCGACGTCTACAACGACCTCGGCAGCGTCGGGCTGATCGTCGACGTCGTCGGCTACTTCACGAACATCGACCTCGAGAGCTTCGTCACCGAGGCAGACCTCGATCCGTTCATCGACGAGGTCGAGTTGACCGCCGAGTTCGACTCGTTCCTGAACGCGTTGACCGGCGAGTTCGGTCCGATCAAGATCAACACCCGTGAGATCCAGGATCTGGAGAATCACATCGAGAAGAGCCGGACCGTCGCCGTCAACCGCTACGCCTTCCACACTCCGAATTCAGGCACCGATCGCCGGATCGACCCCAACCTCGGCGC
>JBBSOH010000111.1:0-11805 GCA_038259945.1 Acidimicrobiales bacterium
TCGACCACGTCGAAGAACGCCGACACGACACCAGCGGCCTCGCCGAGAGCGACCGATGGAGAGATCGGTGGAACGTGGAGATGGAGATCGACGTGCAGACGGCCGGCGGTGATGTCGAGATCGACCTTCGTGACGCCGAGATCGGCGACGGCGCCGAGCAGTTCACCCAGCGGGAACTCGAGCGCTTCGAGCAACTCGACCGAGATGTCGTCGTGCGCACAGAGTTGTTCGACCGCGGCCACGACAACGCGCTCGACCATCGAGGCGGAGCACGAGTCGAACAGGCAGGTCGCTGCCGGCCGGGACCCGATCACGATGGGGACCCCGCATCGCTCCGCCGGCGAACCACGACCGCCGTGAGGTCGTCGTCGACCCGTGCTCCGTCGAGGAATGCGATCACGTCGCCCAGGACGCCGTGACCGGTCTCGAGTGGAGCGCTCGACCAATGCGATCGCAGCGCTTCGTTCATGCGGTCTGCGCCGAACGACCGTCCGTCGTGGACCTGTCCGGCCGGCCCGTCGGAGAACATCACGAATCCGTCGCCCGGGCCGAGCGCAAGCGCGTCCTGGGTGCGAAAGACCGTCGCCGGCTCCACACCGAGCGGAAGGTCGACGTCGAGTTCGAGCTGCTCCACCCGTCCGCCGATCACGGTGCGGATCGGCTCGTGCCCGGCATTGACGATGCCGACGGCCCCGTCCGGAGCGATCCGACAGGCAGCGCCGGTCACGAACCGATCGCCTCCGTAGTGGTCGAAGAGCACCGAGTTCGCCGACTGCATCTGTTCGCCGAGAGAGCCGCCTTCACGTCGTACGTTGCGGACTGCGGCGAGCACGATGGTGCTGCTGATGGTCGCTTCCATTCCGTGGCCCATGCCGTCGAACGAGTACGCCCAGACCGCTCCATCGACCATTGCGAAATCGAAGACGTCGCCGGCGATCTCGTATGCGGGTTCGAGGACCCCGGCGACCTCGAAGTCGCCGAATGCGTCCGCTCGCATGGGGAGGGCGTCCCACTGCAGTTCTGCAGCCACGGACATGCCACGCCGCCGTCGTCGGCGCTCGAGGTCTTCGAACCGACGCCGATGACCATCGAGGAGCGCACCGAGAACCGCTCGATCACTGGGGATCGGAACGACGGACCCCTCCATGGCGACGACGAAGACGGCTTCGTTGCGTTCCGGCAGCGGAATCCAACTCCGCCGTCCGTCGAAGTGCGGACGCCCGGAGAGCATCGCCTGGCGGAGTTCCCCGTCGAGATCGACGGCGTCGAGGTTGCGACCGACGTCGTTCATGCTGCTGAAGTCGTGGTCGATGGCGTACAGCGCGGCGCCGGGCCCGAATCGGCCGAGGACCTCCTCGACCACACCATCCAGGCTCAGCGCTTGTGCGATCGGTCCGAGGTCGAGCATCCGCGAGGACGGTACCGGATCGCTCTCACTCGTGGCCATGGCCTTGCGTACCCCGTGCGCGGTCGCCTCATTCGCCGGGACGGTCGAGAGCGACGGACGTCAGACGGGCTCGGGGAACGGGAGCGTGCACGTCATGCCGGTGGCGGTGCGCGCCCAGGTGAGTTCTGGGCAGAAGGCTCGGGCGATGTGGAGCCCTCGGCCACTCGAGACGCTCGGGCCGGGCAGCCCCCGGTGTTGATCGGGATCGAATCCCCCCCCGAAATCGGTGACCTCCACGGCCCGTCTCTCTGCGTCGACCGTCACCACGACCGGTCGGGACGTGCCGGCGCGAACACCGGCCGCCTCGGCATTCGTCGCGATCTCGGACACGGCAGTGAGGAACGCAGACGATGCGTCTGCATCGATACCGGCACCGATGACCTCGCGGACCGCATCGCGGACGACGGCGAGCCACCCGTTGGACTCACCGTCGATCCGCAGGATCGGAGGTCCGTGTGGCTCGTTCGCTGCCTCGTCCATCGATCGTGTCACTCAGGGGCCTGCGCGCCTGCGGAGGTCGCCGCCCGCAAGGGTGTGTGGTCGATGAAACCGGGCTCTCGTCGATTCCTCATGGCGCCTGGATCAGGTCGAAGTAGTCGTCGAGGCCGGTCGTCGCGAACAGCGTGCGTTGGTAGGCCGGGCCGATCGTGACGTCGAAGCCGCATCCGGCTGCTGGGGCGGCACGGTTCAACTCGATCAGGACGCCGAGCGCGGAGGAGTCGATCACGGATGCAGCCACCAGATCGACGTTCACGTGCGAGCAGGTGTCGACGAGATCGATCCCCAGGTCTCGGAGTTCTCCCGCAGAGGATCGATCGAGGTCGCCGTCGACCACCAACCGCGCTGCGTTCCGCTCGCGCACCACCTCGATGGACAGGTGGTGGGTGGAGCGGCCCGACATGGGGTTCACGGTGCCCCGCAACGTGTCGTTCAAACCGAACGCGAGGCATGGTCACGCGGTGGCGCGCGAGTACGGAAGAACGGCGTCGTCCACGTAGGCGCTCCGCCGTGCGGCATGCTCGTACACGGCCTCGTACCCATCGACCATCGCCTCGGACGACAGGTGGCGGCGGGCGAAATCCGTGCACGTGGATGGATCGACTGTGGCGGCATGCCGAAGGGCGTCTGCGAGGGAGCGGGTGTCTCCAGGACACGCGAGTGCTCCGACGTGCGGTCGAACGAACTCGGCCAGGCCCCCTCGATCGAACGTGGCCACCGGTGTGCCGCTCGCCAGCATCTCGGCGGCCACGAGACAGAACGGTTCGTCCCACATCGGCGACACCACACCGACACGTGCCGAGTGGAAGACGGCTGCCAGGTCGGCGGCTCCGAGCGGGCCGAGCCACACGGCATCGGTGCCCAACTCGGGCTGTACGAGACGATCGAAGTACTCGCAGTCACCGATCGGGCCGGCGAGACGGATCGGGAGTCCGGCGAGACGGGCGGCCCGGATCGCGAGGTGTGGGGCCTTCTCTTCCACGAGTCGGCCGGCCCACACGGCGCCGGTGCGCCGTCCGGGGCTCGGATCGAGCCACGTGTCGAGGTCGATCCCGTTGCCGATGACGTCGGTGGCGACACCGTCCCACCGTGATGCGAGTGCTTTCGACACGGCGATCACGTGCCGACTCCTCGAACGATCGCGCAGACGTCGATGGGCCGCTGCGAGCTTCGGGAAGGGAGGGCAGTGCAGCACGTGCACGAAGGAACCGTCGCCGGGGTCTCCGTCGACGACTGCGGGGTGAAGAGAGTTGTTGTGGACGACGTCGATGTCGGGGCGCCGACGCAATCCGTCGACGATCATGCGATACCGCTCGCTCTCGTGACGGCAGAAGCCGGCTGGATGCGACGTGTCACGCCGCCCGGTGAACTGGCGGTCGAACGTTCGCGAAACGATCGGCGTGACCGCGACCGGCAGACGATGGGTGTCGCCCTCCGGTCCGGCGAACACCCGGAGGCGATGGCCCCGTTCGTGCAGGGTCTTGACGAGCCCGGCGGTGTGGGCCTCGAGACCTCCGGCGTACGGTTCGCCGATTCCGAACCTGGAGGGTCCGACGATGGCGACTCGGAGCCCGGACGTCGATGTGTCGATCACAGCGCCCTGGTACCCGCAGCGACGTCGACGATTCGACGAATATTCGGGGGCCCGATCGCGTACGCGTCGACCACCCGAGTCTCAGCGGGACATGTTGCGTTCGAACGATTCCCGGATCACCTCAGCGGCCGACGCAGCGCCTCCGGACTCGGCCAGATGCGCCAGCGCGCCTCGTCGCCGGCGCGCCATGTCGATCGCCTGGCCCCAGTCGGTGTCACCATCCGCCGTCACGACGGCCGCTGCGACCGCGGCATCGAGACTCTCGGCATGGCGAACCTGTTCGTCGAACGGGCGCGGCTGGGGGACGACCACGAGCGCGCATCCGGCGAACGCCGCGTCGGCGACGACGTTGTTCCCGGCACTGGCGATCACGGTGGGCGCGCTGCGCAGCAGCGATGCGACGTCGGTCACCCAGCCGGCATCCGAGATCCCCAGGGACTGGAATCGGGCGCCGTCCCGTCCGGCGAACCACACCCGACCGTTCCCGGCAGCGCGGACGATGCCGGCAGCATCGTTCGACGACAGTCCGCCGCCGCCGGTTCCCCACAGGACGACGATGTCGTCGGCATCGGGAGCCGACGCAGGGTCGGCCGGCGGAGTCGCCACATCATGGCCACCTCCACCGATGAAGCCCGCATACTCCGTCTTCTGCGTGATCCACGCGGGTGTGTCCCGGTGCTCCAATTGCGACGGGAACGGTGCGAGCAGACGCCGAGCGCTCCGGTAGGCCATCAGATGAGGGCCGTCGGTCCGGTCGCCGTGTTGGCGGACGACGACCGTCGCCACCCCGAACAGACGGCACAGAAGTGCGGCCTCCACGGACACGTCGATCACCACGCCACGTGGACGGGCATCATCGAGCCAGTCGCCGAAGACCCGACTCCGACGCGCCGATCCGTGGTCGCCGACGGGCGCCCAGTGCAGCGCACCGCCGGCGCTCGCATCGGTTCCGTTCCACACGACGTCCGAAGCGAGGCGGACGCCGCCGGGCAGCGCCACTTCCGAGATCGGAACGAACCCGTCAGCGCTCGCTTCGGCGATCTTGCGGTATCGGGCCACATGGCCGGCCCCGTGATGGTGGACGTAGTAGCCGATCACTCCGGCCCCGTCGCCGTCCACGTCGGTCTGGTCGTCGGCCGGTGTGCGATGGGGTCCTCGGTCGAGCACGCGAACCACGTACCCGGTTCGAAGGCGGTGGATTCACCGACGCAGCCACCCCGGTCCGAATCGGACCGGCCAGTGGCGGGTACGAACCGGCCGTGACGGGAGTGAACGACGACGAACCGACCACGTCGCTCCTCGCATCGCACGAGTCAGCGGCAGGTAGTGGTGCTGGCCGAGCGGGCAGGAGTGCTGTTCGGATCAGGACCGGAACCGACGACGAGGCGATGTGGCGGGCCGACATCATCCGCGACTTCCGTCTCCGTGGAGCCGAGCGGTGCGCCGCGGCATCGCCGGTTCCCGGATTTCCTCAGATCCTCGACTCGGTCCTGGGCGTGCTGACCTCGGCGCCCGAGGGTCCGTGGATCGACGTGAGCGCCGATCTGGGAGGGACCGCCAGTTGGATCGAGCGCACGACGCGACGCCAGGTCGAACTCTTCGACAGTTCACCGACCCGCCTCCGCGCCGCTCGACGCCTGTTCCCCCACCTGTCGGTGGCGTGCGCGGACGTGTCCCGGCTTCCCGTCCGCCGTCGGGGAGTCTCGGTGGCGATCGTCAGCAACCTCGTCTCGATGCTCGACGATGTGGATCCGGTCCTCCGAGAGGCGCATCGCATCCTGGTCGATGGAGGTCTCGTCGCTGTCACCGATCTCTGGGCTGTCGATGCAGCGACCAGACGCATCGGCCCCAGAACACACCACTGTCTCGAGGGCTTCCGGAAGCGCGCCGAGCGGCACTCGCTCGACGTCGTCCACGTCGCTGTCGCCGATCTCTCCACCGGATGGTGGTCGTCGGCCGCCGAGCAGGTCGACGAGGAGATCCGGCTGCGCTTCGGTGCACGACCGGGCTTCGGCGAATGGACACGGGACCAGGACCGGCTGGCCGGAGCACTCGACGACGATCTCGTCGTTGCCGCCGGTCTGATCCTCGTACGTCGTGGCGACACGCAACCATCTCACGACGACCGGGTCTCGGGACCCGAACCGATGACGTGAATGGATCTCGCTGCGTCGGGTACACGACGTTCTCCGTGCCCGGTCGCGAAGCTCGGTTCGGCGAAACCCATCCACGAAGGAGACGAACATGTCCGAAGCAGAAGCGAAGTCCGACGACCTGACCGGGAAGAAGGTCGCGTTCCTCGTGGCCCAGGAAGGGATCGAGCAGGTCGAGCTGACCGAACCCTGGGACGCAGTGACAGCGGCCGGAGCGACGCCCACGCTCGTCTCGATCGAAGTCGGCGACGTCCAGGCCTTCGATCACCTGACGGCCGCCGACACGTTCGAAGCGACCATTGCGGCAGCTGATGCGAACGTCGACGGCTTCGATGCACTCGTCCTGCCGGGTGGGGTGGCGAACCCGGACCAGCTGCGAACGGACGCCGACGCCGTCGAGTTCGTCGGTGCGTTCTTCGCCGCCGGCAAACCGGTGGCAGCGATCTGCCATGCGCCTTGGACGTTGATCGAGGCCGGAGTCACCGAGGGCCGAACGCTCACGAGTTGGCCGAGCCTGCGTACCGACATCGAGAACTCCGGTGGCACCTGGGTCGATCAGCAGGTCGCGGTGTGTGAATCGGGGCCGAACACCCTCATCACCAGCCGCAACCCCGACGACCTCGAGGCGTTCGGCGCAGAGATCGTCCGAACTCTCGGTCGAACGTGACCCGCGGTTCTCCGAGCGTCAGGGCGTGAGGCAGCTCGCGAAGATCGGACGTTCGTTCAGAGTCGGAGCCGTCGGTGAACTGCGCCGCAGCTCCGCTTCCACATGCGGTGCGGTGACCAGACTCTGGTGGACCTCGGCGACGGGCCGGACCATCACGACGACCCGGTGCTCTCCCAGCACCGGCCTCCATGCCGGGTACGTGTGGCTGACCCGTGGGTCATTGAGGTCGTCCGGGGACCGCGGCACCCGGCGCTCCAGCGGTTCGGGATCGATCGGCGCCGCGGCTGCAGGTGCGAAGGCCCCGAGCCACCACAGTGACCGCGGTGGTCGGGTCGCTCCGGGCACCACGTCGGCGTCAGCCAGCAACCGGTCGTTGATCCGATTCACCTCGATGTCCTCGAAGAAGCCGAGCGGGTTCGCATCGGAACCGGCGATCAGGTCGTCGCCCAGACCGAAGCCCGCATCCGCGAGCGCCTGCGCCATCATCGACGTGCCACTTCGTGGCGCTCCGCACACGATCACCCCATCGATCTCCGAGTCGGCAGAACGCACATGTTGAGCGTGGTGACTCTGGTTCGAAATCGCAACCGGATGCTGAGCGACTTCCTGCGGGCGTGGTCGCTGCAGGATCTCGACGAACTCGAGGTCGTGGTGGTCCGTGCTGGTGGGGACGAGGACCCGACCGAGGCTGCCACAGACGTTGCGATTCCGACGGTGCAACACGTCTTGTTGCCTGCGGCCCTCGACGGCGAGGCGATCGCGTACTCGCATGCTCGCAACGCCGGAGCGTCCGCTGCGCGTGGAGATCGTCTGGTCTTCTGCGACGCCGACACCATGCCGGCACCAGGTTTCGCGCGCCATCTGCACGACGCCCTCGGCGACCACGATGCGTTGCTGACCGGCGATGTCCGGTACCTGCCGCCGGGTGTCGATCTGTCACGTTCGACGGAATTCCTCGTTGCCCTCGCTCGACCGAATCCCGGTCGGCCCACACCGCCCGAGGTCCCCGGAGAGGTGGACCTCACGTGGCGTCACGAATTGGTGTGGGGCCTGTGCATGGGGCTGCGCACGTCGACGTTCCACGACGTCGGTGGCTTCGACGAGTCGTTCTGCGGCTACGCCGGCGAGGACACCGATCTTGCCACGGCGGTCAGGTCCAGTGGCCGGCCTGCAGGCGCCGTGGGTGGCGCTGTCGTGCTGCACCAGCACCACGATTCTTTCGAACCTCCGCTGCACCAACTCCGCGCGACCGTGGCGAACGCGCAGCGCTATCGGGACAAGTGGGGGGCCTGGCCGATGGAGGGATGGCTGAGGGGGTTCGCGTCCGCGGGGTTGGTGGAGTGGCGCGACGACGTGGTCGATGTGATGAGAGAGCCGACGCCCGACGAGATCGAGGTGCATCGGTGTCGGATTGCGGCCCCGTTCCGCTGACGGTCGGGCCGCCGGGTCGAACAATGTCGGTGCGGAGCGATCAAACGATGCGCTCCGGGGTACAGGAAGCCATGCAGTCTTCGCTGGATCGATGGACGGCCGTGCGCGAATCCGCGACGCTCGTCACCCCGAACGTCGGCCGATACCTCGTCGTCGCACCCCATCCCGATGACGAGGTGCTCACCATCGGCGGTCTGCTCGCACGACTCGTCCGCGCCGGGTCCGAGGTGGAAGTCCTCGCCGTGACCGACGGCGGGAATGCATATCCGAGGCACTTCGAGCACGACGCCCTCGCTCGCGTCCGTCGCGCCGAGCAGACGGATGCGCTCGGCCATCTCGGCATCCGGCCGGACCGCGTGACGTCACTGGGCATCCGCGACGGATCCGTTGCCGATCACGAGAGCGAACTCACCGAACGGATCCACCTCGCCAGCGACCCGGGCACCACGATCGTCGCCCCGTGGATCCATGACGTTCACCCGGATCACGAAGCCGTCGGCCGGGCGGCAGCACGTGTCGCTCGACGCGTCGGCTGCTCGCTCTGGTCGTCGTTGTTCTGGGCCTGGCATCACGCCGACCCCCGAGATCTCGGTGGCGTCGACCTCGTGCGCATCGACGTCGACCGTCGATCACGAGAGGCGAAACAGGCGGCCCTTGCATGTCACGCGTCGCAGATCCATCCACCTGACGGCGCGCCGATCCTGAACGACTGGGCCCTCGAGCCGTCGCACTGGGCCTCGGAGTACTTCATCGTCGCTCGATCCCAGGCCTCAGGGCGATGACGTCGACGACACCGCAGACTGTTCGCTCGCTCCTCGACTCCGGTGCGCTCGACCTCACGGACCCCGGAGGTGGCGCAACGTCGACGCGCCTCGCTGAACTGAGCGTGATCGCTCGCCGGGGTTCCGTGAGCGTCGCTCGACTGGTCGAGGCACACACCGACGCAGTGGCGATCCTGCATGAAGCGGACCGCGTTCCCGAACCCGGAGCGTTCTACGGCGTGTGGGCGTCGCAGACCACCACGGCGGGAGTCGTCCTCGACGAATCCGGGACGACGATCAGGGGGTCGATGGGATTTGCATCGGGGTTGGGCATCGTCGATCGTGCTCTCGTCACGACCCGGACGAGTGACGGCACGGTGTTGGTCGACGTCGACGTCCGACACGGTGGTGGCGACAGCGTCGTCGGTGACGTCGGCGGCTGGGCATCGCCGGCTCTGGTCGACACCGCAACGGGCTCGGTCGCGTTCGTCGACCATCCGGTCGCGGTGTCCGACGTGCTCGGGGACCCCGGCTGGTACCTGCGGCGTCCCGGCTTCTGGCATGGTGCCTGCGGACCCGCGGCCTGCTGGGCCGGTGCAGCGCAGGGACTCGTCGACGTCTCCTCGCGGCTGGTCGACGACGACCCACACCGGCGCGCTCACCACGGCGCGCTCGTCGCACACGACTGGACACTGGCGTCGCTGCTGGATGCGGCCGGACGGCAACTCGACGCCGAGCCGGGCGACGTCGCCGTCGGTGAACGGGTGGCGCGCTCGCTGCGTTTCGCGGTGGCGGGGATCTGTCGGGACGTGATGGACCGGTTCGGTCGCGCCTTCGGACCGCGTCCCTACGTCCAGGACCCCGACGCTGCCCAGAGGGTGGTCGACCTGGACCTGTACATCAAACAGCACCATGCCGAGCGTGAGCTACCTCACATCGCGAACCTGGATGTCGCGACCACATGAGCGAAGGTGACATGGACCACGAGTACTTCGAGTCGATGTACCGCAACCGGCCCGATCCGTGGGGATTCGACACCAGCTTCTACGAGCGACGAAAGTACGACCTGACCCTCGCCTCCCTGACGCGGCCCCGCTATCGCTCGGCCTTCGAGCCCGGGTGCTCGAACGGTGCTCTCACGATCCGTCTCGCCGAGCGGACCGACCGACTCACCGCGTGCGACATCGTCGACTCGGTCGTCGGCCGGGCACGCGAACGTGTGCATCATCTCGACCACGTCCAGGTTCTCGGCGCGAGCTTTCCCGAGTTCTGGCCCGATCACGAGTCGGATCTGGTCGTGTGGTCGGAGGTCGCGTACTACCTCGCCGAGTCATCGCTGGCTTCAGCGCTCCGCGCACTCGACGACCACCTGTCCGCGGACGGAGAACTGGTGGTCGTCAACTACACCGGGGACACGAACTACCCGCGTACGGCCGACGAGGTCGATGCTCACATCGAGTCGTACGGATCCCTGACTCGGCACACGTCACTCCGAGACGAGTCGTTCCGTCTCGACGTGTGGCGTCGCTGAGCGGGTCGGCTCCGTGCGGCTGGACGTCGAGCGGAATCGAGCGAGTGCGGTTGCGAACCCTCCGTCGACGCGTCCGTCGTCTCGGTCGCTCGTGTGGACGACGATCGACTGATCCGAGCACAGCCGAACCGTCTCGATGGATTTCAGGCGTCGCCACAGGTCGATGTCCTCGGCTCTGCGCAGGTGACCGAACCCGCCGGCTGCGAGGAGGGCGTCGAGGCGGACGCAGAGGTTCGCCGCGTGCACATGCGAATGCGTCCCGTCGGCCCTGAAACTGGACTCGTACTCGCTACGCCACGCAGCGAGTACGAGGTCGCTGTTCGCAGCGGGCGACAGGTCGACGATCCCCGCGACACCGTCGAGGCCGGAGTCGAGCGCCCTCACGTGTCGCACGATCCAGTCGTGCGGGACCTCGGTGTCGGCGTCCGTCGACAGAACGGCCGTGCCGGCTGGCGTCGTGGGCCGCATCGTGCCGCCGACGAGTTCCTCGAGCCCCGCCTGGCGTGCCGACGATGCCCGTCTCACGTCGACCTCGACGGTGTGCCAGTCGACCGGCCCGCCTGCCGCCATGTGCGACCGGACGACCGTCTCGGTGACGTCGGCACATGCGTCCAGTACCACCAACGCCTTCACCGGGATCGCCAGATCCTCGTGAGTCGCCGCCCGGTCGATCGAACTCAGTGTGAGACCGATGCGTTCCGCCTCGTCGTGCGCAGGTACGACAACGACGGCCTGGACGATCGAAGTCGGTCGATCGTCCGGCTCGGTGCGGTCGTGTTCCATCATCTCCACCGGGTCGTCGCTCGGCGTCGGGCCGATTCGCCGACTCGATCGCTTCATCTCGGTGCGTCGGGTTCGGCCGTGGCGGGCTGCTCGTGTGGGTCGGCGGTCTCGGCGTCGGCGGGGGGTGCATCGGCAACCAGCCTCAGACCCACGAACGCGATCAACGCAACCACACCGACGACGACCAGGAAGATCCACATGGGTGCCGACTACCCGGTGTCCGGTCGTGGGATTCGTCGGTTCCGACGTGAGCTCACTGCTCCCCGCGCCCCTGGACCAACTGACTCTTCGCCGACGCATACGCACGGAGCCGTGCGGGTAGGAAGCCGTGACCAGAGCAAGCAACACCGAGGAGGACCCGACGTGGCCACCAAGAAGTCCGCAGCGAAGAAGACCGCAGCGAAGAAGACCGCAGCGAAGAAGACCGCAGCGAAGAAGACCGCAGCCAAGAAGTCAGGAGCAGAGAAGTTCGCAGCCGAGACGGCGGCGTCGGGAGGCGAGACGCACCAGATCGTGAACGATTCGGGTGACGGCACGGCCTTGACCACCCAGCAGGGTGTGAAGGTCGCCGACGACCAGAACTGGTTGACCGCCGGACCCCGCGGACCTCAGCTCCTCGAGGACCACATCGCCCGCGAGAAGATCTTCCATTTCGACCACGAGCGCATCCCCGAGCGGGTCGTCCACGCACGCGGGTATGGCGCCCACGGCTACTTCGAGCCCTACGAATCGCTGGCCGATGTCACCCGAGCCGACCTGTTCCAGCGTCCCGGTGAACGCACCCCGGTGTTCGTGAGATTCTCCACCGTGGCCGGCAACAAGGGCTCGTTCGACCTGGCGCGCGACGTCCGGGGTTTCGCAGTCAAGTTCTACACCCAGGAAGGCAACTGGGACCTCGTGGGTAACAACATTCCGGTGTTCTTCATCCAGGACGCGATCA
>JBBSOH010000112.1:0-11733 GCA_038259945.1 Acidimicrobiales bacterium
CCGGCGATGCCGGGTCGGTCGCCGTCGGGTCGGGTCCCGTGGTGCCGAGCGACCCTGCTGCCGACAACGACGGTGCGGTCGACGGGTTCGACGCCGGGCCCATCGGAGGAGCCCGACGGATCGGGGAGGCGCCCGAACCCATCGAGATCCCGGCACCGCCGCGCTTGGCACGCGGGATGTGGAACGCGGTGCGCATCCATCCGCGGTGGGGTCTGCTCAGCGTCGGCGCGTTCCTCGTGGCGTCGATGCTCGGTGCCTACGGTGCAGTGACGGGATTCGTCTGGGGCCACCTCGTCGTGCGTCTCCAGGAGGGCCGTTCGACGTCGCTGCTCCTCGTCGCACTGGTCGCGGGGTTCGTCGCATCGCCGTTGCTCCTCGCCGAAGCCGTCCGACGCTTCCCGCACTGGTGGATCGCAGTGATGCTCCGCGTCCGCACCATCGTGCTCGTCGGCCAGACCGACCAGCGTCGGCTCCCGCCGACCCCCCCGGGCGAGGTCGTGGCCCGAGCCATGGACTCCGACCGCTACACCCGCTACGCCGACCGCTGCTTCGACGTCGTCAACGGACTGGTCATCGTGGTCGTCACCGCTCTACTCGGCGGCACCGCACTGGCGGGGGCAGTGCTGCTCGCCGTGATGGCGATCACCGCGGCCGCCTCGGCGCTCGGCTCGCCGGCAGCGGGCCGCTCCGCCGCGGCATCGTCGACGGCGCGTGCAGGCTTCGGCCGGTCACTCGTCTCGGCTCTCGATTCGATCCGGACCGTGAAACTCAGCGCTGCCACGGCCACCGTCCACGAGCATCTGAGCCGGGTCGACGGGGGTCGGGTCGACGCCGCGGTCCGCGAGCATCGTGTGCAATCCGCACTCGATGGGGTCCCGGTCGTGCTCGTCCAGTGCGGCGTCGTCGCTGCGTGGGCGATCCACGTCGCCGGAGGCTGGGGGTTGTCGACCGCGCTGCTCGTGTCGGGTGCCGTGGCCGGGTTCGAGTGGTTCGGACGCGTCGCCGGTGCGATCATCACCGAGGCGCCCGGGACCCGTGCGTGGCAGCAGGAGACCAGTCGTCTCGCCGGCGGGCGGGACCTCGTCGACCTTCCCGACGGCATCGATCTGGTGCGGGGATCGGGGCCGGATGCGGTCGTCGGCTCGACGGAGCGTCTGGAACGGCTCGACCTGCGTGACTTCGGTGCCGTCCACGACGACGGCACGATCGGGGTCGAGGGAATCGACCTCACGGTCAGCCGAGGCGAACTCGTCCTGTTGCTCGGGCGGATCGGCTCGGGCAAGTCCAGCCTGTTGGCGTCACTGGCGGGGCTGGTCCCGACGACCGGCTCGCTGTCGTGGAACGGCACCGTGGTCGAGGATCCCGAGACCTTCCTGCGTCCGGGCCGCGTTGCCTATGTCGCACAGATTCCCCGGGTCCTGTCGGGCACGTTCATGGACAACGTGCGACTCGACCACGTCCGCCACGTGAGCGACCCGATCCGACATGCACAGTTGGAGCGTGACGTCGACGAGGCGGGTGGCATCGAGGCCCTCGTCGGCCACCGCGGTGTCCGCCTCTCGGGCGGGCAGGTGCAACGACTCGCGCTGGCACGTGCGCTCGCGACGCACGCCGAACTCCTCGTGGCCGACGACGTGTCGTCTGCGCTCGATGCCTCCACCGAGATCGGACTCTGGGACGCGATGCGGGCGAGCGGACGCACCGTCATCGGTTCCACGACGAAGCGGTCGGCGCTCGCCAGGGCCGACCGCGTGGTCGTCCTGGTCGACGGAGCGATCGCCGCCCAGGGCCCGTGGTCGGACCTCGCAGGGACGTGGAGCCACCTCGCCGGCTGATGCGAGTCCGACACCATGTGACTCGACACCATTTGACTTTCAGGTCTGGAGTTGGGCGGCGAGCGACTCGACCGACTCGATGAACTCCTCGATCATGTCCATCACGACCTGCCCCGACGACTTCGGCCGGTTCATCGTGCCGACGATCTGGCCGACGAAGTAGCCGGCCAGTTCGTTGGCCCCCGACCCGACCGTGTTGGCCGCCCGGTTGATCCGGGTCTGCGCCTCGCTGGTGAGGATCGGCTGCAGCGGCATGCCCAGCGGGTCGGGCGTGTCGGCACGCTCCCACTCCTCGGTCCACTTCGTCTTCAGCATGCGTGCGTGCTTGCCGGTCATCGAACGCGACCGGATCGTGTCGGCCGACGTGGCGGCGAGGAACTTCTGCTTCACGGCTGGGTGGGTCTCGGCTTCGTCCGTGGTGAGCCACACCGAACCGCACCACACGCCCTGCGCGCCGAGCGCCATGGCCGCAGCCATCTGGCGTCCGCGTCCGATCCCACCTGCACCGAGGACGGGGATGTTCACCGCGTCGACGATCTCGGGGATCAGCACCATCGATCCGATCTCGCCGGTGTGGCCGCCCGCCTCGGAACCCTGTGCGATGATCAGGTCCACACCGGCTGCCTGGTGACGCTCTGCGTGCTGCGGACGCCCAGCGAGGGCTCCGATCAGCTTGCCGGCCTCCTTGCAGCGATCGATCAGGAACTGCGGGGGCGGGCCGAGTGCGTTCGCCACGAAGGCCGTGTCGTGCGCAAGTGCGATCTCCAGTTGCGGCAGCGCGTTGTTGGCACTGAACGGGGCGTCGCCGTCGCGGCCGTACGTCCCGCGACCGAGTTCGGCGTCGTCGGCGAGCGGCGGGACGTCGTAGCGGGCGAGGATGTCGTCGACGAACTCGCGGTGCGTGTCGGGGATGAGCTTCTTGATGTCGGCCACCGTGTAGCCGCCGTCGCCGTCACCTGCGTACTTCGCGGGGACGATCAGATCGACACCGTACGGGCGGCCTCCGACCTCGCTCTCGATCCAGTCGAGGTCGATCTCCAACTGCGCGGGGGAGTGAGCGACGGCGCCGAGCACGCCCATCCCACCGGCCTTGGTGACGGCGGCGACGACGTCACGGCAGTGGCTGAACGCAAGGATCGGGAACTCGATGTCGAGCATCTCAGTGGCTGCTGTCTTCATCACCACAGTCTCGCGACGAACCCGCCGCCGCGACGAACCCGCTGATCTTCACTCCACCTGGTGACATCCATCCGGGATGGATGTCACCAGGTGGCTGGCGGGTGCGGAGGGCGGCGGTGGCACACTCGGTGGGTGGCCGACGTCCTGTTCTGTACCGACACCTTCTTCGCCGAGAACGAGGATCGACTCCGTTCGATCGCCCCGCACATGGAGTACGTCACGTTGGTCGGTGAGGAGCCGGTCGCCGACGCCGACATCGAACGCATCACGCTCACCTTCTTCTCTCACGACGCCTGGCCGGAACGCGCACCGAGTTTCATCGGGGTCGCTATGCGTGCGGAGAACCTGCGCTGGTTCCACACGATGTCAGCGGGCGTGGACAGCCCGATCTTCTCCACCTTCACCGATCGTGGAGTACGCCTCACCACCTCGTCGGGCAGCAGTGCTGCACCGATCGCCCGCACGGCGATGATGTACCTGCTCGCGCTGTCACGCGACCTCCCGTCGATGATCCGTTCGCAGGATCGGGCGGAGTGGAACTGGCATCGATGGGTCGAACTCGACGGTCGCAGCATTGCCGTCGTCGGGTGGGGGCCGATCGGCCAGGAGGTCGCACGCCTCGCCGAAGCGTTCGGGATGCAGCCGACGATCGTGCGCCGTGCCGCCCACGGCGACGAGCCCTACCCGGTCCAGCCGCTGACGGAGTTGGCGAGCGTGGCTGCCGATCACGACGTGATGGTCGTTGCGCTGCCGCTCACGCCCGACACGTCGGCAATCGTGTCAGCGGAGGTGATCGATGCGCTCGGCGCGAACGGTCTCTTCGTGAACGTCGGGCGGGGCGAACTCGTCGACCAGTCCGCACTCACCGCAGCACTGGTGGAGGGTCGGCTGGGAGGTGCGGGTCTCGACGTGACCACGCCCGAACCGTTGCCGTCCGACGACCCACTGTGGAGCGCACCGAACCTGATCCTCACACCGCACAACTCGGGCTCGACCGACGGCACCGGACGGCGGGCCTCCGACGCCTTCCTCGCCAACCTCGAATGCTGGGTTGCCGGCGAGGATCTCCTGAACGAGGTCTGATCCGGCCGGCCGAACACTTCGGCAGTGCTCGGCACCCCCGACGTGTTCGCGGAAGATCGTGGTCAGCCGGCGTCGTACTGGACCGCGGCGCGCGACTTCACCTTCGGCTTGATCATCTCGGCGATGATCCGCTGGTGCTCGTGATGGTCCCGGTACGTGACGTAGTCCTCGACCGAGGCGTACTCGCCGACGATCACGTAGTCGAAGTTGCCGTCGGTGATGCCGAGATCGGCACCGTGGCGGTACTCGACGACTTCGGGCACGGTGGCCACCAGTGCGTCGAGCGCGGCGCCCATTGCTTCGATGTCGGCGTCGGCCACACCGTCGTTCCACTCGAACATGACCACGTGTCTGAACATGTCGAGCAGTATCGCAGGAAGCTGCGTGAAGGGACCCGGACGCGTCAGGCTTGGGCGACGAGGTCGAGGATCTCGTCCTCGTTCAGGCCGAACCACCGTCCGAGTTCGTTGCCCTGTGTGTCGAGCAGGACCAGCGTGGGTTGGCCGGTGATCTCGAGCGAGATCCACGACTCGAACGAGGAATCCCACAGCATTGTGAAGGAATCGGTTCCACGGTCGTTGACGAAGTCGACCGCTTCGGGGCGGCTGTCCTGTGTGCCGTAGCCGATGACTTCGAGGTCGTTCAGGTGATCACGAGCGAACTGCTCGATTTCGGGAGCTTCCCGACGACAGGTGGGTCAATGCGGGGCCCACGCCCACAGCAGGACCGGTCGGTCCGACGGCAGGATGTTGCGGATGTTGACCTCGGCGTCCTTGCCGATGTCGTCGACGACGAGGTCCGGGAACGGGTTGGAGTCGAGTTCGGCCTCGGGCTGGACGTCGGCAGCGAACAGGCGACCACCGACGACGGGCTCGGCGGGAGCGGTTGCCTCGGTCGGCCCGAGCTCGGCGACAGGGCTCTCGGTGACAGGGCTCTCGGTGACGGGGCTCTCGGCGACAGGCGTTTCGGCTGCTGGGTCGTCGGTGGCGGCGGGTGCCGCTGGGTCCAGGTCGGCAACGCCGTCGGACGTGGGCTCGACACTGGCGTCGGCGACCGACGCGACGGTCGGATCGCCACCCTCGTCCATTGCGCCATCGGTGACGGCGTCACCGGACACGGCGTCGTTGGCTGGCCCAGCGATGGTCGCGGACGCATCGGATGGTGCGATCGCCCCGTCGGAGCCGGAGCCGCAGGCGGCCAGCGTGAGAAGGATGGCGGCGCAGGCCGCTGCACCGGATCTTCGATGTCGCATGCGATCATCGTGGCAGGCCGGGCCGGCGAGGTCGTGGCGAGGCTCGCGAACTCCTGCGAAACGTCGCAGGAGTCACCGCTGGCGAGTGAGCGGATCCTTCAGCAGGTGTTCGGCCTCACACGTCTCGCTTCGGCGACGGAGGAAGCGCAACTCGCTGTCGTTCGTGGTGAGCGCGATGGCTCGTTCGTAGGCGAGGACCGCCTCACCGGGGCGGTCCGAACGCGCCAGCAGATCGGCTCGAACGGCGTGGTACGGCTGGAACGAGTCGATCTGGGCTGTGGGTTCCACCTCGTCGAGTGCTGCGAGCGCGGTGCGTGCGTCGTTCACTTCGGCCACGACGACCGCCCGATTGATCTCCACGATCGGGCTCGGACGGATCGCCGCGAGCTGGTCGTAGAGAGCCAGGATCTGGGGCCAGTCGGTTGCCGCACTGTCGGCTGCGTCGGCGTGAACGGCGGCGATCGCAGCTTGCAACTGGAACGGGCCGGGCCGGTTGAGCATCAGGCAGGTCCGCACGAGCCGATGTCCCTCGTCGACGAGTTTCCGATCCCAACGGGAACGGTCCTGGTCGGCGAGTCGGACCAGATCGCCGTCGCCATCGACTCGTGCGTCCGCGCGCGACTGGGTCAGGAGCAGCAGCGCCAGCAGGCCCATGGCTTCGGGCTCGTCGGGCATCAGTGCGTGCAGGAGGCGAGCGAGTCGGATCGCCTCCCCGGTCAGGTCGCGGCGGACGAGTTCGGATCCCGATGTCGTTCGATGCCCCTCGGTGTAGATCACGGAGATCACGGCGAGCACGACATGAAGGCGATCGGGAAGTTCCGCCGGTGAGGGGATCCGGTACGGCGCGTGGTTGTGGCGCAGCTTCTGTTTGGCGCGCACGAGCCGCTTCGCCATCGTCGCTTCGGTGACCAGGAATGCCGCCGCGATCTCACCGGCTTCGAGCCCACCCAGCAGTCGCAGGCTGAGTGCCACACGCGCATCAGCCGACAGTGCCGGGTGACAGCAGAGGAAGATCAAGCGCAACTGGTCGTCGGCGAGTACCTCGGCGAGGTCGTCGAGCAGAGTGAACTGGTCTGCCTCTTCGTTCGTCATGGTGGGGCCATCGGTCCGGTGAGCGTCGATGTAGCGGTCGGTGCGCGTGGACTCCTGACGGAGTCGATCGATCGCCCGATTGCGAGCCACGGTCGTGATCCACGCACCTGGATTGGGTGGCAGACCGTCGTGTGGCCAGCGGTCCGCGGCGATCGTGAATGCTTCGGCGACGGCGTCCTCGGCACGGTCGATGTCGCCGAAGACGCGGATCAGGGTGGCAACGCACCGGCCGTGCTCACGCCGGAACACGGAATCGAGTTCGTCGGAGTCGTCGGGCATTCGCACGTCGCCAGGTTCTCGTCAGCCGCCCTGCAGGGGACGAACTTCGACGGGACCCTCGCACGCCGCTGCGCCGCGTCGTGCCCATTCCAACGCGACGTCGAGGTCGGCTGCCTCGATGATCCAGAAGCCACCCATCTGCTCCTTCGACTCGGCGTACGGTCCGTCGATCATCGATACCTCGTCGCCATCGGCCTTCACGACCGTCGCCGACGAGGCAGGCTGCAGGCCGCCTGCGAAGACCCACGATCCGGCCGCTTCGAGATCTGTGTTGAACTGACCGACCTGGGCCATCTGCCGTTGAGCGTCGGCACTGCTGAAGTCGACTTCGTAGTCTTCGTCGTGCCACACAGAGATCAGGTATTGCGCCATGTCGTTGCCTCCAAGGAGTTGAATTGTGGTGTCGACGAACTGTCGACACCATCACAACGAACGAAGTCTGCCCAGAGGACACCGGATCGAAAAGAATTCGACGTTCGCAGCCCGTCAGCGGTCGGGTTCGGCCGTGCGGCGCTCGGTCTGTGCGAGGATCTGGATCCCCTCCAGCGCGGCGGCGTCCCATCCTGCCGTCCGTCGCCACACCACGCCCGTCACCGTTCGCTCGCCGTCAAGGGGTCGCCTGAATCATGTCGCTCGTCCGAGCCCACCACTTCTCGATCTCGCTCGACGGGTTCGCCACGGGTGAGGGTCAGTCGTTCGACATCCCGTTCGGCCATGCCGGGCACCGGCTCCATGACTGGATGTTCGCGGTCCGACGGTGAAACGGCCTGGAAGCGTTGGAGCAGCAGTACGACGTGGAGGTGGTGTCGACGCCCAGCGGCGTCACCCACCTGACGTTCACCCGCTGAAGCGTTCGGCGAGCGCAGCGATGTGCTCGGGGTACATGTCGCAGCATCCACCGACGATCGTGGCACCGCCGTCGACCCACGAACCGACGATGTCGGCGTAACGGGCCGCTGTCAGATCGTCACGACGCTCGAAGATCACCTCGTTCGCCCGGTATTCATCGTCACGCTCGTTCGGGAACGCATTGGCGTAGCCGCCGGTACGAACGCCATCGAGACCGACGGCGTCGAGGTCGGTTCGCAGCGCGGCGAGAGCGGGTCCGGTCTGTTCGGGCAGCGAGCAGTTGAACAGCACGGCGGCGATCGGGTGATCGAGGTCGGCGACGGCACGAGCGATCTCGGTCAGCGTCTCCCCGGATCGCAGTGCCATCGGGGTACCTGCGACCCACACGTCGGGCAGTGAGAACGACATCCACACCGGACGATCGGAGCCAGTCGCGGCGATCGCCTCGACGATCGCTCGCATCTCCTCGAGGGTGCTCAACGTCTCACCGACCCAGAGGTCGACGTGCGGCGCGAGTGCACCGGCGATGTCGACATAGATCGGGCGGGCGCGATCGGCATCGAAGTTCTCGGGTTCGTATGACCCGAAGAGCGGCGGCATCGACCCGGCGACCTGGATTCTGCGATCGCTGGGGTCGGCGGCGCGGCGGGCGAGACGGCCGGCGAGGTCGACCAGTGCGATTCCCTGCTCGGCGAAGAAGGCGTCGTCGTGGTGGAACGGCACGACGGCGTAGTTGTTGGTGATGATCACCTCGGCACCGGCCTCGATGAAGTTCGTGTGCGCCTCCACGACCAGGTCGGGGGCTTCGATCAACGCGAGCGACGACCATTCCGGCTGGCGGAACGGCGCACCGATCCGGCGGAGTTCCTTACCCATTCCACCGTCCAGGATCGTGATGCCGGCCATGACGTCACGCTACGCACCGGACGTGTCGCGGACCGTCTCTGCGGACCCATGTGGGATTCCTCGATCTGCGAGCGCGGCATCGACCGGTGTCGCAACGGACGGGTCGTGAAGGAGCGGACCCCAGTTGCTGCTGACCCGTTCAGGTCAGTCGAAGCGTGAGCCGGAGGGTCTCGTCGAGGAGGTGACGGTTCACGGCATCGAGTCGGCCCAGACGTTCGACGAGCCGCCCGTTCGACACGGCTCGAATCTGCTCGGTCTGGAATGCGGTCGTCACATCGAGCCCATTGTCGGCGCCCGCATCGACCTCCACGTGGAGAGGCAGCGACCGAAGTCGACTCGTCCCCGGCACGACGGTCACCAGCCGAAGACTGGGATGGTGGAGGCGATCGTCGGACACGATCACCCCCGGTCGACGAAACGCTTGCTCCGGATCGACCGGATCGACACCGAGGTCGACGATCCAGATGTCGCCACGCCGGTACGGCGAGTCACTCACTCGATTCCGTCACGGAGCGTGGACTCGAGCGGAGCGGCTTCCCTGCGGTACTCCTCGATCTGCTCGGGTGTCCACGCGTCGAGCTGATCGCGGACCTGGTCCCACCACTGCTGGACGCGGAGCTGTTCGACCGCGTCGGTGACGACGTCGAGCATCGTCGATTTCCGCTGAGCCGCAAGCCGGGCGATCTCGTCGCGGAGTTCGACGGGCATCCTCATGGTCGTCGTGGGTGTCGCCATGCGAGTAGCCTACCTTATCTACTCAGCTCGTCGAGAGCGGGAGGCCTTCGTCGGCGTTGAGGACGGAGAGGAGGCGTGGGACCTGATCGTCGAGCCCCTCGCTCGCAGTGACCGAAACCGCGCCCGACGGTCCGCCGACGAGGTCCAGGAGGAAGCGGGGGCCGGTGGCAGCGGCGAATCGCGCTTCGTCGAGGTACAGGCGTGGCTTGACGACCGCCGGGTCGCCGTTCTCGGGGCAGAACGTGAGGCAGTTGCCGCACTCGTTGCACAGTTCGCTGAACACCAGGTACTGCTGTCGCCCGGCATCCTCGCCTGCATCGCTCATCTGGGCAGCGAGCGCCTCGGGCGTGGGCACCTTGAAGAAGGCGTCGTTCGGGCAGACCGTCACGCAGAAGTTGCAGGCGACGCATCCCCACATCTCCAGGTCGTGATCGACCGATCGCGGCAACTTCGAGTTGCCGTCGAGGTGGTAGCTGGCGAGGTCGGGGCCGGTGATGTGGGTGAAGTGGGCGACCGCGGTGTCGAGGTGGCCGGCGTCGCGGGCTGCGTCGAGGCGTGCCGCGCGGAACCCGTCGAGGTCGGTGGTGCCCGATTCGGCGACCGCCTTCGTGAGTGCCTTCAACATCGGTGCGAGGCGTCCGTAGCCGCCCGGTTGCAGCAGGTCGGAGCAGACGCTCGCAGGGCGCACGCCCATGGCGATGGTGTCGGCCAGGTTCTCCTTGTTCACCCCGGCGGAGAAGCTGACCATGATGTCGCCACCACCGTTCGGTGCGTCGGCGTCCGCGTCGGGTCCGTCGTGGCCGGGGATCATGAATCGGCCGGGCAGCGCGGCCGAGAGCTTGCCGAGCACGGCGGTGGCGAGCACGTGCAGTGGCGCCCCGGACAGGTACATCGTCTCGTCGGGCATCCACTGCTTGTGGTTGTTCACCACGAGCGTGTTCGTGAGCTTGATGCCGAAGCGGTGGCCGTGGTCGAGGGCGAAGCGGTGCAGGTCGTCGATGAGCGTGATCGCCCGGTCGAACGGGAGGTCGTCCTCGAACGCCGCGGGCACCAGTTCGACATACCCGTAGCCGAGTCGGTCGTGGACGATGCTGCTCACACCCTCGGGTCCGAGCAGCGTCGGATTCAGCTTGACGATCACATCGATGTCGTGGCGCTCGATCAGGTGCTTGGTGATCTGCTCGATCTCGTCGGGTGGGCAGCCGTGGAACGTCGAGAGCGTGATCGTGTCGGAGATGTGCGACGGGATCTCGATGTCGCGGAACCGTGCGAGGACGGAGTCGTCAGGGATCTGCGCGCGCAGGCGCTCGATCTCGTCGGTGGCGTCGTGCATCGAGTCGATGAACCCGGCGACCTTGTCGCTCTGGATCCCGGCGAGGTCGTAGCCGACCGACATGTCGAACACGTGCGGCCCTGCGCCACCGTCGGCGGGGTCACCGATGAACTCGTGGAGTGGCTCCCACTGCGTCAGCAACTCGACGATGATCCACGCCTTGACGTACTCCTCCAGGCTCTCGTGGACGAGCAGTTCCTGGCTCCACTCGATGTTGTAGCCGACGGTCTCCATGTCGATGCACGGGCGGGCGATCTCCAAGTCGTCGAGTACCTGCACCGTCTTCAGTTCGAACAGGCGCGAACCGCCGAGCCAGGAGAGCACGATGTTCTGCGCCATCTGACTGTGCGGTCCCGCGGCAGGGCCGACCGGCGACGCCGCGGGTCGGCCGAGGAACTCGAACGAAAGGTCCACGCCGCCGCCTCCGGGAAGCGTGTCGGGCTTCCAGAATCGCGCGGTGGGGAGGTCGAAGATCCGCTTGCGCGTGGCCCACTCGTGCTCGATGCGATGCAGCAGCATCGGCAGTGACATCGGCGTGAGCGGCGGCGCGTGTTCCACCCGGTGACCTTACAAACCGTCAAGCGACCTGTACAGCGAGGCCCACCGAGTTCACATGCACGTCGATTTCAGGCGGGCGGTGCATCCGTTCGCGCAGGTCCAGGCCGGTTCACGCAGGCGCAGGCTGCGCGCCGCGCTGCAGTCGCCCGGGCCGGTCGCCGGTGAGCGTGCCGTTCTCCACGGTGACACGACCGCGCTTGATCGTGGCGACGTAACCCTGGGCCGATTGCATCAGGCGGGTGCCGCCTGCAGGCAGGTCGGCCACCAGGTGCGGCGGCCGCAGCGCGAGGCGGGCGTGGTCGATCACGTTCAGATCGGCGAGGTAGCCGGGGGCGATGACGCCCCGGTCGTTCCACCCGACATGCGCCGCGGTTCGCTGCGTCTGCTGATGCACGACGTACTCGAGGTCGATCTGCTCACCACGCGTCCGATCCCGAGTCCAGTGGGTGATCGCCGTCGTGGGGAACGTGCCATCGGAGATCACGTTGCAGTGGGCGCCGGCATCGGACAGCCCGAACATCGAGTGCTCGGACAGGATCATCTCGCGCACGTCGTCGAGGTTGCCGGCGGCGTAGTTCATCAACGGCATGTAGAGCAGCTGGGCGCCCTCGTCGGCGAGCATCAGGTCGTAC
>JBBSOH010000113.1:0-11730 GCA_038259945.1 Acidimicrobiales bacterium
AGTTCGTTCTGAGTACCGTACCAAATGTACGTACATTTGGCAACCAACTCGAAGGTGGCCTCCTCGAACCGGAAGGACCAACCCATGGATCCCCGAGACATCGCCAACTTCTTCGCCCTCGTCCTGGCTGCGGGTACCAGCGGATCGCCATGTACCCGATGGCGGTGATCGTGCCGCTCGCGATCCTCCGTGGCGACCGTTCGATCCTGCGGTCGTCACTGGCGCTCGCCGGGATCGGCCTCGCCGTCTCGATCTACCACATCCAACTGCAGTTGTTCCCCGATCAGGCATCGAACTCCTGTGAGATCACCAGCCCGTGCACCGCGAAGTGGGTGCAGGCGTTCGGGTTCATGACGATCCCGCAGATGGCCGGTCTCTCGTTCGCGATCATCGTCGTCGCGAGCATCGTCGGGCTGCGGCAGCGAGATCCCCGTGAACAGACATTCGACCAGTAGTGTCTGATTGTCCGGACCAAGACGAAACAGGGAATGCGATGACACTCGACCGAGACAGCCCGATGCCGCTCTGGGCGCAGCTCGAATCCGATCTCAGGGATCGGCTCGACGGCGGTGAGTTCGACGACCGGTTCCCCACCGATGCCGAACTCGTCGCCGAGTACGACGTCAGCCGACACACGGTGCGCGAGGCGATCCGTCACCTCAACGCTTCGGGCATCCTGCGACGCGAGCGTGGCCGGGGCACAGTCATCAACCGCAGCACGTTCGAGCAACCGCTCGGGGCGCTCTACAGCCTGTTCCGTTCGATCGAAGCATCGGGAGCCACTTCGCGCAGCCACGTGATCGAACTCCGAGAGGATCGAGATCCGCTGGTCGCCGATCAGCTCGGACTTCCTGCAGACACGGCCTTGTTCCACCTCGCACGCATCCGTTGCGCCGACGAGGAACCGCTCGCGCTCGACCGGTCATGGCTGCCGCTCGACCTCGCTCGCGACCTGCTCGCGAGCGACTTCGAACACACTGCGCTGTACGACGAACTCGAACGCAAGGTCGGGACGCGCCCGGACGCCGGCTGGGAGCGCATCTCACCGGTCCTGCCCAGCCCCGACCAACGAGCCACCCTGCGGATGCGGCGCGGCGAAGCGGCCTTCTCGCTGGAGCGTCTCGGGACCGCGAAGGGTCGACCGATCGAATGGCGCACCACTCTCATCCGAGGCTCCCGATATCGGTTCGTCTCGAACTTCGCCGCCGGGACCGCACCGGGGATGACTGCGACAACGACCGACTGATCACTTCGGACGGTTGACGTTCGACATAATTGTACGTACAATTACCGTTCAACCCGAGGAGCAGACATGAACGTCATCACCATCGAGACCGCATCTCTCGGAGACCGGTCCTACATCGTGCACGACGGTGAGTTCGCCCTCGTCGTCGACGCGCAGCGCGACATCGACCGGGTGCTCACCGCTGCCGAGGCTGCGGGTGTCACGATCACCCATGTCGCCGAGACCCACGTCCACAACGACTACGTCAGCGGCGGGCTCACCCTCGCTCGGGTCACCGGAGCCACCTACCTCCACGCCGCTGCGGAACCCCTGCGTTTCGACTACCACGCCGTGTCCGACGGCGACGTCGTGACCGTGGGGTCGATGCGCGTCGAGGTCCGCCACACGCCCGGCCACACGCCGCACCACCTGTCGTACGTGGTCACCACCGACGATGCTGCTCCGGCCGTGTTCACCGGCGGCTCGATGCTGTACGGCACCGTCGGGCGCACCGACCTGATCGGTCGGGAGTCGACCGACGAACTGGCCCACGCCCAGTACCGCTCGGTGCATGCCCTCGCCGACTCACTCCCCGACGAGACCCTCGTGTACCCCACCCACGGGTTCGGCAGTTTCTGCGCGTCGGCGGCGAGCGACGAGGAGTCCGACGGCACGCTCGGAACGGAACGCACCGCCAACATCGCGCTGACCGCTGCGGACGAGGACCTCTTCGTCGAGCGTTTGATCGCCGGGCTCGATGCGTTCCCGAGGTACTACGCCCAGATGGGCCCGCTCAACACCGCGGGCGCATCGGCTGCCGACTTCTCGGCACCCGCCGCCGTCGACCCGGTCGAACTGGCCCGACGGATCCACCGCGGCGAATGGGTCGTCGACCTCCGCACCCGACGCGAGTTCGCAGCGTCACACCTGGCCGGCACCATCGGCGTCGAGCTCGCGACCAACTTCTCCACCTACGTCGGATGGTTGCTGCCGTGGGGCATGCCGATCACGCTGCTCGCAGACACTCGCGACGACATCGCCGAAGCCCAGGCCCAGCTCGCTCGGATCGGCGTCGACCGGCCCGCCGGCGCAGCCGACGGGGGAATCGACCGCTGGTCACCCGACGCCGACCGCAGCGCCTACGCCGTCACCACGTTCGCCGAGATGACCGACCTCGACTCCCCCACCATCCTCGACACCCGTCGCAACGGCGAGTACGCCGCAGGACACGTCGACGGCTCGACCCACATCCCCCTCCACGAACTCCTCGGCCGACTCGACGAGGTCCCCGCCGGCCTCGTGTACGTCCACTGTCAGAGCGGCTACCGAGCAAGCATCGCCGTGTCGCTGCTCGATCGCGCCGGCCACGATGCGGTCCTGATCGACGACAGCTTCGACAACGCCCGCAACGGCGGTTTCACGCTCGTCGACGGCTGAGTCGGTCGGTGTCAGACACCGGATGACCGTCGAGTACGTCGTCGCACTGTTGCCCAGACATCGACGCACGGTCACGATGCCGCCACCTGCCACGATGGCATGGTCAGGACGACAGAACGCCCGGACAGGACCGAAGGATGGACACGTTCATGAACGACCGACGTCAACCCGTGGTGACCGTGTTGGGAGGCGGATCGTGGGGAACCACGGTTGCCTCGATCGCTGCACGCAACACACCGACGCTGCAGTGGCTACGCGACGAGGAGGTGGCCACAGCGATCAACGAGACGCACATGAACCCGCGCTACCTGCCCGATCTGGCGCTGACGCCGACCCTGCGAGCAACCAGCGACCTGGAGCACGCTGTGTCCACTGCGGACGTCCTCGTGGTGGGGGTCCCCTCGCAACACTTCCGGTCGGTGCTCGAGACCGCTGCTCCGTTCGTGCGGCCGTGGGTGCCGGTGATCAGCCTCGTCAAGGGACTCGAACAGTCGACGCGCAAGCGGATGACCGAGGTGGTCGCCGAGGTGCTGCCCGGTCATCCCGCTGGCGTGTTGGCCGGACCGAACATCGCACGCGAGATCGTGCAGGGCTACGCCGCCGCCGCCACGATCGCGCTGCCAGACCACGGCACGGCGGTGATGTTGCAGAGCCTGTTCAACCACCAGCGTTTCCGCGTCTACACGTCGGAGGACGTGGTGGGCGTCGAGGCGGCAGGGGCGCTGAAGAACATCTTCGCGATCGCCGTCGGGTTCGGCGACGGACTCGGTGCGGGCGACAATACCCGTGCGATGGTCATCACCCGTTCGCTGCGCGAGATGTCGCGCATCGGTGTGGCGATGGGCGGCCGAGACGAGACGTTCTCCGGCCTCGCCGGGATGGGTGACCTGATCGCCACCGCCACGAGCCCGCACAGCCGGAACCGGCACGTGGGCGTGGAACTCGGCAAGGGTGCGACCCTCGAGGAGATCACCACGTCGATGAACCAGGTCGCCGAGGGCATCAAGACGAGCAGTTCGGTCGTGGCCATCGCGGGAGAGTTCTCGGTCGACGCAACGATCGCATCCGAGGTCGACGCCGTGATCAACCACGGTCAACCCGTCACCGCCACGTTCCGCGGGCTCCTGCGCCGCACACCGGGTCACGAGGTCCACGGCACCGACTGGTGACCCCGGGGTTCGGGCATCGTCGAACGCAGATTTCTCTACGATTTCTGTGCCGCTGAGGGGGCCGGAAACGGTCGGCTGCGCCGTCGTCGCGCACCGCATCTCCGACCGGGTGATCGATCCCATCGTTGCGATCGGCGCCCACGAGGCGGACGTCCGGACGGTCCTCACGCGACCGTGACACCACTCACCGGGTCGGCGATCTGATGTCACTCTCGGACTGTTGACGACGAACGCCTGTTTGGTAGAATGACAGCATGTTCGAGCAACGAGTCGAGGAGTTCGTGGCCATGGCCGGCACCGAACTCGACGCGTCGATCCGCTCGCTCGAAGAACGGCAGCGAGAACTGGCTGCCGAACTCTCCATCGCCACCGCGGTCGTCGAAGGTCGCATGGTCTTCCTCGACGACGGGCACCGTTCGATGAAGTCGTACCTCAAGGCCACCGTGAACTGCTCGGGCGCCGAGGCCGATCGGCGGCGACGTCGGGCTCAACTGCTGAATGCCTTCCCCGGAATCGGCGAGGCGTTGACTTCCGGGCGCATCGGCGTCGAGCAGGTCGACGTGCTGGCTCGACTCCGCACGCACCCCGCAGCAGGTGCTCGGTTCGGCGAGTTCGCCGCTGCGCTGACCGATCATGCCGAACACCTCTCGTTCGACCAGTTCCACAAGGTCGTGAAGCGGTTCACGATGCTGTCCGATCCCGACGGCGCCGAACCGACGAACGAAGGCGACTCGGCCATGGTCACCGAGGTCGACGGCGTGGTCTTCCTCCGTGCGTCGGGTGGCGACCCGTTGAAGGCCGCCGAGATGATCGCCGTGTTCGAGGCGTTCAAGCAGGCCGAGTTCACCAAGGACTGCGAGTCACGACGTCGCACCCACGGCGAGGATGCGCATGCACATCCACTCCCCCGCTCGGCGCAACAGCGAGCGTTCGCCGCGATGTACGAGATCTTCATCGCCGCCGCATCCACCCCGGCCGATGCCCGACGGCCCGAGCCGCTCGTGAACATCGTGATCGACCAGGGCCTTGCCGCCGACCTGCTCGCTGCGCACGGGCTCACCCCGCCGGACACGAACCCGTTCACCGATGCCGATGCCGGTGCCGAAGCGTCCGAAGACACGAGCACGGCCGGCACGCCTGCGACCAAGGCGCCGGCCCCAGCCACCGCGCCTTCCACGCGAGCGTGGCGCGACCTGCTGGACTGCCGATGCGAGACCTCGACCGGCATCGTCATCGATCCGCATGCTGCCCTGCGAGCGATGATCCACGGCCACGTGCAGCGCGTCGTGGTCGATTCGGTCGGGGTGATCACCGACCTGGGACGCTCGAGCCGACTGTTCGTCGGCAAGCCTCGCGACGCAGCCCAGTTGCTGGTGGTCACCTGCTACAAGAACGGCTGCGACATTCCCGCCGAGTTCTGCGACGTCGACCATCTCGACCCCTGGAGCAACAACGGCCCCACCGACCAGGCCAACGGCGGCCCGCTCTGCGGTGTCCACGATCGCGAGAAGCACGCCAAGGGCTTCACGAGCCGACACGCCGCCAACGGCCGGATCTACCAGATCCGCCCCGACGGCACGGTGGTCATGCCCGTCGGTGAAACGACTCCCGAATGGGCCGTTCCCGACGCGCCCGAAGCGCCGCCGCCGCAACCACCAGCGGAACCCGACATCGATACCGGTCCACAGAACCGGCACATCGCGATGTTCGACACGGTGGAGTGGCGACACCGGGCCGACCCCGGCCCGGCACTCGTTGCCGCCCGTTGGGCCGTCTACGAAATCGATATCACCGATCTCCCACCCCGACGCTGAGATCTCGAGCTTCGTTGGCGAAAGAGCGGTACGCATGGACGGCGGCGAAGCCTGCACGTTCGGTCGCCGTCGCCGTCGGCTCCGATGCACCACCAGCCCGACCTGGGGGATTCCCCGGATTGCTGCGCCAGTGGCGACGGCGCAGGGTGAACTGCATGTACCCGCTGCCCCGACGCCTGGGCGTCATGACCCTTGGCCACGCAGCGATGCTGCTGTACTTCGGGTTGCTGCTCGCCTGGTTCGAGCCGGACCCGAACGGGCTGCGGTTCGACGACATCGGAACGCTCGTCACGTACGCGGCTTGGAGTTCACCTCCATTGTTCGTCGGGCTGGCGACCCGGAGCCGTGCCGCCACGATCGCGGCTGCTGCGATCCATGTGGCATCCCCGTCCCTGCTGATCGCCTCGATGCTCGATCCGTCCGGGGACCTGAACTTCGCACTGCTGATGTGGTGGTTTCCCGTTCCGGTCGCCGTCGCAGCGATCGCTGCAACCGACCAGGTCCGGCACGCTTTGCGGGCAACGAAACGAAAGACTACCGTTTCGGAATGAGCCAGTCCGATGTCCTGACCGAAGAGGAGCGGGAGGCGATGCGAGAGAAGTACCGCATCGAACGGGACAAGCGCGTCCGGCCCGACGGGAACCAGCAGTACATCGAGGTCACCGGCGACTTCTCGAACTACGTCGACGATCCGTACGTCGACGCCCCCGTCGAGCGCGAACCCTCGACCCGCCTCGTCGACGTGGTGGTCGTCGGTGGCGGCTTCGGCGGCCTCCTCGCCGCAGGTCGGCTGCGCGAGGCGGGCATCGACGACGTGATGATCATCGAGAAAGCCGGCGACTTCGGCGGCACCTGGTACTGGAACCGCTACCCCGGGGCGATGTGCGACGTCGAGTCCTACGTCTACCTCCCACTGCTCGAAGAGGTCGGCTACCTGCCGACCGAGAAGTACGTCACGGCTCGGGAGATCCTCGAACACAGCCGATCGATCGGCCGCCACTACGACCTGTACGAACGCACGCTCTTTCAGACCGAGGTCACCGCAGCGCGCTGGGACGACGACGACCACCGCTGGGTGATCGCCACCGATCGCGGTGACGCGATCCGGGCGCGCTTCGTCGCCATGGCCAACGGCCCGCTGCACCGCCCGAAGCTGCCCGGGATCGAGGGGATCAACGACTACGCCGGTCACACGTTCCACACCAGTCGCTGGGACTACGACTACACGGGTGGCAACCCTGACGGCGGCCTGACCGCACTCGCCGACAAGCGCGTCGGCATCATCGGCACCGGAGCCACCGCCGTGCAGTGCGTCCCTCACCTCGGCGAACATGCCGAGCAACTCGTGGTGTTCCAGCGCACGCCGTCATCAGTCGACGTGCGCGACAACCGCCCGACCGATCCCGAGTGGTCCGCGTCGCTGGAGCCGGGTTGGCAGCGCGACCGGATGCAGAACTTCAACGCACTCGTGTCGGGCCAGCCGCAGCCCGTCGACCTGGTCGACGACGGGTGGACCGACATCGTCGGCAAGTTGATGACCATGGTCCGTGCGGGCAGCGCGGTCGCCGACGAGCAGGCACTGGGTGCTCTGATCGAACTCGCCGACCTCGACAAGATGAACGAGATCCGCTCCCGCGTCGAGGCGCTCATCGACGATCCGGGCACGGCCGAGTCGCTCAAGCCGTACTACCGCCAGTTCTGCAAGCGTCCCTGCTTCCACGACGAGTACCTCGACACGTTCAACCGCCCGAACGTCACGCTCGTCGACACCGACGGACGCGGCATCGACCGGATCACCGAGCGCGGCATCGTGGCCAACGGCGTCGAGCACGAACTCGACTGCATCGTCTTCGCCACCGGCTTCGAGGTGGGTACGGCCTACTCACGTCGCGCCGGCTACGAGATCATCGGGCGCAGCGGCACGACGCTCACCGAGCACTGGGCCGACGGCGTGCGCACGATGCACGGCATGCACGTCTCCGGTTTCCCGAACAACTTCATCCTCGGCGCAGCGCAGGGCGGCTTCACGGTCAACTACCCGCACATGCTCGACGAAGTCGCCCAGCACGTCGCTCACGTCGTGGGACACGCGCTCGACAACGACATCGACGTGGTCGAGGTCACCGACGAAGCCGAGCAGGCGTGGGTCGACGAGATCGTGTCGACGGCGCGGAACTCGGCCGCCTTCCAGGAGAGTTGCACGCCCGGCTACTACAACAACGAGGGCCAACCCACACAGAGTGCTGCGCAGAACGGCGCCTACGGCCGCGGCGCCATCGCGTTCTTCGACGTTCTCGACCGCTGGCGTACCGACGGCGGGTTCGACGGACTCGACATGCGATGACCCCGGCCGCAACAGCCCGCACCGTCGACGAGCAGCCCCGCGGACGCCCCCGCAGCGAGGCGGCCGACCAGGCGATCCTCACCGCCACGTTGCGGTCGCTCGCATCGGCCGGATTCGCGGGGACGACCATGTCGGGGATCGCTCGCGACGCGGGAGTGTCGACGGCGACCCTGTACCGCCGCTACGACGGCATCATCGCCGTGGTCATCGACGCGCTCGCCTCACAGTCTCCGGAACGGCCGGTGCCCGACACCGGCAGCCTGCGTGACGATCTGGCCCTCTACCTCGACCGGCTCGCCGCGTTCCTGGCATCGCGTCGCGGTGGCAGCCTGCTGTCCGCGCTGCTCGACGAAGCCGGTCGAAACCCCGAACTCGCCGATGCCCTGTACGTGAACATCAGCCGACCTGCCCGCGACCACCTCGCCACCGTGTTCCTCCGAGCGATCGAGCGCGGCGAGGCGCGTGGCGACCTCGATGTGGAATTGGCGATCGACATGGCAGTCGGCCCCCTCTACGTGCGGCGACTCGAAGCCGTTCGCCCCTTCGAACCCGACCTCCCCGTGCGACTCGCTCACATGGTCGCCGCTGCCGTGAGGCCCGAGCCCCCGGTTTCCAGGCGGCCCTGACGTCTCAGTTCGCGGCCGGAGACCGGCGCGCCGTCACCGGGCGCTGACCGACGGGGCGAGTTCTCCGGTGAGCCACTCGATGCGCTCACGCATCAGGTCGAGGCCGGGCTGGGCCGGGCACCCCTGCACTGCCGAGGTCGGTCGGTCGAACACGATGTGGTGCGGGTCGTCGACGTCGTACGCCGGCCAGTGCTCACGGCCCGGCGCGTCGGGCACGCCGGTGGCGGCGAACGCGTGCCAACGGTCGCCCATGTTGCGGACGAGGAGGTGCGCATCCTCGGCGGTGGGTACCAGCGGGAACGACGTGTCGAACACGTAGAGCACCTCGGCGGCGTGGAATGCTCCGGCCGTCTGGCGCTTCGAGGCCGGAACGGCACGGAAGTGATAGCGGTACACGGGGTGACCCTGGGCCGCATGGCAGCGCGACGCATGGTCGACGTGGACTCCGAACATGTGGTCACCGGCGTGGCGGCTGCTCGCGTCGAACTCTCCGGTCGCGAGGCCCCGATACTCCGCGAACAGTCGGTCGACGTGTTCCCCGGTCGGGTACGAACGCTCGAAGGCCGCCCGGATCTCGGGCCGACCGACCGGAGCTCCGTCGGCGGGCGCCTCGAACTCCGCGCCCGCCGGATGCATGAACGTGGCGAGTAGGGACCCCTCGTCGTTGTTGTAGCCGATCATCAAGGGCACCTCGGCCTGGGTGCCGGCGGAGAACGCGCTCATCGGCGTCGTCGGCAGGACCACACCGTCGACGACGGGATAGAAGTACCGGCCCAGATCGGCCCGCTCGCGATACAGCTCGCTCAGCACCTCCGGGTCCATCGCCCGGAGGCGAGCGAGTTGGCCCTCGCCCGCACCGACCGCCGCCTCGACGAACCGGCGACCTGCGTCGGTGGCCGGGTCGAAGTCGACGGCCGGACGGTCGAGGTGCAGCCACCGGCCACTGTCGCTCGGGCTCTGAGCGATCGCACGGTGGAACAGCCCTTGCGACAGCGGCGAGGTCATCAGGTTCAACACCGCTTCGCCACCGGCGGACTCGCCGAAGATCGTGACCGAACCGGGGTCACCACCGAAGTTCGCAATGTTGTCGCGCACCCATTCCAGCGCAGCGATCTGGTCGAGGAGGCCGTAGTTGCCCGACACCCCCTCGGCCGACTCCGCGGAGAGTTCGGGGTGGGCGAGGAACCCGAACAACCCGAGCCGGTAGTTGATCGTGACCAGCACACACCCTCGCTCGGCGAACACGTTGCTCTGGTACATCGGCTCGGAGCCGCTGCCGTCGGTGTGGTCTCCACCGTGGATCCACACCATCACCGGCAGGCCACTCGCGTGGGTGGGTGTGCGGATGTTCAGCGTGAGGCAGTCCTCGCTCTGCTTGGTCGGTGCGAGCTTGATGGCGGTGCCGAGCACCTTGCGGCGCACGACACCCAGGCCCAGCCCACGGACCAGCCCATTGAAGAACTCCTCGAACCCGGCAACGCGCTGGTAGGCCGACGGCCCGAACTTGCGGCAGTCACGCACGCCCGACCAGGACTCGGCGGCGACCGGCGGCTTCCACCGCCGATCCCCGACCGGTGGCGCCGCATACGGGACGCCCTTGTAGACCGCAACTCGACCGCGGGCCTCCGCTGCGCCGCGCACGCGGCCGGTCGTGGTGTTCGCTTCGATCCTGCGGCGTCCGAGTCGGCCCATCGGAGCAGTCTTGCAATTTCGTCGCAACAGACCATGATCGCGGCCCGTCCCGTGGCATGGAATGGCGCTGGCGTGCGTGTCGCTCAGACCGAAACGCCGTCTGGAGATCCATTCCCGAGATGGCCAGATCGGAACGGAAGATGGGTCACACGGAAATCTCGGGTGTTTTTGAGATTCATCTGGGAACATTGCCGCCATGTCATTGATCGAGGTGGACCGGCAGCATCGTGCCGGTGGCGAACGGCTCGCACCGCGTGCGATCGCCACCCAGGCGGTCGTGATCACTGCGGCGTTCCTCGCCTACCTCGCCGTGCGCTGGTTCGCCAACGGATCGGAGGAGGCGGCGTTTCGTCATGCCGCACGCCTCCTGGACGTCGAAGCCGCCCTTGGCATCGACGTCGAGAAGCAGGTCCAAGGGGCAGTCCTGCACCTTCCGGGTGTCATCGACTTCTTCAACTTCGTCTACGCCTGGACCTACTGGCCCTACATCATCTCGACGTTCGTGATCGCCTGGTTCTGGCGCCGCTCGGTGTTCACGCTGTACCGCAACGCGATGTTGATCTCGGGCACGGTCGGCCTGATCGTGTTCTCCCTCCTCCCCGTCGCTCCTCCACGATTCCTCCCCGGGTTCATCGACACCGTCGGTCAGTCGGGGGGCTCTGCCTTCGTCGGTCATCCCGACGGGTTCATCAACGAGTTCGCCGCACTCCCCAGCTTCCACGTCGGTTGGGTCGCACTCGCGAGTGCGGCGATGTTCCTCGGCACGGACCGACGATGGTTGAAGGTCGCTCTCGTCGTTCCGGTCGCCCTGATGTCGGTCGCAGTGGTGGTCACGGCCAACCACTACATCCTGGACATCGTGGTCGGCGTCGGGCTCTCACTCTCGTCGCTGGCCGTGGCATCGAGACTGCAGCGGTGCTCCACAGCGGACCCTGAGCCCACTCCCGACTCGGGCCTCGGCCTCGCGATCGTCACCAGTAGTCGGCCATCAGTTCGGTGATCCATTCGGGCTGACGAACCGCGGTGCGAGCCTGGAACTCGATCACATGAGGTTTCACGTCGAGCACGGGAGTCCGGTCGATCGCGTCGAGACCGCGGACTCTGATCGTGAGGCCGTCGACACCGATCAGCTCACAGGTGGTGACGCCGAGCCGGTTCGGGCGGGCCTTGGCGCGCTGGGCGAAGATTCCGACGAGGGGCCAATCGTGCCGGTTGCGCGGGTGGCGTGCACCGAGGTTGATCGCGGTGACGTCGACCTGATCGAACAGGTAGACGACGTCGAGGTGCGAGAAGTCGGTGAGGCCGGCGAGCACATCGCCGTCGAACTGGGACCCATCGAGTTCGATCGTGGATTCGACGTCGCCCCAGTCGTCATCGAGGGCTTCGACCCGCGGTGATCGCGCGTGGCCGATCGGCGTGACGG
>JBBSOH010000114.1:0-11669 GCA_038259945.1 Acidimicrobiales bacterium
CGCCGATGGGTCTCGACACCTACGGGTCCCGGTCGTTGCCGGTCGGCGGCGTCGCTGTCGGCATGGCGTGTGACAAGGTGATCGACAAGGCGCGCAAGATCGCCGCCCACCAGATGGAGGCGAACGAGGACGATCTCGAGTTCGCCGGCGGCATGTTCACGGTCAAGGGATCGCCCGACAAGGAGATGCCGCTCGCCGCGATCGCTTTCGAGGCGTTCACCGCACACAATCTGCCCGACGGTCTGGAACCGAACCTCGAAGTGCAGGTCACGTACGACCCGCCGAACTTCTCGTGGCCCTTCGGGACCCACATGTGCGTGGTCGAGATCGATGTCGAGACCGGTGCCACCGAGGTGCTGGAGTACGTGGCGGTCGACGACTGCGGGAACAAGGTCAACCCGCTGATCGTCGACGGTCAGGTCCACGGTGGTGTCATCCAGGGTCTCGCTCAAGCGCTCTTCGAGGAGGCGGCGTACGACGAGGACGGCAACCTGCGCTCGACGAGCCTCGCCGAGTACCTCGTGCCCGCGGCAAGCGACGTCCCGTCGATCACCACCGGTGAGAGCGTCACGCCCTCGCCGACCAACTCGCTCGGCGTGAAGGGTGTCGGCGAGGCCGGCACGATCGGCGCTGCGCCGTGCATCATGAACGCCGTGGTCGACGCGCTCTCGGGCCTCGGCGTGCAGGACATCCAGATGCCGGCCAGCCCCCTCAAGGTCTGGACTGCGATCCAGGAGGCCCAGTCATGACCCGGTGTCAGACACGCGCAACACCTGCGCAACACCTCGATCCGACCGCACCGTTCGGGTTCGACTCCCTGAGCAATCGACCAACCGTCTACGTTTTCTTCCGCACCACCTCTCACCTCCAGGAGAACCACCAGTGATCCCCGCAGCATTCGACTACGTCCGCGCCGAGTCCGCCGAGGAGGCGATCAGCCTCATCGGTCAGCACGGTGACGAGTCCAAGTTCCTCGCCGGTGGCCACAGCCTCCTGCCGTTGATGAAGCTGCGCCTCGCACAGCCGACGGTCCTGATCGACATCGGTCGCCTCAGCGATCTGTCCTACATCCGCGAGGACGGCGACGTCATCGCGATCGGTGCGATGACGCGCCACATGGATGTCGAGACCTCCGACGTGCTGAAGGAGCACGTGCCGCTGCTCGCTCACGCCGCATCCCACGTCGGTGACCCCCAGGTGCGCCACCGTGGCACCATCGGCGGATCGATCGCCCACAGCGACTCGGCGTCCGACCTCCCGGCCACCACGCTCGCCCTCGGCGCCACGTACGTGGCGCAGGGTCCGAACGGCACCCGCGAGATCGCGGCGGGCGACTTCTACAAGGGTTTCCTCACCACCGACCTCGCTCCCGACGAGATGCTGACCGAGATCCGCGTCCCGAAGATGCAGGGTGCGGGCTGGTCGTTCCAGAAGTTCAACCGTCGGGCCCAGGACTGGGCGATCGTCGGCGTGGCTGCCTGGCGACGCAACGGCGACTCGGGCGTCGGGCTCGTCAACATGGGGGCGGTGCCGATCCTCGCCTCGGCCGTGTCCTCGGCACTGTCGAGTGGAGCATCGATCGAAGACGCATCTGCGCAAGCCGCCGACGGCTGTGACCCCACCGCCGACCTGAACGCCAGCATCGAGTACCGCGAGCACCTCGCCCGCATCCTCACCAAGCGCGCGCTCGAAGAAGCCAGCGCCTGACGAACCGGGGAGGTGGCCGGAGTGGGTCAGACCCAGTCCGGCCACCCTCCACCACCTCCGCTGCGGACGGTTGCCGACTTCATGGCCGGAGTGGGTCAGACCCACTCCAGCCCGACCCACTCCAGCCGACCCACTCCAGCCGATCGTCCGTGGCGTGATCGGCTGGTGTCCGGACCGAACCATGACTCGTCGATAGCGTTCGGAGCGTGCTCGGCCACGACCTTCGCGACGTCGACGCACTCGACCACACGCTCGAACCGGCTGGATCCCGGTGGTTCGCTCCGGCCCTCGCTGCCGGAGCATTCGTGGCGATCATCCGATTCCTCGTGTCGAGGTCACGGACCACCTACGCCATCTGGCCGGACGAACCCGCTCAACTGGCGATGGCGAGGTTGCTCGGCGGCGGCACCGTCTGGAACATGCACGACCACAGCACGTGGAGGCCCGGCTACGCGCTGCTCCTGTCGCCCGTGTACTGGTTCACCGACGACGCAACGACCGTGTTCCGCTCGGCGATGGCGATCAACTCTGTGCTGGGGGGCGTGGCCACGATTCTGCTCGTCGCCCTCACGCGTCGACTCACGGACCTCGCGCCGTGGCCGTCGGCGATCGCGTCGGTGACCGTGATGGCGATGCCGGCGATGTTGTTCGTGACCGATTTCGTCTGGTCCGAGTCTCTCCTGGTGACGCTGTTCCTCGCGTCGATGCTCGCGCTGATCCGCTTCGACGACGTTCCCGGCCTCGGGCGCGGATGCCTTGCAGCTGCGGCGGTGACGGCCACGTTCGCGACCCACAGCCGGATGCTCCCGCTGTTCGCGATCTTCGTCACCGTCGTCGGCGTGGCGATGCTGCGCAATCGGATGACGAAGCGTGATGGGGTCGCGGGCGTCGTGCTGGCGGTGGCCGGGGCGGTTGCCGTCCAACGGTCGTCCGGTGCGATCGTCGAGCGACTGTGGAGGAACCCGGCCGACACCAACACGTTCGGTGCCGTTGCCGAACGAGTTGTCGACATCGGCCCACTCGTGGTGTCTGGCGCAGGCCAGTGGTGGTACCTCGTGGTGAGTTCCCTCGGCATCGTGGGATTCGGCGTGTGGGGCCTGGCCCGTCGGATTCGCGGCGGCGGGGCGACCGAGCGCAGATCCGCTGTCATCGTGGCGGCGTCGACTCTGGGGTGTGTGGCGCTCTCCGTGGCGTTCATGTCGGCGCGGGACCGACCCGACCGAATCGTGTACGGGCGATACAACGACGGCGTCATCGCTCCGATCCTCGTCGTCGGAATCGCCGTCCTCGTCGGCGCTGTCGGGACGATCAGAGTCCGCCACCTCGCCGTGGCGGCTGGATTCATCGGCGGCTCCCTCGTCGCAGCCGGAGGCGTCCTCGTCGCCTTCCGAGACGAACCTCTGGCCGCAGGCAACGGTGTGGAGCCGATGATCCTCGGCCTGCAGCCGTTCATCGGCCGATCGTCGTCGATCGACGTCGTCCCGATCACGATCGTCGCCGTTGCGCTGCTCGCTGCCTCGATGCTCTTCGTCGGCGTGTTCCACCTCGTCGGCGCGACCCACCTCGCAGCGGTGGACACCGACCCGACCACGCGCTCGAGTCGCATGCGGCCGGTGACCCTGGCCGCACTGGCCGTCGGTTCGTTGCTCGTGATCGGCGGTGTGCGGACGGCTGATGCGATCGACCGTGGGTGGAGCGACACGCGCGACGTCGAGCAGTTGGAGGCGCTTGCCGGCGGGCCCCTGGCCGACGGTGAGCCCGTCGACTTCTACGTGCGTCCCGGCAGCGACGACACCAAGGCAATGATGAGCTACCAGTTCGCGCTCGCCGCGACCGAGTTCACCGTCATCGAGGACCTCGGGTCCGGAGCCGCGCGATTCGTGGTGGCCCCGAACGATGCCGTGTGGCCGAGCGATCGACCGGCGCGCCTCGTCTGGGACGATCCGACCCGGCCCGTCTCCCTGTGGGAACGCGTCGCCGCCGACGGATGACCCCGGTCAGGCGTCCGGGTGGGTGTCCGTGTGGAGATCGGTGTCCAGGTCTCGTCGCCTCGTGCGGAGTCGGAGGTCCTCGAGGACGCGACGGTTGGCGGCCTGGAGGTCGGCGAGGAACGCCACGCTCCAGATCTGCACTGCGACCAGGATCAACCCGATCCCGGACAGCAGGCTCGGCAACCGGCTGCGATAGTCGTCGGCGAGGAAGTAGAACGCCAGCCATCGCAGGAGCAGGAGCGAGCCGATGAGGAACGGGACGCTCCCGACGAGGAAGAAGAAGCGGAACGGCTTGTACAGCGCGAAGCTCCGCACGATCGACTGCCCCGATCGGGACAGGTACTGCGGCACGCTCTTCACGAGGCGCGAGTCACGGGTCTTGGCGTTGACGCCGATGGGGACCGACACGACGTGGATCCCGTTCCAGCCCGCCTGGATGATCGTCTCCATGGTGTAGGAGTAGCGGCCGAACACCTGCACACGCATCGCGGTGTCTCGCGAATAGGCGCGGAAACCGCTCGCCGCGTCACGTACACCGGTGCCCGAGAAGCGTCGCACGACCGAACTCCCGACGCGCTGGAGCACCTTCTTGGAACGCGAGAAGTCGTCGATGTGTTCGATCGGTCGCTCCCCCACCACCATGTCGGCGTCGCCGTCGAGGACCGGTGCGACCAGGTTCGCGATCGACCCACCGTCGTACTGATTGTCGGCGTCGGTGTTGACGATCACGTCCGCTCCGGCCCGCAGGCAGGCCTCGAGGCCGGTGAGGAACGCTGCGGCGAGACCACGGTTGTGCGGATGCGACACGACGTGATCCACACCGAGCCGACGGGCGACCTCCACGGTCGCATCGCTGCTGCCGTCGTCGATCACGAGCCACTCGACGACGTCCACACCCGGGACCTCACGGGGAAGATCGGCGATCGTGAGGGGAAGCGTCTCCTCCTCGTTGAAACACGGGATCTGGATGATCAGCTTGACGGGCCGTGGCATCAGGCGGTGATCCTAGCGACGAGTGGCGACGCGCTGGCCGCGACCACGTCGACCAGGATCGACACGATCCGGCTCGTGATCGCCACCGAGAGGGCCACCCCGGCGCCGAGCGGTCCGGTCAGCGCAGACACCAACACCGCCTCGCGGACCCCGATGCCGCCCGGGAGACCGACGACCACGAATCCGGCCATCCACGACAGCGTGGACGCGAACAGCACCTCGAGGACGGTGCGAGTCGACGGCGACCCGTCGAGGGCGATCACCACCGCCACGTTCATCACCCCGAAGAGCAACCACACGGGTACGTGGCGCAGGGTCTGGACGGTCAGGAACCGCCCGGCGGGCAGCGGAATCGGCCGACGGACGAGCATCGCGATCAACGACTCGAGGCGCCGCCGACCTGCCTCTGCCGAGATCACACCGAGTCCGGACACGAGCGCCACGCCGATCGCTGCGGCGATCCACCGGCGATCGGACGAGGTGGCCACCCCGGTGATCGACGCGAACGCTGCGGCGCCGGTGAGGGTGGCGACCATCGACGTGGCCGTGGCCGTGTAGGCGTCGCGGCGGGCCACCCCGCCGCGCGCGGCCAGGTAGGCTTGGCCCACGACGGGCCACATCCCGCCAGGCACGTACTTGCCGAGTTGACCGACGAAGAACCACGCGAATCCGCTCGACGTCGCAACCGCGGCCCCGCGACCCCGCAGCAGTACGACCCAGTTCACCGCGATCACCGACATCGCTCCCGTCCCGGACGCGAACGCGACCAGCGCCCACCGCGGGTCGGTCTCGGTGAACGCAGTGGTCACCTCGTCCCAGTCCCGCGAGAGGCGCAGCGCCAGGAAGCCCAGACCGAGCAGACCGATCGCCACCCCTGCCAGGGAGGCGAGCCGCTGGCGATTCATCGGGTCCGGCGGGTCACAGGTCGCGCCGCTGCGCGCGGATCATCGTCCACGGCAGAGGTGATGCCACGTCCGCGACGTCGAATCGGGTCGCGACGAAACGCGAGAACGAACGGCGCGAGAAGTGGTTGACGTGGCCCGGCGTGTTCCCCAGGTCCCGGAGGTATCGACCGCGTGCCATGTTACCGACCCGCCAGATCGGTTCGAACGGCACGGATGCAACGAGCGTTCCGGAGCAGACACGGGCGATCTCGGCGAGTGCCGCCCCGGTGTCGTCGAAGTGTTCGAAGACCTCGATCGCGAGCACGAGGTCGAACGAGGAGTCGGGATACGGGAGCCGGGTCACGTCGCCGAACACACAGTCCAGGTCGCGGCTGCGCCAATGGGCGGCCAACTCCGGATCGGGCAGGTCGAGGCCGACGATCGGAGTGTCGGCGAATCGCTCGCGCAGCCGCGTCGTGACGACGCCCTCCCCGATCCCCACTTCGAGGATCCGCTTCGGAGCATCGACCGCTCCGACGAAGCGGTCGAATGCGTCGAAGAAGCCACGCATCATCCGCTGTTCGATCGGGTTGGTCGACGCGTACTTGTCGTAGGTGTTGCCGGTCGGGACCGCTGCAGACCCGCCCGTATCGGCATCTGTGTCGGTGTTCTCACTGGTGTGGTTGTTCATGATGCGTCGTCCTGGATCTCGATCGGGGTGGCACCGGCTGCAGGGATCCGCCACAGGATCCACGTGGGGTCGGACCAGATCTCCACGAAGCCCGCCGAAGCGGCCTCGTCGATACTCGGTTGCCAGGCGGTGTCGCGGCGGCGCTGCGCAAGATAGTCCGCTCCGATGGCGACCCGGTCGATGTCCTTGGTCTGGAACGATCTACGGTCGGTGAGCAGGGTCATCGTCCGGGCACGGAAGAAGGCCACGGTCGCGTCGGGTGGTGTCATCTCGAGCACCGCTTCGTACACGGGTGCCACGTTCGGCTCGGTCGGACCCGAGAGCACCCGGCCGGCGTCGTCGAACTCACGCACGTCGGCGATGTGACCGGGGAGCACCACGAGGTGGGCGATCACCAGCCCAGCGAGCGGCGCGGCGGCAACGAGCGGCACGAGTCGACCGCGATGGCGGAGCACGAGTCCAGCCGCAGCGATGAGGGCGACCGCCACGAAGTACACGACCCACGGGGTGATCTGGAACCAGTAGCGCTCGACCTTGCGGAAGTGGGTGCCGATCGTGAGTGCACTCACCACGGCGACCGCGAGCAGCATCCCGTCGAGGTGCGGGCGGGCGCGGACCCCGATCACGACGCCGCCCACGGCGAGCAGCAGGATCATCACGCCGACCGCCGGGTGTTCGCCGAATCCGAGCTGGGTGGCGAGGATCCGCGGATACTCCCCGAAGCGGTCGTCGATGTTGGAGCGGGAGTTGTCGTTGTCGGGCAGCAGCGCCGTCGGCAGGAGCAGTTGGAAGACCACGACCGCCGCGACGAACGAGGCGAGCGGGGTGACGAGCGGGCGGATGTGAGTTCGGGTCACCTCGATGATCGCCGACGGTCGGCGCCACCGCCGCTGAATCGACCCTGCGTTCGTCGTCTCGTCGTCGGTGGCGTTCGACCGGAGCAGTTCGAACGATTGGATCACCACGGTCGCCAGGATCAGTGCGAGTCCCTCACGCCGGACGTTGAACGACAGTGCGGCAAGCACTCCGAGCACCGACAGATCGACGATCCTCGCCGCGAGGAGAGAGCCCCGGATGCGTACCCGGTCGAACCACCACACGAACAGCGTCACGCTCGTCAGGTGGGGGATCTCGGTGATCAGTTGCTCGGTGTGCTGCAGGTAGGCGAACGACGTGGCGAAGACCGCGGCAACAGCGAGCGCCGCGGGACGGCCCACCCGACGCCGGACGATTCCGTGGAGCAGCGCCACCCAGATGCACATCGCGGCCACTTCGATCAACTTCAGGCGGTCGTAGTCGAGGCCCCAGAATCGGACGAAGGGCGACAACACCAGCGGCCAGACCCACGGGTAACCGGTCGGGCTGAAGCCGCTGTCGGAGTTCACGACGGCGAACCGGTTGTCCGCAATCACTTCAGCCGGATTGCCGTCGAAGACACTGCGCGCCTGACGCAGATACAGCGCGAAGTCGTCGCCTTGAGTGTGCCCCTGGCGGTGGAGTGACACGGCGAGCACCGCAGTCGCGACGATCACGACGGGCAGAGCGAGTCGGGCACCCACGGAGGTACCGCCTGCAGTCCGTGCGAGCATGGCGAAACGATAGGTCTCGGATCGGTGAGCCGTACATCGCGTCGCATCGATGGACCCGCCGACGATCGGTGAGCGCGGGGTTGATTCGCGGCCCGACGACCCAGACTCCGACGCCACGCCGGAAGGCGACGCAGTCGTGGAGTCCGAGTCGGTCGATCCAGCGAACGCGCTCGACGCGAGCGGCACCGCCGCTCAGGCCGGCGCCGTCGACACCGACCGGGTCACGGCGGGCTGACCCTCTCGATACGAGGCGACCGTCGCTTCGACCTGCCGGGCGAGCGGCGTGGCCTGCAGGCCGAACACCTCGGTGGTCACGGCAGCCTCCATCACGAACGGTCGGTCGTGCTGATACATCACTTCGTGGAGGCCGCGCAGGTCGGCGGAGAACAGTCCGGCCAGTCGGAGGGCGACCCGCGGGACACGCTTGACCCGCTGACGGCCGACACCGGCCTGGTCGCAGATCGCGTCGGCCATGTCCGTGGCCGTCACGGCCGGGAGTGTCGGTACGTGCCACACCCTTCCCAGCGAGCGGTCGTCGTTGCCGAGCAGGGCGAGCGTGTCACAGACGTCGCCCAGGTACGACCAACTGTGGATCTGGTCCGGTCGACCGACGATCGAGGGACTCCGGCCGGCGAGCAGGCGCGGCACGAACCGGTCACCGAGGTGCCCGTTCTGGCCGAGGCCGGGGCCGAAGAAGTCGGATGCCCGCACCTCGGTGGTGCGGATTCGTCCAGACCGGTGGGCTTCGAGCGCCTGCTCCCACATCGCCGCCCGGATGGCGCCCTTCGTCGAGGGTGGGTCGGCGAGGTCGGTCGCCGACATCGGCGAGGTGTCTTGTCCGTACACGTAGAGGTTGCCCATCGCGATCAGTCGGGCACCGGTCGCCTCCGCGACGGCGATGAACGCAGCCTGCAAGGGGGGCCAGTCGGTCGCCCATGTCGAGTAGCGGGGATTGGCGCAGTTGAAGATCGCGTGGGCTCCCGTCGCGATCTCGCTCAGTCGTCGAGCGTCCGTCGCGTCCGCGGCGACGCGTTCGATCCCCGGATGCTGCGGACCCGAACCGGACCGGGTGACGACGCGGACACGATGGCCGGCGTCCGCGAGCCGGGTGGCGACGCCCGCACCGACGGCGCCCGCACCGACGACCACGTGGAGCCGCGCCGTGCCCGATGATCCTCGACGTCCGTCGTCGGCACCCGTCGACGCATCGAGGTCGCGGAGGTGACCAGGATCGTCGTGGGCGTCGAGCCGCTTCCTGGCGGTGTCGTTCGGATCGGCGGGATGGTCGTGGCGGGTGGTCATGTGGTCCTCCGGACTCGAGTGGCGAATACGAGAGCACCGCTCTCGCCTTTCCGAGTATGAACCTCGGCGACGCGAAATACAAGAGCAGTGCTCTCTTTTGTGACATGTGTTCTCGTTTCGGCTCCTGTGGTCGGCCCGTGGACCACAATGGGTCCCATGACCGACGACGAACCGCACGGGGTGCGAGCTCGCGCCCGCGCGGAGTTGCTCCGCGACGTGAGCCGAATCGCGCGATCGCACCTCGCCGAGTCGGGTGCAGCTGCGCTGTCGGTTCGTGCGATCGCGCGCGAACTCGGCCTCGCGTCGAGTGCCCTGTACCGGTACTACCCGAGCCGCGACGCTCTGCTCACGCGGTTGATCATCGATTCCTACGACGAACTGGGTGCTGCGGTGGAAGACGCGGATGCCGAGGTCGACCGCAGCGACCTCGCTGGACGCTTCTCGGCGATCTGCCACGCCGTCCGCGACTGGGCTCGGGCCAATCCGCACGAGTATGCGCTCATCTACGGATCACCCGTCCTCGGCTACGCCGCCCCCGACGACACGATCGGGTCTGCACTGCGCGTCGCCCTGGTCCTCATCGGCATCGCCGCCGACATCGACCCGGACGGCTTGCTGCTGCGCTCACGCGTCCCGCTCGACCCCACCCTGGCCGAACAGTTGCGCGCCGCCAACGCCCTCGCCGGGGTCGACGCGGACCTCGACGTGCTTGCGCTGGGCGTCGAACTCTGGTCGCAACTCTTCGGGTTCGTCAGCTTCGAGTTGTTCGGCACGTTCCACAATTCCTTCGAGCCCGCCGATGCTCTCTTCGACCACCAGGTCGACCGGGCGATCCAGGCCTTCGGACTGAGTCGGTGACCGGCCCGACCGGAGTGTTCGGGGTCAGAGCAGCCCGCCGTAGGAGCCGCCGTCGACATGGAGTTGGAGCCCGTTGACGAACGTCGCCTGCTCGCTGCACAGGAAGGCGACGATGGAGCCGAAGTCGTCGGCGTCACCCATCCGCACCTGCGCCTTCTGCTCCGGCGTGTAGAGCGCGTCGAGGCGCGGGGTGTCGTGGACCCCCGGCTGCACCGTGTTGACCGTGACACCGTCGGCGGCGACCTCGAGTGCCAGCGTCTTCAGGAACGCGGTGGCGCCTGCACGAGCCGTGTTCGACAGGATGATGTTCGGGATCGGCTGGCGCACCGACACCGACGTGATCGCGACGACGCGACCCCAGCCACGCTCCTGCATCCCGGGAACCGTCGCCTTGCACATCGCCACGATCGACAGCAGGTTGAGGTCGAGCGCAGCGCTGTAGGCGTCCACATCGGTCGACGCGAAGTTGCCTGCGGGTGGCCCACCTGCGTTCGGGACGAGGATGTCGATCGGACCGGCGAGTGCCTCGGTCGCGAGTTCGACGAACCGGGTGCCGCCCTCGGCCGATCCCACATCGCACACCAGCGGTACGACACCGTGTCCGAGTTCGGATGCGGCACGGTCGAGTCGATCCGCATCACGCCCGCAGATCGCGACCTGTGCGCCCTCGGCCAGCAGTGCCCGCGCCGAGCCGAGACCGAGGCCCGATGATCCAGCGGCAACCGCCGCACGACGTCCAGTGATTCCGAGATCCATTTCCCGAACCTACGCCCCCACGTTCTGGAGGACGACGATCGAACGAGGGCCGACCCCCACGGGCGAGCCCGCCATCGAGAGTGCGACGAAGCCGGTTTCGTCAGACGTGTCGATCACCCGATGCCATCGGCCGGGAGCCTGGACGACGAAGTCGAGCGGCTCCCACCACATGTTGACCATCACGTACAGCTCGCCGAGGTGCCATGCGAGCGACCGCGAGTGGTCACCGCAGTCGGGTGCGCCCAACACTCCGAACCACTCGACGTCGCTCCCCCACCACTCGGGCTGGGTCAGCACCGGATGCGCCGCCCGGAAGTCGGTGAGCTGCTGCACGAACCGTTCGAGGTCGAGCCAGTCGTCGCGGCGCGACCAGTCGGTCCAGGTCGTCTCGTCATCCTGGTTGTACGGGTTGTTGTTGCCGCCCTGGGTCCGGCCGAACTCGTCGCCCGACACGGCCATCGGCGTGCCGTGGCTGAGCATCAGGAGGGTCCAGGCGTTGCGGAGTTGTCGACGACGCAGCGAGCGCACCTCGTCGGAGGCCCCGGCTTCGCCTTCCCAACCGCAGTTCCAGGAACGGTTGTCGTCGGTGCCGTCGGTGCCGTTCCATCCGTTGGCGTCGTTGTGTTTGCGGTCGTGGGCGACGAGGTCGAACATGGTGAACCCGTCGTGCGCAGTGAGGAAGTTCACCGACTTCGACGGCGCGTCGAACAGGTCGGGGCTGCCCTGCAGTCTCTGCATCACCGCCGGGACGAGTCCGGCCTCACCACGCAGGAAGCCGCGCATGTCATCGCGGTACCGACCGTTCCACTGCATCCAACGAGGATCGGGCCACGCTCGGCCGACCTGGTAGCGGACCACGTCCCACGCTTCGGCCACCAACCGCACGCCGCGGCCGGAC
>JBBSOH010000115.1:0-11658 GCA_038259945.1 Acidimicrobiales bacterium
CCGGTTCGAGGAGGTCTCCGTCACCGGCCGCCACCGAGTCCTCCGCCGAAACCAAACGGTGTCAGTGTGAGTTCAGGTGGTCGGTGCGCTGAGGCGATCGTAGACGGTGTTGGCGGTGTCCCATTGCAGTGAGCGGCGTGGGGTGGTGTTGATGCGGTCCTGGATCGTTCGGCAGCGGTGGTGGCTGATGGCGTTGAGGTCGGTGCCTTTGCCGACGTATCGGCGAACGAGGGCGTTGCCGTTTTCGTTGGTGGGTCGTTGCCAGGGCGAGCTCTTGTCCGCGATGTAGATCTCGATCTTGCAGGCCTGTTCGATGTCACGGTGGCGGGCGAGTTCGGAGCCTTGGTCCCAGGTGAGGGTGTGTCGCAGCTCGGCTGGGATCGTCGACAGCACCTTGACCAGCGACGCGTAGACGGCCGCGGCTGACTTGTTCGCCGTCTTCACCAGCCACAGTTTGCGGCTGGCACGATCAAAGATGGTGATCATTGCGGACTGGTTGAGTTTGCCGGTGATCAAGTCGCCCTCGAGGTGACCGACCTCGCTTCGTTCGAGTGCGATCATCGGGCGGTCCGCGATGGGACGGAAGTCCTGCAGCGGGTGCGACGATGAGCGTTGCTGACCACGGTGTTTGCGGCGCCGGCGACGCAGGTGCAGTCCGTTGCGGGCGTCGCGGTCCAGACCGCGTTGCTGATAGATCGCTTGATAGATGCACTCGTGGCTGATCGACGACCACACGTTGTTGGTGCCTCGGGCGAGTTCGATCGAGATGGTCATTGGCGAGTCCCGCAACGCCAAACGCCGGGCCACGTACGCCGCCAGGACCGGGTCGGCTTCGAGGCGGGACTGTTTCGGGCGGGCCCGAGACCGGCAGGCTCGACGATCAGCAGCCACTGCCGAATACTTCTCGGGTCCGCCGTGTCGGGCGATCTCTCGTCGAACCGTCGATGGGGCACGACCCAACTCTTGGGCGGTCTCGATCGCTGATCGGCCAGCAGCGATCCCGACCGCGATCACCACGCGTTCTTCCAACGACAACGCTTGTCCTGACATGATGAGACCTCCACCGGTTGGTGTTTTGTGATTCGCAGCGGGAATCATCTCCCGTTTCACACACCGACCGGTGGAACCTCAACTACTCAACCGAGGCGTCCACCCCCTGAACCGACCCTGACACCAGATGGTTTGGCTCACCAGATGGTTTGCTCGGTTTGCCGCCAGACTCGGACCCATGGGACTGTTCGGACGCGAGGGCAAGGGGAACCCGTTCGACTGGCTCGTGATCGGCCTCGGGAACCCGGGCGAGAAGTACGCGAACACCCGCCACAACGTCGGCGAGGACGCACTGCGGCTGCTCGCGCAGCGCCGGGGCGAGACGTTGAAGGGCGGCAAGGACAACGCGCTGCTCGCCGAGACCCGCTTCGGCCCACCGGGCGACGACCAACGTGTGGCGCTTGCCTTTCCGATCACCTTCATGAACGAGTCAGGACGTGCCGTCGGCGCACTCGCACGTCGATTCCGCATCGAGTCACCCGAACGGATCATCGTCATCCAGGACGAACTCGACCTCCCGCCGGGCGAGATGAAGCTGAAGTCGGGGGGCGGCCTGGCCGGCCACAACGGGCTGCGCTCGATCACCCAGCACCTCGGCACCCAGGACTACCTGCGAGTGCGGATCGGCGTCGGCAAGCCCGACAGCGCGCATGTCGGCAAGGTTCATGTGCTCGCGAAGATCCCCAAGCGCCAGCGTGAGATCCTCGACGTCGCGATCGTCGAGGCCGCCGACGCCGTCGAGATGATCATCGCCGACGGCATCGATGCGGCCATGCAGCGCTACAACCGTTCTCGATAGTCGCTGCCCATCCGTCGGACGGCCACTCCTGGACCGGGTGCTGCGCGCAGCGACGCCGGACTCGTTCGCCGGCGCTCGGCGAGTCGGCCGGCGGCTGCGCCACCACCTGGGACCGAGGTCACCGCTGGCATCGGCAGATGGGGCAGGTTGAATGACGGGCTTGAGCGACGAACAGTTTTCCGCCGCGCCTCTCCGGTCTCTCGCACCTCTGCTGCGCGCCGAACCGGGGCTGACCCGCGCATTCGGTGAGCCCGACGCCCGGCTCGCAGTGGTCGAGGTCGCTCGCCCGATCTCGATCGCCGCCCTCGGCCAGTTGTCGAACCGTCGGCCCGTACTCGTTGCCTGCCCGACCGGCACGATGGCGCGCCAGCTGCACGACGACCTGTCCCAGTTCCTCGACGACGACGAACTCGCGCTCTTCCCCGGGTGGGAGACCCTGCCGTTCGAGAGGGTCAGCCCGAACGTCGAGACCATGGGCCAACGCCTCGAAGTGCTCTGGCGGATCCAGGACCCGGCGCGCTGCCCGAAGGTGATCGTCGCCGGAGTTCGTGGTCTGCTCCAGAAGCTCGGTCCCGGCGTTCGCGACATCGAACCGATCGTCGTGCGACCCGGCGGTGAGGTCGACCCCGACGAACTGGCGGCACAACTCGTCGCGTTCGGATACCGACGCGAGGAGGTCGTCGAGCATCGCGGCGAGTTCGCACGGCGAGGCGCGATCGTCGACGTGTACCCGGCGTGCGCCGACGCTCCCATCCGCATCGACCTGTGGGGTGACGAAGTCGAGCGGCTGACCCGCTTCAGCGTCAACGACCAGCGCTCCACGACCGACCTCGACCTCGTCCACATCTTCCCCGCGCGTGAACTCACTCCGACCGACGGAGTCCGACAACGTGCCGAGAAGCTCATCGCGAGCGAACCGTGGGGTCGCGAGCAGTGGGAGCGCCTGTCCGAAGGCGCTCACTTCGACGGCATGGAATCGTGGCTGCCATGGCTGGTGGACGACGCACCCGGTGCGCCGCACCTGATCACCGACGTGCTGCCCGACACCGCCAAGATCCTGCTCGTCGAGCCGCGTCGCATGCGTGACCGTGCCGCTGACCTGATCGCCGAGGAGGACGACCTCGCTCGCACCCTCGCGTCCACGTGGGCCCGCGACCCCGACAAGACCTTCCCGCGCCTCCACGCCGATCCCGACGTGCTGTTGGCCGACGCGCCTGGCGGCTCGTTCTGGTCGATCGACTCCACGCCCGAGTCACCCGACACGCCGATGGTCCAGGCAATGGGGTGGGGGCCTGTCGTCGGCGATGGCACCGGCCTGACCGACCGACTGGTCGAGCTGATCGGGGACGGATACCGCGTCGTGGTCGCCGCCGACGGCGACGGTTCGGCCAGACGACTCAAGTCGATGCTCCTCGACCAAGGCCTCGACTTCAAGCTCCGCCTCGGCCAACCCGGGCAGGCCGGTGGCAACGGGTCCGGCGACACCCCAGGCGGGGGCGAGGACCTCCCGCCGGGCGGGTCGATCGTGGTGGCGCCGCTGCACCGGGGGGTGACGCTGACGAATGCGAAGATCGCAATCGTTGCGGAATCCGACCTGACCGGGCGTCGACGCGCTCACCGCAAAGCGCGCACGCGCAAGCGGGGCGAGACGGCGAGCACGTTCGAGGACCTCAAGACCGGCAGCTTCGTCGTGCATCACCAGCACGGCGTCGGGATGTACGAGGGCATGGTCAAGCGGGCGATCGGTGGGATCGAACGCGACTACCTCCTGCTCAGCTACAAGGGCGGCGACAAGCTCTACATCCCGTCGGACCAGATCGACACGATCCGTCAGTACGTCGGTGGCGAAGCCCCCAAGCTGCACAAGCTCGGCGGCTCCGACTTCGCAAAGACCAAGGCGAGGGTCAAGACCGAGGTCCGCCAGATCGCGCAGGAACTGGTGCTGCTCTACCAGCAGCGGGTCACCGCGGAGGGCCACCAGTTCGCGCAGGACACGCCGTGGCAGGCCGAGATGGAGGACGCGTTCCCGTTCGTCGAGACCCCCGATCAGGCCAAGGCGATCATCGACATCAAGGCCGACATGGAGCGCGAGTTCCCGATGGACCGCCTCGTGTGCGGTGACGTCGGTTTCGGCAAGACGGAGATCGCGATCCGCGCTGCGTTCAAGGCGATCCAGGACGGCAAGCAGGTCGCCGTGCTCGCGCCGACCACCCTCCTGGCGACGCAACACGGGAACACGTTCGCCGACCGGTTCGCCGGATATCCGATTCGTGTCGAAGTGCTCAGCCGGTTCCTGACGGCGGGGCAGGCGAAGAAGGTGATCGCCGACGTGAAGTCCGGCGACGTGGACTGCGTGATCGGAACGCACCGGTTGCTCGCCGCCGACATCAACTTCAAGGATCTCGGTCTGCTCGTGGTCGACGAGGAGCAGCGCTTCGGTGTGCAGCACAAGGAAAAGATGAAGAGGATGAAGACCAACGTCGACGTCCTCACCCTCACCGCCACGCCGATCCCGCGCACCCTCGAGATGAGCCTCGTCGGCATCCGCGATCTCTCCCTGCTGCAGACCCCGCCCGCCGAACGTCAGCCGATCCTCACCTACGTCGGCGAGTACGACGAGCGCGTCGCCGTCGAGGCGATCCGCCGCGAACTGCTGCGCGAGGGCCAGGTGTTCTGGGTCCACAATCGGGTCCGGTCGATCGAGACCGCTGCGCGCCGGTTGCGCGAACTCGTGCCCGAAGCGCGCATTGCGATCGCTCATGGCCAACTCGACGAGGGCTCGCTCGAAACCGTGGTGCAGGATTTCTGGGACGGCCAGTACGACGTGCTGGTGTGCACGACGATCATCGAATCGGGCATCGACATGCCGTCGGTGAATACGCTCGTGGTCGAGCGTTCCGACCTGCTCGGGCTCGGCCAGATGCACCAGATACGCGGCCGCGTCGGCCGTTCGGGTCAGCGTGCGTATGCGTACCTCTTCTACCCGCCCGACAAGACACTCACCGAGGAGGCCTACGAACGGTTGCGCACGATCGGCGAGGCGACCGAACTGGGTTCGGGCTTCAAGATCGCGATGCGCGACCTGGAGATCCGAGGTGCCGGATCGTTGCTCGGCGAGAGCCAGTCCGGCCACATCGCGGCGGTCGGCTACGACCTCTACTGCCAGATGGTCACCGAAGCGGTCAGTGAGATGAAGGGCGAGCCGGCCAAGAAGCCGCCCGCCGAGATCAAGCTGGACGTGCCCACCGACTCGTTCCTCCCCGAGGACTACGTCAAGAAGGAGGAGCTGCGGCTGGAGGCCTACCGACGGCTGGCCGACGTCACCACGCAGGCCCAGGTCGACGACATCCGCACCGAATGGGAGGACCGTTACGGCCCGCTCCCGGCTCCCGCCGACTCGTTGCTCCAGGTCGGCTACCTGCGCGCCGAGTGCCACCGGCTGGGCGTGCGCGACCTGCAGATCACGTCGAGCGATGCGCGCATCCAGCCGATCGAGCTGCCGATGAGTGCCACGATCCGGCTGCGTCGACTGTCCCGCGGCGCGAAGTACAAGGAGGACCTCCACCAGCTGGTGGTCCCCCTCCCGAGGGGCAAGGATGCCGCCACCTTTCTCGTCCAGTTCTTCCGAGACCTGGTACCGCCCGACGACGCCTGACCTCCCACCCCCGCATGGTCAGCGGCAGAGCGGAGGCCCTTGCGCCGACATCCGAGCCGAGCAGCTTGCTGTGAGCGATGCAGGACAGCGCGCCGTGAGGCGCCCAACTCGAGCGAGCGCCAGCGAGAGAGCAACTCGGACGAACGGAGCGAAGCGAGTGAGTCCGACGAGGCCGCTAGCCTCGCTATCGTGCATCGCCGAGCTCAGACGATCCTGACCGCTGTCGCCCTGGCCTCCGTCGCTGCCGGGTGCTCGTCGATCGACACCGACACGGTGGCCCGGGTGGAGGGCACCGAGTTCACGCAGGACGAACTCGACGTACTGCTCGAAGCCCAGCAGACCAGCGGCAACGTCGAGGCCGCCCGCGCCGAGATCTCGAACTGGATCTTCGAGACCACCGTGGAGAAGGGTCTCGTGACCCAGGAACTGCTCGCCGGGCTCCCTGACGATCAACTGATTCCCACCTACGGCGAGGGCATTGCGATCGCCGGCGTCCTGTGCCCCAACATCCTCGTCGCGGCGTCGGCCGAAGCGGGCGACGCCGCCATCGAGCAACTCGCAGCAGGCACCGACGTGCTCGACGTCGTTGCGGACTTCAACATCGACCCGGAACTCGGCAACGCCGGTGGGCGAGCGGGCTGTTTCCCTGCCGAGCAGTTCGACCCGGCAACCTCCGACACGCCCGAGGTCCAGGCACTCTTCTCCGTCGACGCCGACGACCCCTACGCAACGGCTCCGACGCCCGGACCCGACGGGACGACCGCAGCTCTCGTGATCGGATTCCGGCCGTTCGAGGACCTCGACCCGACCGAGGCCGATCAGGTCCTGCAGGCACTGCGTCAGACCGTCGGGCTGCGCCTCCTCGTGGAGGACATCGACATCGATGTCGACTCCCGCTACGGGACGTTCGACGTCGACCGCGGCGGGGTCGTCGCCCTCGGCTGAGGTGCGACGCATGCCCCCTCCGCACTCGACCGGCGAGCAACCGCGAATGTCGTCGATCACCGTCGTCGGACTCGGGCCGGGGGCCGACGATCACGTCACCGTCGACACGCTCCGATCGATCGAGCGCATCGCACGACGGCACCTGCGCACGGCGGTGCATCCCTCGGCGCACCTCGTGCTCGACGCGCCAGGCGGTGCACTCACCCACGACGACCTCTACGAGTCGGCCGACACGTTCGACGACGTCTACACCGAGATCGCCGAGCGGTTGATCGCCGACGCAGCCGTGCACGGCGACATCCTGTACGCCGTCCCCGGCTCGCCGCTGGTGTTGGAACGCACCGTGCGCCTGCTCCGTGAGCGGAGCGTCGGATCCGATGCGCACTTCACGGTCGAACTCCGTCCGGCGATGTCATTCCTCGACGTGGCGTGGGCGCGACTCGGCATCGACCCGGTCGAAGCGGGCGTCCGCCTCGTCGACGGGCACGAGTTCGCCACCGCAGCAGCCGACCAGGTCGGCCCGCTGCTCGTCGCGCACACCCATGCGAACTGGGTCCTGTCGGACATCAAACTTGCCGTCGATGCGGCGACGGGCGACGAGGAGGTGGTGATCCTGCATGCGCTGGGCACCACCGAGGAGCGGATCGTGCACACCACGTGGTCCGAACTCGACCGCACCGTCGAGGCCGACCACCTGACGTCCATCTACATCCCTCACCTCGCCACACCGGTCGGGTACCACTACACCCGCTTCCACCGCCTCGCACGAACGCTGCGCGAGCAGTGCCCCTGGGACGTGGAGCAGACCCACCAGTCGCTGATCCCGTACCTGTTGGAGGAGACCTACGAGGTCGTCGACGCGATCCAAGCGTTGGATGCGAGCGACGGCCACACCCCGCTCGAGGCAACGACCGGCGCAACCACCGATCCCGACGCCGACCTGATCGAGGAACTCGGCGACCTGCTCTACCAGATCGAGTTCCACGCCACGATCGCCGAGCAGGAGGGTCGCTTCACGATCGCCGACGTCGCCGAAGGTATCCACGACAAACTGGTCAGGCGCCATCCGCACGTGTTCGGTGACGACAGCACCGGGTCCCCTGGCGACGATTCCTCCGCAGTCGACGCCCCGCTCGACTCGACGACCGCGTTGGCGAACTGGGACGAGATCAAGCGGGTCGAGAAGGGACGCACGTCGGTGTTCGACGGCATCCCGCGCTCGATGCCCGCACTCTCCTACGCAGCGAAGGTCGGCCGCAAGGCGTCCAAGGTCGGTTTCGACTGGTCCGACGTGTCGGGTGCGATCCCGAAGGTCGTCGAGGAGACCGGTGAACTGATCGAGGCGATCGACGCCGCCGACGAGGTGGAGATCGACGCCGAACTGGGCGACCTGCTGTTCGCCGTGGTCAACGTCGCCCGCCACGTCGGGGTGGACCCCGAACTGGCGCTTCGACGGGCGTCCGACAAGTTCCGCACCCGGTTCGAGGGGGTCGAGGCCCTCGCGACCGGACGGTCGATCGACCTGCGCGATGCCCCGCTGGCCACGCTCGACGAGTTGTGGGACGAGGTCAAGCGGGTGGAGCGTTCGCAGCACTGACCGGTGCTGCATTCGGTGCCATCAAGCTCGCCGCGAAGGCGGTCATCTCGGTGGGCTCGAGCGCCTCTCGCACAGCACGACCGTGAGTGTGGACCACGCCCGAGTCGAGTGACCTCATCGCCCGACGGGCGAACACGAGCCACGTGACCCACGGGAGCACGAGCGAGGCGACCCACAGCGTGGCGATCCCGAACGACGGTCCGGAGGAGGTGACGGTTCCGGTACGACCTTCGGCGGAGAGCGTCAGCCGGACCATGCCGTGCGCTGCGACGGCAACGGCCACCGCGACGAGTGGCGCCATGAACCACCGACGGACGTGAGTGCTGTCGGCACGTGCGGACTTGGCGCACTTCGCCAACACGGCGTAGGGCCGGTACGCGGCGATGAGCACGGCGCCGACCGCCACGACCGCCGCGGCGGCCAGACCCACGAGTCGGGGCCCCTCGTCCTCGAAACCTGCCGCCGCCGCCCAGGATCCGACCGCCGCGACACCCACGACTGCGCCCACTGCGACGACGGGAGCGAACAACCAGGCCGCGATCAACGAAGCGGGATGCGGCGACCGGCCGTGGCGCATCCGGCCGTGCTGCGTCGGCGGGCACGTGCGGCGGACGTTCACGGCGGTGACACCCGACCACGCGACGAGGGCGAGGAAACCGACGAGTGCGAGTCCTGCGCCGACGAGGTCACCGACGAACGCTCCTGGAGCGGCTGTTGCGATCGCCCACAGTGAGACATGACGCAACCATGCCGTACGCACCAGCGCACGCGGTGGCGCGCTCACCTGCTGCTGCTGACCTGCATCGTCGACGGACGGCGCACGGGCGGGCGCAGCGGCCGTTTCGGTCGATGTGGACCCCGTGATGAACGTCGAGGTCCAGCTCCCCACCGAACCCGTGGCGGCGCTCGTGTTCGTCGTGTCGGACTCCGTGCGGGACGGGGTCGACGAAGCGGGCAGCGTCGGCGTGAACGGCGCCGCCGTCGGAGGGAGCGTCGGCAGGTGTGGTGCGAACGGTTCGGTCAGCATCGAGATCGAACCGGTGGAGTCCGGCAGAACCACGCTCGGACTCGATGGGTCGGGGGCGCCGGACATCAACCGAACGCGCCGGTCGGCGGTGGTGGGATCGGGGTCGAGGCGGCGACCATCGTGGGCATCGGCGGAGCTGCATGCACCGGACGACCCGTGGGCGGCCGGACGAACGGCGCCCCCGAATCGGGTGGGGCGTCGCGAGGGGTCCGTTGGTCGACCAGGAAGTTGTGCTTGTCGGCCATCACCGACGCAGCGTCGGCGACGAGATGACTCGAATCAGTGATGGCGATGGTTGCGATCAGTTCGAGCAGCGCGGCCAGTGCGAGGTAGCCGGCGAGGCGACCGAACCGATCGACCTCGGTGATCTCGACGATCGTCGGCAGCCCCCCGAGCCCCTGCACGTGGATCAACAGCACCGCCGACACGGCGAACGTCAGACGGAGCGGTCCGCGCCGCGCACCGACGGCGACCGCAGCGCGTTCCAGGAAGAAGATCGGGACGTACAGCGCGGCGATCTGCAACGTGTAGACGGCGAGTGCATCCACGGCCGTGTCGGCCGTCTCGAGCCGCAGCCCGAGCCACCAGATCGCGTAGGCCGCAGCCGGCCACGCAGCGGCGGCGAGAACCGGGTTGCGGCGCCGACCACTGGCCATCCTTGCGCTGAGCACGCTGACGAACGACCAGATCGTGGCAATTCCGATCAGGCCGACAGCGAGCCATCGTTCGAGTGTCTGCAGTCCACCGAGCGCCGTCCAGGCGCGGTCACGCTGCGACGGCAGGAGCGTGCCGTCGCCCGACTCACGCCAGAACATGAACATCACGAGCGCACCGACGATGCTCACGAGGGTGAGCGCAGCGACCGTGGTCATCAGCGCGAGGCGCAAGATGTCGGCACCCGGGACGATGCGGATCCGCTTACGCGTGTCGAGGGCAACGGCGGGTCGGGCGTCGGCGCGCAACGCTCGTGTGAACAACCCGAGCTTGCCGCGACCGACACCGGACGCGTCACGGCCGGTGCGACGGTCGAAGGCGAAGCCCACGGCGTCCTCGACGGCGCGACCTCCGCGCCAGGCGAGCATCAGCAGGATCATCAGCGGGGGAAGCGTGACGACACCCAGCGCCCAGGCAGGTGCCACACCCGCGAAGTCGTCGCCGTACGCACCTCCGGCACTCAGGCCGACGAGGGTCGCTGCACCCGCCATGACGAGTGAGATGGGCACCCAGATCCAACCGGCGAGCGCACCCGATGCCGAGCCGAGGCGCCGCATGATCGACGAGAGCATGGACAACGGTCGGTAGGACACCAGCATCGCGGTCACGATGAACGACAGCGCGATCGCCAAGGGAACCGCCGAGGTCGTGTCCGAGTCCGCGGTGTTGAGTCGGCTCTCGAGATAGCTCACCGACGCCGCCGCCGCCGCGATGACCAGCAACGGCATCGCCCACGCCGCTGCGACCGCACGCGGGACGGGTGGCTCGGTCGTGCGGCCGGCGTCGAGCAGGCGACGTGCGTTCTCCACCACCATCCATGTCCACAGGACGATGCCGAGTGCGGCCAGAACAGCCAGGGTGACCTGCAGTGGGCCCAGCCCGTCGAGGCGTTCCCGGGCGGTCATCACCCGCCCCATCTGGACGGCGGCGATCGTCGCCGACAACGCTGCACAGCCGATCGTGGCGGTGAGCACCCATGTGGTGCGGATGCGTCGCGGGACCTCGGGGACGGGCGGCCGTTGCGTGTGCAGCGACGTCGGGGGCGCCAGCGCGACGCCGTCGGTCGCAGTGATCACATCGAGTTCGGTCACGCCGTGTGTTTCGTCACATCTTGCTGCGCACTTGAATTTTCGATCGCTGCGAATCGAAGTGGGCCAGACTGGATCCCATGCGTCTCCAGATCGCCACACCGTCGGAGCATCCTCACATCGCCTCACTCCCCTTCACCGAGCGACTCGCCGACTGGAAGCTGCCCGACATGCACGGTGTGCTGGGCCTGCACCGACACGTGGTGCGTCTCATCGAACTCGACGGCACGAGCTACGTGGTGAAGGAACTGCCCGATGACCTCGTCGCCCGCGAGTACCGCCTGTTGCGCGAACTCGCCGACGCCGGCCTGCCGACCGCAGAGGTCGTGGCGGCGGTGACCGGCAAGGCGGACCGCGTCGACGGGATGCTCGTCACCCGCCACCTCGACTACTCGATCCCGTACCGCACGCTGCTCGCAGGGCGGGGGCTGACCATCCCGTACCTCGGCGAACGGGTCCTCGACTCGCTCGTCGGACTCCTCGTACGGCTCCACCTGGCGGGGTTCTTCTGGGGGGACTGTTCGTTGTCGAACACGCTCTTCCGACGTGACGCAGGCGCGCTGTCCGCGTACGCGATCGACATGGAGACCGGCGAACTCCACCGCGAACTCTCACCGGGGCAACGCACGCTCGACCTGCAGATGGCCACCGAGAACGTCGCGGGTGGGCTGCTCGATCTGCAGGCCGGAACCCGCTTGCAGGCCGACATCGATCCGATGGAGATCGCCTTCCAGATCGAGGATCGATACAAGGCACTCTGGGTGGAGCTCACCGCGGCCGACG
>JBBSOH010000116.1:0-11648 GCA_038259945.1 Acidimicrobiales bacterium
CGCGCCGCGTCGAGGTCGGTACGCGACACCTCGATCGTCTCCACGACCTCGTGGTAGGCGAGGCCGAGCGTGTCCTCCAGGGTGGCGAGCCGCGCCGAGCGCGCCTCGTGGTCGCTGCGACTCACGGCCGCACGTCGCTCCGCGTCGCTCACATCGGCGACTGTCGTTCGCCACCGCACGACGGCCGAGGCCCATTCGCCGTGCGAGCGATGCACCGTGTCGACCGTCTGTTTCGTCGACCGAACCGACGCGACGATCGCATCGAGGTGTCGTCCGAGTTGGTCGAGCTGATCCCGGGTGGTCGGCAGCGCGAGAGTGCGGGCGATGCGTTGCAACTCATCCGACGCTGCCGCCAGCCGGCGGTCGGCATCTTCGGCCATGTCGCGGACCACCTCGAGCCGGTCGCGGGCCCGATCGAGCTGGGTCTGCGCTGCTTCGGCCGCGGCCGCGGCACGATCGACCGGCTCGAGCGACGGGATGTCGGCACGGATCGCCGACACGTCGAGGAAGTCGCCACGGCGCGCAGCGAGGAACTCGGTCGACTCGACCGTTCGTTGCTCGGCATCGACGAGCGCAACAGCCGCCTCGGAACGCTGACGTTCCAGACGTGCACGCCGAGCGCCGGCACCGACGAACTCGGCGGTGGGTCTGCCGTGTCGACCGCGCAGGGTGCCCAGACGGAAGGATCCGTCGACCGAGATCACCGACGGGGCGTCGCTCTCGGGATCGGTGGAGATGGAGGAGAGCAATGCGGTCACGTGCCCGTCGGGGTCGCTCCCCTCCACCACGCGCAACAGCTCCGACAGTGGTGCGTCGACTGCGCGGCCCGGGCGTGCGACCAACTCACCCGTGTGCAGCGTGATCCCGCGCCCGGTCACCGCTGCGGTGAGCAGCCCCGAGGCCATCAGTGCTGCCTCGAGTCCCGCACGCTGCTCGGCGTCGAGGTGATCGACGAACTCCACGAGGTCAGCGAGGCCTGGTACACCTGGACGTTGCCAGTCGAGCAGGGGCGGATCGGGCTCGGACCGTTCGGCGAGATCGTCGACGAGGGCCTGCGCCTCGGCGCGAGCGTCTCGCGCTCTCTCGAGATCGTGTTCGGCATCGACGACGCCTCGCTGCGCGACGTCGACCACCGCGCTCACCTCGGCGATCAGCGCCTGGCGGATCATCGCTCCGTCACCGACTGGCCGGGTGGTCTCCGGCGTCGCCAGCGAATGGACGACGGGGGCGTCGTCAGGTGTGGTCACCGATGCGGCACGGTCGAGAGCCCACGATCGAACGGCGTCGTGCCATGCGTTGCGCTCGGCGTCGACGGCAGCCCGGTTCTGCTCGAACGCGCTCAGCGCATCGTGGACGTTGCCCTCGGCGACCGACGCCGCGGCGTCGGCGGCGCGCACCTCGGCAGCTTCGCGATCGACGGTGGCGGCATGAACACGCACCTCGTCGAGGTCGGCCCGCCGAAGCCCCGCACTTCCCGCCAGCGCATCCAACTTCGCATGGACGACCGCGGTGTCCAGCTCGCCGTCGGGGCTGTTGAGATCATCCGTCGCCGGTCGACGAGCCACCGCCGGGGCCGACGGGGGGCGGGCGGTCAGCGCCGCAGCGGCGGCAGCGCCATCGAGTTCCGCGAGCTCCTCGACGAGTCGGGCGTGTTCGTCGTCGGTTCGTTGCTCCTGTCGGCGCACCGCCTGCGCTGCATCGGGCAGGCGATCACGCAGCGACGCGACCCGCGTCTCGGCGACCTCGACATCGCTGCGGAGCTGAGTGACGTGATTGCGCAGGTCGTCGAGTTGCTGACCTTCGGTGTAGGCGGGCGACTTCTCCAACGCCGTGATCTCGGCGGTGAGCCGGACGATGTCGGAATCGACCCGGTCCGCTTCGGCGAGGGACGCCGCCTCGGCGACCGACGCGTCCGTGGCGGCACGAGCGTCAGCGCGCTCGGCTCGTCGCGCCCGGTCGGCAGCGCTCAGCAACTCACGCGCAGCGACCACCTCCCGCTCGACCTCGGTGTGCACGTAGTTCCGGTACACCTCCTCGATCGCAGTGAGACCTGCGGCGGTGGTGTCGAGGTCGGACACGTTGCGACGGTGTTCGTCGAGGTCGTCGAGCGGCCGTGCCGCCTCGGTCAGCGCCTGCTCCGAGAGGCCCGGCAGTGCGGCCACGAGGTACTCCGGGAGGTCGACGTCGACACGGTCGCCGACGCGCGGGCTGCGCACTGCGTTGAGCAGATCGAGGAACGACTCGGTGTCGGCCCCGCCATAGAGGCGTCGATTGACTTCGCGGCGGTATTCGCCTCGTCGACTCTCGGGGAACACAGGGTCGACGCCAAGCGCGGATCGCAGAGCATCGGCACTCAGTGGGACGCCACGCTCGACCAGTTCGATGTCGATCCCGGGCCGTCGGGTCGTGACGAACCACCAGGTGGTCACGTTGTCGGTCGAACGGTTGGCCTTGATACCGCACCCGATCACGAGGTGTTCGGCGGCGGCACGCTCATCGGTCGACGTCGTGACCGCGGGATCGTCCGGGTCGGCAACGTCGCCTGCGCGGGCGAACTCCAGCCAGAGGTACCCGACGGGTTGCGCCTCGTCGCGGCCCGACAGCATCCACGACTTGAGCACACCAGTCTGCTCACCCGCTGCATCGATCCCACGCACCCGGGCGGTCAGCAGGAACGGCAACAGCATGTTCATCGCCGTCGACTTGCCCGACCCGTTCACGCCGCGCAACAGCAGGCGACCACCGGCGAAGTCCAACACCTCGTTCTCGTACTGGTAGACGTTGACGATTCCCGCACGATGGAGCCGCCACCTGGTGCTGGCGGATCGGTCGGCGGGGGCGTCGGTGGTGCTCACGGATCGTGGGAGGGTCGGAGCCCGCGACGTCGGCGGCGGGAGCCCGACCGATCGTACCGATCGTCGCCGTCGGGCGATGCACACCGAACAGTCCGAGCAATCGTCACTGATGCTTCGACATCATCCTTCTGGTCGCCTGGGGCGCACGGCTCAGAGCGGGCGATGTCGGGTTCACTCCGAGGCGTCGTGTGGCCACGTTCGTCGTCGCCAGGCTCGCCACGCGCCGGTCGACGACAGCGCCCACGCGACCAGCAGCGGTTGGAACAACAACCGCACGAACCGTTTCACGTCGGTGTCCAGGCCGAACGCGTCGATGCCTTCGACCCACTGTGCGATGTTCCCGGGAAAGATCACGACGAAGAAAGCCGCCGCCAGCGTGCCGACGACGACACGCCGATGTGCGAGCAGGAGGAGCGCCAGGCCCAGAGCGATCTCGACGAATCCCGACACGATCACCACCACGTCCTCGTCGACGGGGAACCAGTCGGGCACCTGTGCCTGGAACGTGTCACGAAGCACCGTCAGATGCCCGAGCCCCGCACTCACGAGGGCGACCCCGAGGAGGTACCTGAGCGCCGTCTGCCACCACTTCACGGTCAGACGGTACCGTCCGGACCGGAGGCGTTCGACGGGTGCCGGAGAATGTCGATCAGGTTCGAATGTGACGAACGTGCCGGTTGGTGACAGCATGTAACCATGAGCGACATGCTGTCCGAGGTCGAGAACTGGCTCGAGGAGAACTGGGATCCCGACCTCACGGTCGCCGAGTGGTGGGAGCGCCTCGGTCTAGCAGGTTGGTCGGCGCCCACCTACCCGACGAACGCCTACGGCAAAGGGCTGTCACGTGGCGACGCTGTCCTCGTGGCCAATGCGATCGCCGATCACGGAGCGCTCAATGCGCCGGGCGGGCTCGGGCTCCTGCTCGCCGGCCCGACGATCGCCGAACACGGCACCCCCGAGCAGATCGAGCAGTACGTCCGCGACATCGTCACCGGGCAGAAGGCGTGGTGCCAACTCTTCTCCGAGCCCGGCGCAGGGTCCGACCTGGCCGGCCTGCAGGCGAAGGCGGAGCAGGACGGCGAGGAATGGATCGTCAACGGGCAGAAGGTGTGGACATCGGGAGGCCACATCGCCGACCTCGGCATGCTGATCGCACGCACCGACTCCGACGTGCCCAAACACCAGGGCATCAGCTACTTCGCGATCGACATGCACCAGCCCGGCGTCGACATCCGACCCCTGCGTGAGATGACCGGGCGGGCGCTGTTCAACGAGGTCTTCCTCACCGATGCACGGGTGTTGGATGACGCGATGATCAGCGGGAAGGGCAACGGGTGGGCGGTCGCGAACTCGACGCTCGCGTACGAGCGGGCGGGCCTCGGAGCGGGCGGCGGCAGCCAGGCGGTCAGTGCCGCCAGGCCGGGTTCGGTCGCAGGCGACCTGGGCAAGCGAGCCGGCGACTTCGTCTCGCAGCGCTCGGTGCAGAAGGCACCCTCGAAGGACGTGGACTCCGCCAAGCAACGCCGCGGCGGAACGGCGCAGTTGTCCGGCCTGGCGGCCCGACTGGCGACGATCGCGCAGGAGAACGGATCGATCGCCGACGCGACGATCCGCGACGACCTGATGCGGCTTCACACGCTCGGTGAGATCGGTCGGATCAACAATCTGCGTGTCAAGGGCGCACGCGAGTTCGACAGGACGATTCCCGGGATGGGCAACATCTCCAAGCTGTCGATGAGCGACCTGGTCCGCCTGCAACGCGACCTGGGTCTGCGCATCGTGGGCGCCAACGGGATGCTCCACTCCTACGACGAAGCAGGACGTGCTGCGATCACCGAAGCCACCGGCATGCCGATGCTCGGCGTGATCACCGAACTCGCGCTGTTCGCACAGGGTCCGCCGATCTACGGCGGCACCGATCAGGTCCAGCGCAACATCGTCGGCGAACGCGTGCTCGGGCTCCCCAAGGAACCGAACAACGACCGGGTCACACCCTTCTCCGAACTGCCCAAGAACACCTGACCGACGTCGCAAGACACGATCGAGGAGTCGATCTTCGAACCCGTTAGTGAAGCGGATCGCAACCGGACCTGCGCGCCCGGTCAGGTTCTCACGAGAACGGTGGCGGATCGGCGAGCACGCCACAGGTGACATCGACCGTCATGTCGAGGCTGTCGCCGAGCGGCCCGCCCAGACCGTCGAGGTTGACAGCTCCCGTGATGGTCTGAACGTCGACCGTCAGGGCCGCTGGCTCCTTGGCGCTGTAGGCGAACTGGCGACCATCGGAGTACTTGCCCTCGAACCGTCCGCTCACGAACGAGTCACCGGTGCGACCGAAGTTGATCTCGATCTTTTCGACCGGTTCGCCGGCGACCTCGACGTCGTTCGCAAATCCGTTGAGGTCGTAGTCACCAGAGGCGTTCGTTCCGCACTGGTAGATCTGCAAGTCGTAGGTGATTCCGTCGCCGAGGGTCACGGTGCCCACCGCAGGTGCCTCGTCGACTTCATCCGCTGCAGAGGTCGGCGTGACGTCTTCGGGCGCCGCGGCCAGCGACTCGCTGGTGCCCGGCGAGTCGGACGAACCGACGTCGTCCGCGACGGAATCGTCGGTCGACGAGGAGCCGCCGCAAGCGACCAATGACAACGCCACCACGGAGGCGACCACACAGGTTCGACGATTGGACATGCTCGAAGAGTACGTAGACCTCAGATCACGTTCTTCGAATATCGCGACGCCGTCACCCGCCGCCGGAGCCGTTCGATCGAACTCGTGGCTAGAGCTTCGCGACGACGTGGGCGAGGACGTCGGACATCTGATCGTGCGGGCTGAACTCCACCATCCGCACGGTGTCTTCGATCACGATGGTGTGCCCGGCCGGCCAGTGGTAGAGCTCGCCCGCGCTGACCGTCTCATTGGTGCCGTTCTCGTAGTCGACGCGTACGCGTCCCTCGATGACGTATCCCCAGTGGGGGCACTGGCAGTGATCGCGTTCGAGGCCCTCGAGGAGCGGGCAGAAGTCCAGCCCGGTCGGGTAGTTCATGTACGCGCTGGTCATCCCTCCCCAGTCCTGGCCGCGGATCATCTCGCCGAGTGCCTCGTGGGCGATCGGCAGTTGCTCGATTGGTGTGCGCATGGCTTCTCTCCTTCTGGCATCGCTGCCGTGGTCGGCTCCGGAGTGGAGCCGGTGTCGTGTTGCATCCGAGGAACGGCGCCGCGTCGAACCATGTCCGCGTCGCGCCGGGTGCTACTCGCCTCCCGACCAGCGGACTCGGCAGCTCTCTCGCCAGAGGTCCATGACGCCGTCGTCGCCGATGACAGCAACGGACGAATCGCGGGTCCGGTTCCACATGTGCAGGTAGAGATCCGCCGCAGTGGCTGTGGTGGTGAGGTCGGCGGGACCGCCGTCGCGAGCGGTCACGGTGGTGTGGGGTCCGATGGTCAGGTACCAGTGCTGGTCGACGTCGCCGGCATGCACGTGCAGTACGTGCTCGGATTCGATGCCGGCCTTCGTCGTCGTCCGAGGACGTGGCCGCACAGCGAAACCCGACAGGAGTTCGTCGAGCATGTCGGCGGCGAACTCGGGCTCGAAGTACGACGGCACGCCGCGGGCGTTCTCGGCGTCGAATCGGTGGATCGCGATCTCACTGGCCTGTCGACGCGCCCACATCGTGACCGGCGTCGGGGCGGGGAGGAAGCTGAAGCACTGGTGATCGGCCGGTGCGGACTCGAGGACTCGAATCAAGTTGTCCCTGGTGGCCCCGTACCACGAGACGAGGTCGGTGTCGTCAGGCCACGAGGAGCCGAGCTCGGGCCAGTAGCGCGCCATGTCGGGAATGTCCATGGCGTCCAGCCAGTCGTCGTGGGCAGCGGTGACGGTCCCAGCCGCCCACAGGTGGATCAGGCCGAGATGGCGGACGAGGGAGCGCATGTCCCAGCCGTCGCACGCGGCGATGTCGACCGTCAGGTCGCCCTGGTCGGCGGCGGTGGCGAACTTGTCGCCCTCCGATGCCACGAACCCGATGTAGTCGGCTACTTGCATGAACACTCGCTTTCCGAGGACGAACGTGTCGCTACAGATACTGCAATCTGCAGTACGTAACTTACTGCATCCTGCAGTAAAGTCAAGACCATGCCTTCGAGTCTCACGACCTCGTCCTATGCCATCCTGTGCCTGCTGGCGATTCGGCCGTGGCCCGGATACGAGCTGACCCAGCAGGCGACGCGCAGCCTTCGTTTCGCCTGGCCGAAGTCCGAGCGCCTGCTCTACTCCGAGCCCAAGAAGCTCGTCCATCACGGGATGGCCACCGCACGCAAGGAATTCGTCGGCGAGCGAAGCCGCACCGTGTACACGATCACCGACGAAGGCCGGAGTGCTCTCACCGAATGGATGGCGACCACCCCTCGACCTCCGATCCTGGAAGCCGAGGCGCTCCTGCGGTTGCTCTTCGCCGACCACGGCAGCATCGACGACGCGATGGCGGCACTCGACGCATTGACCACCGATGCTGCCGAGACCTACGAACAGGTCCTGCGCATCAACGCCGGCTATGTCGACGGTGAGCATCCGTTCCCCGACCGCGTTCATGTCTCGGTGCTCTTCGCCACGTTCCAGCTCGAGTTCTCGGACTTGATCATGCGGTGGGCCGAGTTCGCACGAGCCGAGATCGCAGAGTGGCCCACGACGGAGGGCCTCGGAATGACCGAGCGCACCAGCGAGATCCTCGAATCGATGACGCAACGCCGATCGGTGATCGACCCGTCCCGAACTCCCTGACGGAAGTCGACTATGCCCTCGGCGGCGTGATGAGCAGATCGTCGAGGACATCGGCGATCTGCTCGGTCGGGGTCACGGTGCGGAGGTAGCCCTGGCGGGCACCCTCGCGGTGTTCCCACGAGGTCGCACCATCGACACCGACGCGGTTGCGTCCGGTGCACACTTCGAAGCTGCCGTCGGCCGTGCCGCGGATCGCTGCGAGGACGGCGGTGAGGTCGAAGCTGCCCTGGTTCCCGTCGACGCCCCACAGGCGGTAGCCCTCGCGCACCGGGTCCTGCACCGGGGTGTCGGTCTGGAGCACCGCACCGGTGAGGACGGAGTTGCCGACCTCGAACCCGCTGAACACCATCGGCGTGGGCCAGTCGTCCACCACGCTCTGAGCCGCCGGTGCGTCGCGGGCGAAGTTGAACTCCGGGCTGTCGAGCAGCGCGGTCGACTCGGGGTAGGCGCCGCCCATCGCCACCAACCGGGCGACCTTCGATTCGACGAGTCGGACGCCGGTGGACGGGCTCGTGTCGTCGCCCGGCGACGCGAGCAGATCGGCCAGGTTGGTGAGGAAACCGACGCTCACGATCGTCACCGAACCATCCGGCTGACCGCTCAGCACCTGGCGGTACAGGTCGACCGCCGCCGGTGCGTCCACGAGATCGTTCGGGAAACCGGCCGCGAGTTCGGCGGTGTAGCGCGGTGGCTCCGACGGTGCCGGGCCGGCCACGACGCCGATCGGCAGGTCGGGCCTCCCGTAGTAGGTGTTGATCGCATCGACCGCTGCGCCTGCAGCTGCGTCACCGCCCGCCGAGACCATCACGGCGAGGACCTCCGCTTCGCCCGCGTCGGCCAGCGCATGCAGGACGGCGAGAGCACCGAGGTCGTCGACGCCTGCGCCGATCCCGGTGTCGAGGATCACGCGGACCGGCTCGGCGCCCGACGAGAGCAGCGCCGTTCCCGGCCCACACACGGGCACGTCGGAGACGGGTGCGACCGGTGTCTCCGGGACGTCGGTCGCCGGAACGGTGGTCGGCTCGACGGGCTCCGCCGCGGTGTCGACCGGCGTGCTGATGATCGACCCGATGGTCACGGGCGTTCCCGGCTCCGACGCGGTCGCGGCGGGCGACGACGAGGGAGGTTCGACCACCGCAACCTCGGTGTCGGAGCTCTCGGTGCTGGAGGTCTCGGTGGTCGAGGCCGGGTCGGTGGCGGAAGAACGATCGTCGGCGGTGCCGTCGGATTCGCCTCGCACTGCGAGGGAGACGCCCACGAGCCCCGCCGCCACGAGACCGAAGGCGGCAAGCATCCCGACCAGACGACGTCGACGACGCGGCGGGTCGTCGGCGACGGGGATGACGACCGGCGTCGTGGGCGAGCTGACGTTCGACGACGGGTTCGGAGGGCTGTTGCCGTGGTGGGCGTCTCCGGCGACCCGGCCGGGTCGTTCGTCCTCTCCGCCGACCGGGGACGTGGGCCCACCGAAGATGGATGCGAGCGGTGGCACGATCTTCGTTCCCACCGGCGTGTCGTCGGACTCGGTGACGAGGTCCGCGCCGAGGATCAGTTCGGGCACGGGGTGCCCGTTGGCCCGCATCACGTCCCGGAGTCGCTCGGCGAACTCGTACGCGGACCGGGGTCGCTCGGACGGATCCTTGGCGATCGTGCGAGCCAGGATGTCGGCGAGGTCGCCCGGCAGACCCTGCGCACGGAGGTCGGGAGGTTCGGCGGTCTGGATCCGCATCATCAGCGGCGCGATCGATGCATCGGACTCGCGTTCGAACGGAGACCGACCGAGGAACATCGTGTACGCCGTCGAACCGAGCGAATAGATGTCGGCACTGATGGTCGGTCGGTCACCGTTCAGCACCTCGGGCGCGGCATGCGCAACGCTCGCGGTGATCACCCCGCTGCGGGTCTCGTGGAGTCCGGCGATCCGGGCGATGCCGAAGTCACTCAGCTGTGCTCCGTAGCGTGACAGCAGGACGTTCGCAGGCTTGATGTCGCGGTGCACGATCCCACTGCGGTGCGCGGTTTCGAGCGCACCGGCGAGACGAACGAGGATCGACACGGCCTCGGGCCACGCCATCGGCCCCCGGGTCCGGATCCGATCCCCGAGCGTCCCTTCCGCGACGTAGGCCATCGTCAGGTACGGGCGGCCCTCGGACGTGAACCCGGTCTCGTACACGGTGACGATCCCCGGGTGTCCCGAGAGCAGACCGAGCGCATGGAGTTCGCGCTCGAAGCGCAGACGGTGCTCCTCGTCGAAGGTCGTGCCGGTCAGCACCTTCACCGCGACGGTGCGTGCGAAGGCCGGCTGGCGTGCCCGGTACACCGTGGCGAATCCGCCCTGGCCGATCGGGGTGGCGTCATCCAGCCCAGCGATGCCGAGATCCATGCCACCCCCTCTCCGAGTTCACGTTCTTCGAGGTCACGGTCATCGAGGTCACGGTCATCGAGGTCACGGTCATCGAGGTCACGTTCTTCGAGGTCACGTTCTTCGAGGTCACGGTTGCCTGCCTGGGGGTGCGGTGAGGAGCGCGTCGAGAACCGTCGCGACGTCGGCGGCCGGAACGGTGAGGCGCAGGTAGCCCTGTCGATTCTCGCCGTCGTCCTCCCATCGATTGCTTCCACCCTGACCGATCACGTTGCGTCCAGTACACACCTCGAACAGCCCGGCCGTGCCACGCACCGCAGCGAGTGTGGCGATCAGGTCCCAGCTCCGGTGGGCCTGGCCGCCGTTGAAGAGGAGGTACGCCTCGCGCACGGGGTTCTCCGGCGGGGTGTCGGTCTGCAACGTGGCGCCGGTCAGCACGATGTCGCCCAGTTCCCACCCGGCGAAGACCGCCGGGGTCGGCCAGTCGGTGACGCTGTTGATCGCAGCCGTCACGTCTTCCTCGAAGTTGAACTCGGCGCCGAGCGGGTGAGCGATCGAGTCCGGGTAGGTGCCGCCCATGGCGACCCAGCGGACCACCTTCTGCTCGACCAACCGGTCGCCCGGACTCGCACTCGCAGCGTCGGGTGGCGAGGAGAGGAGGGCCTCCAGGTTGGTGAGGTATCCGATGCTGAGGATCGTCACCGAGGCGTCCGGTTGTTCGGACAGGATCTGTCGGTAGAGGTCGGTCGCCGACGGAGGCTGCGCCACGTCGTTCGGGAATCCGTTGGCGAGTTCGTTCACGTACGCCGACGGTCCGGCGGGAGCTGCGCCTGCCACCACACCGATCGGGATGTCGGGGCGACCGTAGAAGGTGTTGATCGCGTCGATCGCCCGGTCCGACGGAGCCTCGCCGCCGTCGGACACCATTACGGCGAGGATCTCGACCTCGCCCGCATCCGCGAGCGCATGGAGCACGCCGAGCGCGCCGGCGTCGTCGACGTCAGGAGCGAAGTCGGTGTCGATGATCACCCGGACGGGCTCGCCGTCCGCTGGCAGCAGGTCGGTCTGGGGTGAGCAGACCGGATCCCCGGATGGGGAAGCACCCTCGGTCGTCGCTGGGTTGCTCGTCGCGGTGTCGCTCGCCCCGGTGTCGCTCGCAGTGATCGTCGGGTCGACCGTTGCATCCGGTGGAGGCGTGGGTTCGGTCGCAGGCGTGGTGGACGGGACGGGTGCGGTGGTCGGCGTGACGACCGCTTCTCGATCGACGTCGACATCGCGAACCACCGTGCCTGACGTGTCTGCCGTGTCACCCACCGGATCCGACGAATCGCCTGAGCTGCACGAGGTTCCGACGAAGGCCGCCACTGCGATGATCGAAGCGCGCACCCGTACGGTTCTCCCTGCTGTCACCAATCCCCCACGCACCGTCCCAGTCAAGCATCGATCGCGTCGGGGATCCGAACATCAGGATCCCGACCGCCCGTCATCGCACCTCGGATCAGGAACCCTCGGATCGAACCTCACCAGCCGCTCTGGTCGAGCAGTCTGCACGCTGCGCTTCGATCGGTGTTCGGTCCGAGCCCGTTCGACGGTGAGACGGAATCGTGTGTCGTCGCCGAGTGCGATGCAGCACACCCTGACGCGATCGATCAGTTC
>JBBSOH010000117.1:0-11403 GCA_038259945.1 Acidimicrobiales bacterium
CTACGAATCGCCCCGAGCGATCTCGGCCACGCCCGAACTGATCTCACCCGACGGGCCCTTCCCGCTCGTGGTCTACTCCCACGGTTCAGGTGGCCAGCGCTACATCGCCTCGGACTACACCGAGACCATCGCCAGCCACGGCTACATCGTCGTCGCCCCCGACCACACCGGGAACACCGCCATCGAGCGCGTCGCAGGCACCGACATCGACCGCAACCGCGTGGCGCTGGACCGTCCCCTCGACGTCATCGCCGTGATCGACGCGATGTTGAACCCCGAGAGCACCGAGACCGTGGGCTTCGTCGGATCGGTCGACCCCGAACAGATCGCCGTGACCGGCCACAGCTTCGGCGGGTTCACCACCTACGCCGTCGTGTCCGGCTACGAGAACGAACTCGGATCGTCGCCTGCCGACAGCCGGATCGACGCGATCATTCCACTCGCACCGGCGGTGGGCGACGGCGTGTCCGACCAATCGCTGCTGTCCGACGATCTCCTCGGTTCCGTGGCCGTCCCCCAACTGGTGATGGTGGGAACCGACGACAAGACCACTCCGGTCGATCCGAACGTGACCCGTGCGTTCGACCTGACGGCGAGCGACCCGCTGTACCGGGTGGAGTTGGTCGCCGGTGAGCACCAGAGCTTCACCGACGTGTGCGACTACCTCGACTTCTTCCCGACGCTCGACCCGCCCCCGTCCGAGGCGGTCATCGGAGCGATCGACGCGGTCGCTGGCGAAGGCTGCTCGCCCGACGACATGCCCATCGCACGGGTGAAGGAGATCACGAACACGTTCGCCGTGTCGTTCCTCGACTCGATCTTCGCCGGCGGCCAGATGGTCACGGCGGACGACAGCGAGATCCCCGACGACGTGATCTTCGACTCCAAGGTGAGCTGATCCGGACGCCCCCGTACCGGTGCGACCGTGCGGGTTCAGCGGCCCGTGTGACCGAAGGAGTCGACGTCGTTGCGGCGGCCGGCGATGACGATCAGGTCCTGCGGGCTGAGCACCGTGTCGCGGTCGGCGTGCGTGAAGCGACCCGAGTCGGGTTTGTGGCACACGATCGTGACGCGGTGGTCGCGTCGCAGGTTCGAGTCACCCAGCGGCACGCCCACGAGTGACGTCGGTGCCGCCATCTCGGCGAGCACGAAGTCCTCGTCGAGCGCAACGTATTCGAGCACACCGCCGGTGATCAGGTGGGCGACGCGCTGACCCATCTCGGCTTCGGGGAACACGACGTTGTGCGCACCGACCCGACTCAGGATCCGTCCGTGCGGCTCGGTCATCGCTTTGGCCCAGATGTTCGGCACGCCGAGGTCGGACAGAGCGACTGCGGTCAGCACGCTCGCCTCGATGTCGGCCCCGATGCACACGGCGACGGTGGTCGCATCAGCGACGCCGAGTTGACGCAGCACCTGCTCGTTCGTGGTGTCGGCTTCGGCGACGTGGGTGAGCACGCCGGCGTGGGCCTGGACGTTGGCGGCGTCGAGGTCGACGCCCATCACCTCGTGGCCCATGTCGACGAGAGAACGCGACAACGACGAGCCGAACCGGCCGAGGCCGATCACGATGATCTCTCCTCGGTGTTCGATGTCCGGGCCGAGGCCGCGGAACATGTTGTGGACGAATTTTTCAGCCAATGATCGGTCGCTCCTCGGGATGACGATAGAGGCGTGCTCGGTTCCTCAGCGCGAACGCCGTCGCAAAGGTCAGCGGACCGACGCGGCCGCACAGCATCACGCCGACCAGCACCAGGTGACCGATCGTGCTGATCGACCCGGTGACCCCGGTGGACAGCCCGACCGTGCCGAACGCCGAGGTCGACTCGAAGAGTGCGTCGATGAGCGAAAGGCCGTCACTGGTCATCAAGAACAGCGAGGTCGCGACGACGAAACCGACGGACAGCAGGGCGATCGCCAGTGCCTGGCGGATCATGGCGGTCGGGAGTCGACGCCGGAACACGTTCACGTCGTTGTCGCCGCGCACCTCGGCCCAGATCACGCAGGCGAGGACGGCGAACGTGGTGACCTTGATGCCGCCACTGGTCGACGCCGGCCCCGCACCGATGAACATCAGCACGCTCGTGCCGAGCAGCGTGGTCTCCTTCATCGCCCCGTTGTCGATCAGATTGAAGCCTGCGGTGCGCGGCGTGACCCCTTGGAACCAGGCGTTGATGAGCTTGTCGAACCAGCCCATCGGGCCGAGCGTGCCGGCGTTGCCCCACTCGAATGCGAGCACCATGACCGGCCCCACCACCAGCAGCACCACCGTGGCGCCGACGGTGATGCGGGCATGCAGGCTCCACGGCCGCGCCCGGTCGATACGCGCAGACGAGTCGTCGCCGCGCAGTGATTCCCGCTCGTGTTTCCATCGTCGGAGGAACTCCACGTACACGGGGAAGCCCAGTCCGCCCACGATGAACCCGATCGTGATCGGGATCGAGACGAGTGGGTCGCCGACGAAGCCGGCGAGATTGTCCGAGTACAGCGAGATCCCTGCGTTGTTGAACGCCGCGACGGAGTGGAAGATCGCCGAGTACGCGGCGCTCACGGGCCCGTCCTCGTATCCGCCCTGCCAGAACCGGACGAACAGCACCGCCGCCAGCGTGCCTTCGACGGCGACGGTGATCCGGAAGATCACACCGAGCAGCCCCGAGAGTTCGCCCATGTGGACGTCGCCGATCTCGGCCTGGGCGAGCATCCGTTGGCGCAGACCGATCCGCTGGAACGTGAGCAGAGCGACGACCGAGCCGATCGTCATGATCCCGAACCCGCCGATCTGGATCAGTGCCAGGATCACCAGTTCCCCGAACAGGCTGAAGTCGGCGATGTCCACGGTCGACAGCCCCGTCACGGTCGTGGCCGACGTCGAGAGGAACAGGGCGTTCTCGAGACCGACGCCGTTCGGACCGTCCGCTGCGACCGGAAGTGTGAGCAGGACGGTGCCTGCGCCGATCAGCATCGCGAACGACAGCAGCACCAACTGTGCCGGGTTCTGCACGATGCTCGGTATGCCGATCCGGCGCATCGGGCGATCCTATGAAGACGAAGCGCCGGGCGGGCCGATCGTCTCAGGCGAGGACGCTCGCCACGGCGGCGAAGTGCAGCGCGGCCGCCACCACGACGAAGGCATGCCACACCTCGTGGTACCCGAAAACGCGTGGCCAGGGGTCGGGGCGCTTGAAGACCAGGACGGGAATGCCCATCGTGTACACGAGTCCGCCGGCCACCACGAGTGCGAACTGGATACCCGTCAAGCTGTCGAACAGCACCGGGAGAGCGATGACCACCGCCCAACCCATCGCCGGGTAGAGAATGTACGCGGTCTTCTGCAACCGTCGGAAACCGCTCAATTTGACGACGATTCCGAGCAACGCTGCGCCGGCGATCACACTCAGCACCGGAATGCCCCATGCGAGGGGCATCGCCACGATCGTCATCGGAACGTAGGTGCCGGCGATGAGCACGTAGATGCCGGCGTGGTCGAGTCGCTGCATCCATCTGCGAGCGGACGGTGAGCGCGCCAGGCGATGGTAGGCGGCCGACATGCCGAGCATCACGAGGAGCGAGACGGCGTAGATCGATGCTGCGGTGCGTGCGACGGCACGTTCGGAGACCATGACGAGGGCGATCCCGGCAGGAATCGCCACGAAGAATGCGGCGGCATGCATCCGCCCTCGCCACGCCGGGCGATCGGTCGAGTCCGCACTGGATGTCATCTCCCTCGACGGTAGTGGCCCAACGGTCCGGCACCCACGCGGTGCGCGCCACGTCCGGGTCATAGGATCGGTTCAATGGCCGACGAAGCTGCACACGTGCCCGATGACATCGACTACACCGAGATGTTTCCACTGGGTCCCGACGACACGACCTACCGTCTGGTGTCGACCGAGGGCGTGTCCACCTTCGACACCCCCGAAGGCCCCTTCCTGAAGGTCGAGCCCGAGGCGATCCGACGCCTCACGGCGGAAGCGATGCACGACATCGCCCACTACCTGCGCCCGGGCCACCTCCAGCAACTCCGCAACATCCTCGACGACCCCGAGGCGTCCGACAACGACCGCTTCGTCGCCCTCGACCTCCTCAAGAACGCCTCGATCGCATCGGGTGGCGTCCTGCCGATGTGTCAGGACACGGGCACGGCGATCGTGAAGGGCAAGAAGGGACAGTTCGTGTTCACCGGCGGCGGCGACGAGGAACAGATCGCCCGCGGCATCGCGGACACCTACCTCACGTCGAACCTGCGCTACAGCCAGATGGCACCGCTCGACATGTACACCGAGAAGAACACCGGCACAAACCTGCCCGCCGAGATCAAGATCAATGCGATCGACGGCGACGCGTACAAGTTCCTCTTCATGGCCAAGGGCGGCGGCTCGGCGAACAAGAGCTACCTGTTCCAGGAGACCAAGGCGCTGCTCAACGAAGCGACGTTGCTGCCGTGGATCTTCGACAAGATCCAGGCGATCGGCACGTCGGCCTGCCCGCCGTACCACCTCGGCATCGTCATCGGGGGCACGTCGGCCGAACTCGCCGTGGAGACCGCCAAGCTCGCCACCGCCCGGTACCTGGACTCGTTGCCCACGACCGGTTCGGAGTCGGGTCATGCGTTCCGCGATCTCGACCTCGAGGCCAAGGTGCTCGAACTCGCCCAGAAGACCGGCGTGGGTGCCCAATTCGGTGGCAAGTACTTCTGCCACGACGTCCGCATCATCCGCCTCCCCCGACACGGTGCGTCGTGCCCGGTCGGCATGGCGGTGTCGTGCTCGGCCGACCGTCAGGCGATGGGCAAGATCACCGCCGACGGCCTGTTCCTCGAACAACTCGAGACCGACCCGGCCCGCTTCCTCCCTGCAGTGGGCGCCGAGCACCTCTCGGATGCCGAACCCGTGCGGATCGACCTGAACCGTCCGATGGACGAGATCCTGGCGACGTTGTCCGAGTTCCCCGTGACCACGCAGGTGATGCTCACGGGGCCGATGATCGTCGCCCGCGACATCGCCCACGCCAAGATCAAGGAACGCCTCGACGCCGGCGAGGACATGCCGCAGTCATGGAAGGACCACGCCGTCTACTACGCCGGGCCCGCCAAGACCCCGGAGGGCTACGCGTCGGGGTCGTTCGGACCCACCACCGCGGGCCGGATGGACTCCTACGTCCCCGAGTTCCAGGCCGCCGGCGGCTCGATGGTGATGCTCGCCAAGGGCAACCGGTCCCAGCAGGTCACCGACTCGTGCAAGGACAACGGTGGCTTCTACCTGGGATCCATCGGGGGGCCTGCCGCCCGGTTGGCGCTCGACAACATCCGCAAGGTCGACGTCCTCGAGTACCCCGAGTTGGGGATGGAGGCGATCTGGAAGATCGAGGTCGAGGACTTCCCGGCCTTCGTCGTGGTCGACGACAAGGGCAACGACTTCTACGCCCAGGTCCGCGCCCAGGCAGCGATGCCCGTCGGCATCACTCAGCCGGCGCGATCAGCCGACGAAGAGACCGCCCACTTCGGCGACGAGAACGCCGCACCCGACGCCTGATCGACACGCCCGGGGCCGGCACCGGCGATGACGGTCAGCAGGAGGCGCGGGCGGTGTCGAGAGCGCTGCCGGCGTCGTCGGAGGTGATGTCGAGCACCACGTGGCTGATCACTCGGTCCGACGTCTGGTTGACGGCGTCGGCGACGCAGGTCGCGTCGAGGTCGCCGTCGCGATTGGCGAGTGTGCGTTCGAGGAGGTTCCTCGACTCGATGTCACCGTGTCCGAACAGGTCGTCGCCCAACGTCGTGTCGTCCTCGACACCTTGCAGGAACGAGCATCGGAGTCCGTCCTCGGGAAGGGGTCGACCCAGGAACTGGTCGGAGACCACGTCGTCGATGCACGGCGTCCACCCGGGGAACGCCGTGTGGCCCACGCCCTCCCAGATGATGTGGACGGCGTCGCCGAGGGCCGCAGCGAACTCCGGAGCGTGATAACCGGGAGTCAACGGATCGAACTCGGTGCCGATCACGAGGATGTCGCGCTCGACGTCGACATTCTGCACCGGTTGCATCGGGCGGGCACCCTCGAGTCGGTCGTCGCAGAACGACCATTCCGTGATCCACGGACCCAGGTCCGCGCAGTAGATCATGTAGTTCGCCTCGGCGAAGTCACTCTCGCCACCGGGCCCGTCGTCCTGCGACCCGTCACCGGATCCATCGCCGGCCTCTCGTGCGTTGTCCCCGCTGATCAGCGCGGCGAGCGCCGAGGCGTCGCCTCGATCGGCGTCCTCGAGCGCGGTGGCGAGAAGCTCCCAATCGCCGGCGTAGGTCATCGACGAGTCGAGGAGTTGCCGGTAGCTCTCGGTGTCGATCGCGTCGGGCTGACCCGCGAAGTCACCGGTCGTCAGGAACGTCACCTGGGATGCGAGATCGCCGATCACCGTGTCGGCGTCGAGACTGAACAGGCAGCGATCGGTCGCGTCGCAGAGTTCGGCGAAACGGTCGAGCGCGGCGGGCGTGCCGTCGTCGGCCAACACGGCGAAGCCGTCCTCGAACGGACCCTCGGCAGAGCCTGCGAGCGGGTCGGTGACGCCGTCGAGCACGAACGCTCCGACCCGTCCCGGATGGGCCGCTGCGTAGGTCGCACCGAGGATCGAGCCGTACGAGTAGCCGAGGTAGTTCAGTGTGTCCTCGCCGAGCGCGATCCGGATCGCCTCCATGTCGGCCGCCGAGTAGGGCGCCGTGAGGAAACCGGCGAGCGGACCGGTCGCTGCGACGCATGCCGCGATGAAGTCGGCCTCGCCCGGCGGGACGTCGTCGTCGCAGTCGATCTTCGGAACGGACTGCCCGACGCCACGAGGGTCCCACGACACGATGTCGAAGGCTCGCAGGAGTTCGGCGGGCATTCCCCCGCGCACACTCCACGCAGTCGGCAGACCGGCGCCTCCGGGCCCGCCGGGATTGATCAGGATCGATCCGCGCCGCTCCCCCGTCGCCGGGTGCCGAGTCATCGCCAACTCCACTGTCGCCTCGCTTCCGCTGTCGCCGAAGGGGTCCATCTCTGCGGTGAGGGTTCCGCACTCCCATCCCGACGTTCCCAGTCGGTCGACCGACGGGATCCCGAACGGAGCACAGTCTCCCCATTGGATCGACGACGCGGGAGTCGGCACGACCGGGAGATCCGTGTCCGGTGCCGGAACCGTGGGCGGGGCACCGGGCGGACGACCCGCCTGCCCGTCGGGTACGACCGGCCCATCCCCCGACAGGTCGGACCGTTCGACGGCCACCGGTGGCGCAGCGCTGCACGCCGCGGTCACCGCCACGCACGCGACCGCGAGTGCGGCCCATCCGCGATGTCGTGTCACGACGGATTCGACTCACCGTCGGAATCGACGCTTGGCCCGTGACTCACCTGTCCGGCGAGTTCGCCGAGGCGTCGCTCGCCCTCGGGCGTCTGACCCCCCAGTTCGAGGAACCGGCGCATGGCCGCCTGGGTCCCCTGGCCGGCGAGCGTGGCGTTGAACGCATCACCCTCGGCGAGCAGATCATCGGTCAGCGTTCCCTCGGCAGCGACAACCCTCGCCTTGGCAGCTGCGACGGCGTGGGCCGGGAACGACGCGATGCGCGCCGCGAGTCGATCGACGAACGGCCGCAGCTCGTCGGTCGGCACGACCCGGTTGATCCACCCCCACCGTTCGGCGGTGTCGGCGTCGATGTCGTCGCATCCGAGGATCGCTTCGAGCGCACGACTCCTGCCGACAAGGCGCGGGAGGCGGACCGTTCCGCTGCCGCCGGGCAGGATGCCGAGAGCCACCTCGGGTTGGCTGAAGATCGCCGTGGGCGACGCGAAACGCATGTCGCAACTCAGAGCGAGTTCACTGCCCCCGCCACCGACACGGCCGTCGATCTCGGCGATCGTCGGTTTCGGCATCGTCCTCAGTGTCTCGCACATCCGGTGGAAGCCATTGAGTTCGGTCGCCGGGAGTTGATCCGTCGGGAACCCGAGGATCGCCTCGACGTCGAAGTGGGCGATGAACCATTCCGGGTTCGCAGAACGGATCACGACAGCGCGCACAGCGTCGTCACCAGCGAGACGCTCGACCTCGACGGCGAGGTCCAGGAACATCGCCACCGTCATCAGATTCACCGGCGGACCGTCGATGGTGACGACGGCCACGCCGCGCGCATCGAGATCGGTGTGGAACGAGGTCATCGACCCCGAGTCTGGCCGACGAGAGCCTGCGCTGCGTGTCAGAGCAACTGTTTCACCGCAGCGCGTGTGGCCGCGGCTTCGTCGGGGTTGCCAGGGAACTCGACGGCGGCGAAGTCGGTGACGCCGATGTCGGCCAGCGCGCCGATCCGGGCGACGACCTCGTCGGCGGTGCCCGTGATGGCGATGTCCTCGGGTCCGGCTGCGCCTTCGCGGTCGAGCATCGCCCGGTAGCTGGGCAGGGAACCGTAGATCTCGAACACCTTCGCAGCGCGTGCCTTCGATGCTTCGAAGTCGTCGGTCACACAGACGGGGAGCGCGGCGATCACACGGGGAGCGGGCCGATCGGCGGCATCGGCGGCCGCGTTGATCGTGGGAACGATGTACTCGCCCAGGGTCTTCGGGCCGGTGCACCAGGTGAGCGTTCCGTCGGCGAGTTCGGCGGCGACCTTCAGCATCTGTGGGCCGAGGGCGGCGATCACCGTGCCGAACGGCGACATGCCGGGAGCTTGGATGCCGCCGTGGGTCGTGTAGTCCTCACCCGCGTAGGAGACCTGTTCGTTACGCGACAGCGGGCCGAGGATGTTCATGTAGTCACGGATGTGGCGGATCGGCTTGGCGTAGCTCATCCCCATCATGTTCTCGATGACGACCTTGTGGCTGAGCCCGATGCCGAGCGTGAGGCGGCCGCCGGACACGGCGTTCACCGTGTGGCACTGCTGTGCGATCGCCATCGGGTGACGCGGGTAGGTCGGCACGACCGAGGTGCCGAGTTCGATGCGCGGCACCTCACGGCCGGCGATCGCGAGCGCGGTCAGCGCGTCATGACCGAAGATGTTCGGCGCCCAGTAGGTGGCAAAGCCGTCGGCCTCCACCTGCTTCGCCTCGGCGACGACGTCGTCGATCGTCCCGTCGTTGACCGTCCCGCCGAAGTATCCGATGCGCATGTGCCGAACGTACCTTGCGACCGGCCCGCCGCCCGTCTCGGGAACGGTGACGACACGGGTTCAGGCCATCGAGACGAGATCCAGCCAGTCCTCGTTGAAGTAGTCGACGTCGCCGTCGGGCATCAGCAGCACCTTCGTGGGCTTCAGTTCGCGCACGAAGTCCTCGTCGTGGCTGACGAAGATGATCGCGCCGGGCCAGTCGATCAGCGCATTCGCCACGGCGTCACGCGAGGGTGGGTCGAGGTTGTTGGTCGGCTCGTCGAGCAGCAACAGGTTGTTCTTGCCGGTCATCAGCATCGCCAGCGCGAGCTTGGTCTTCTCGCCGCCCGACAGCGTCCCCGAGTCCTGGAACACCTTGTCGCCGGAGATCCCGAACATGCCGAGCAGCCCACGTAGGTGGGTGTCGGTCATCTCCACGCCCGGTGGGATCGAGTTGCGCAGGTTGGTCAACAGCGTCTCGTGGACCTCGAGGTTGTCGTGCTCCTGCGCGTAGTACCCGGCTTGGACCTGGTAGCCGAACTCGAAGTCGCCGAGGTCGGCTTCGGTCTCCTCGGCGAGGATCCGCAGCAGGCTCGTCTTGCCGGCGCCGTTCAGGCCGAGCACGAGCAGGCGCTCTCCACGACCGAGGTCGAAGTCGATGTCCTCGAACACCGTCACGCCGGCGTAGCCCTTGCACATCGACTCGGCGGTGATCACCGTCTGCCCGCACGGCGGCGGCGGCGGGAAACGGACGTTGAACGTCTTGGTGTTCTTCGGCGCCTTGACCTTGGTGGATTCGAGGCGGGCGATCTTCTTCTCCATCGAGTGGGCCATGGCCGCCTTCGTGGCCTTGGCCCCGAAGCGGTCGACGACGCTCTGCATCCGGTCGATCTCCTTGGACTGCTGCGCCGCTTTCTTGGTGAGACGCGCCTCGTCCTCGGCCCTCGATCGCTTGTACTGGGAGTAGGTGCCGCGGTATTCGATCACGTCACCGACCTCGTCCTCACCGGTGCGGTCGAGGTGCAGGACGCGGGTGATCGCCTCGTCGAGCAGGTCGAGGTCGTGGCTGATCACGAGGAGTGCGCCCTTGTACTCGCGCATGTACTGGAGCAGCCACGTCTTGGCGTCGATGTCGAGGTGGTTCGTCGGCTCGTCGAGGCACAGGATGTCGGTGCCGGCGTAGAGGATGCGTGCGAGTTCCACGCGGCGGCGCTCGCCACCCGAGAGCACGCTCAGCGGCAGTTCGAGGCGGTCGTCGGGGAGACCGAGACCGACTGCCATGGCACGTGCTTCGGAGTCGGCTGCATAGCCACCGTTGGTGCGGAACGACTCCTCGGCGTTGACGTAGCGGGTGACGTTGCGCTCGTCGGGGTTCTCCTCCATCGCGATCCGGAGCTTCTCCATCCGGATGATGTCCTCGTCGATGCCCTTGCCGGAAAGGATGTGCGTGACGCTGGTGCGCCCGTCCAGATCACCCTCGATCTTGGGGTCCTGCGGGAGGTAACCGAAGCCACCCTTGCGCATCACGCGGCCTGCGGCGGGTTCGTTCGCTCCGCCCAGCACCTTGAACAGGCTGGTCTTGCCGGCGCCGTTGCGGCCGACGATGCCGACCTTGTCCTTGGCCATGACGGTGAAGCTGGCGCGCTCGACGAGGAGCTTGCCACCTACTTCCACCGAGATCGCCTGTGCCTGAAGCATCGCAACAGGCTACGAAGTCAGGCGTGCGGTCGGACGTGACCGTGGGCCTGTGACGAGATGGTCCTCTCGATCGGGCGGCTCCACTCGATCGGGCGGCTCCACTCGATCGGGCGGCTCCACGGGGCGATTCTCGAGGCGTGCGGCGTCAGCCCCCGGTGCCGGTGACCGCAGTGCTGCCACCGGTCGCAGCCGCACCGCCCGACGCTTCTCCGGTCGTCCCGGTCGAACCACCGGTCGAGCCCCCCGACGTCGAACCGGTCGATGTCGAACCGGTCGATGTCGACCCTCCCGATGTCGAACCTGTCGAACCGGTCGTCGTGGAACCACCCGTCGTCGAAGCACCCGTCGTGGAACCAGTGGTACCACCGGTCGCCGTTCCTCCTGTCGTTCCGGTCGTCCCGCTCGACGTCGAACCGGTCGTCCCACCCGACGTGCCCGTCGATCCGGTCGTGCCGCCCGTCGTCGACCCGGTCGTTCCGCCCGTCGAACCGGTTGTGCCGGTCTTTGCACCCGTCGTCGAGCCAGTCGTGCCACCCGTCGTCGTGCCGGTCGTCCCGGTCGAACCGGTCGTTGTCGAACCGGTCGTTCCGGTCGTCCCA
>JBBSOH010000118.1:0-11248 GCA_038259945.1 Acidimicrobiales bacterium
AGTGCCATCGTCGCGGCGACAGCGACGGAGACCGTCCGGCGGGGACGTTGAAGCCCGATCATGATTCGACTCCGTCCGCGGAGCGTGCGAGGTTCGACATCGCATCGACCAGTGCATCGATCACGTGGAGTGCAGCGGGAACTGCGTCGCCGGCGCGAGCGACATCCCTCATCGAACTCTGGTGACCGCCGACGATGTATGTCGACGTGTAACCGTCGCTGCGTGAGCGTGGCCCCTCGATCTGCGTCGGGAGGTCGGCGAATCCCGATGCGTGGCAGATCGCAGTCGCGAGTTCCACCTGGTCGAGGGTGAGTCGGGTCGACGTCGTTCCGGCACGATCGACGATCGAGCACTCACCGTCGTCGCGCAACTCGCACGAGGACCGGGTCAGACCGGCGATCCCTCCGCTGACGGTTCGTGAGAAGACGACCGTCGCCACATCGCCGTCATTCGACATTCTTCTCCCGCTTCGTGCATGCGCAGACACGCCGCGCCCCCCGTAAGCGGTCCACCGAACAGACCGCGCGCGTGAACCTACTCTTCGTCCGCAGAGGTGTCGACCCCTCTCGTGGCTCGTTCTGCCGACCGCAGGGCGTCGTGCACGGGCGTCGGGCCGATGGGTTGCTGGGGACCGACGCAGTTCCTCGAATCGTCGACTGACGGACAGGGACGGTTGACACTCGCGCGGGCGGGTACGGTCCGCCGCGATGTCCGACTCGATTCAGCCGGGAGGCCAAGTGGACGGCGGTGACGTTGCACCCCCCGAACGGCTCGCCGAAGTCCTGCGCGGCAAGCCGTGGTTGGATCAGGTCGTCCGACTCGGCTGGCTGTCTCGGGGAATCGTGTATGTCGTCGTCGGAGTCACGACGCTGTCCGTCGCTGGACAGAGCGCTCCGACGGAGGACGAAGCGTCGCCGTCCGGTGCCCTGGGTCGGATCGCGTCGGCGCCGGCCGGGCGAGTGCTGCTTGCGGTGCTTCTGGTCGGGATGGTGCTGTACATCGCCTTCCAGGTGCTCAGCCTCGTGTTGGTTCGCGGGAACGGACTCGACCGCTGGTGGCGGCGTGCCGGGCACGTCGTCGCAGCGTCGGCCTACTCGATGTTCGCGTGGAGCGCGGCCGCTGTCGTCTTCTCGGGCGACGGATCGTCGGGATCGAGCCTGATCGAAGTCGTCTCGCGTTCCGTCCTTCGGAACACGGTCGGTCGATGGCTGCTGGGGGTGGCCGGTGCGGTCACGATCGGCGTGGCCGGCTACTTCGTGGTCCGTCACGTGATCCAGCGCAGCTTCGTCGACGGGCTGACCGCTGTCGATCAGGCACCCGGCGACAACGACGGACCGAGAGGGGCGATGGTGATCGGCGGGGTCGTCGGGTGGCTCGGTCGATCCAGCGTCATTGCGCTGATCGGATACTTCGTGATCCGCGCCGCGGTGACCTTCGACCCCGACGAGGCCCGCGGTTTCGATCGGGCGCTACGCCGAACGGCGGGGTCGACCCTCGGTTCCTCGCTCGTGTTCGCGTGTGGAGTCGGCCTCGTGAGCTATGGCGTGTTCTGTGTCGCCAGCCACCGCCACCGCACGATCAACGACAACGAGTCGGACTGAGTTCGGAAACGATCAGGTCGGCGGAACCACGTCTTCTTCGTTGTCGTCGCAGGCGTCGTCGACAGAGGGAGGACGCCGACGACCGGACCGGTCGAGCAGCGACCCGGCGCCACGTTCGAGCCCGTACTTGACGAGTTCCCACGCGACGAAGATGACGACGACCACCCCGATTCCGAGGACGAAGGTCACCGTTCCGGACGCTCGCTGTTGCGAGGGTGCTCACGAGCTCGACGTTCGTTGCCACGCTTGTAGTTGCCGGTCAGTCGCGCCATCAGTTCCTGCTCGTCGCCCGTGATGATGTCGTCGAGGAAGTCACGAGCTCGGGCTCCGCGCAAGGTCGTTGCGGCCGTGCCGTGGTGTCGAATCAGGACCTCACCGGACTTTCGCTGCTCCCACTCGAATCCCTCGGCGTGCGGCATTCTCCAATTCTGGCCCGAACGACGGCCGATGTCGGCGCATGGCCGACTGCGACGGATTGGCCAGGACGTCGCTGCCCCCGTGGTCGCCGAGGTCGAGATCGACCTCGAAGATCGGCAGGTGCCGATCCCGTTCGACCTCGAGTTCGATGCGACCGATCTCGACCCGAGAGGCGTGTACTCGGTGCGCGCCACGATCACCGGGCCCGACGGCGAACTGCAGTGGACCACCGACATCGTCAACCCGATCGACCCGACCCAGACCGACATCGACCTCGGGACCATCGTGCTGGTGCACGTCGATCCATCGGAGGACAGCTCAGCAGGCACCAACGGAACCGCTCCCGCGGAGTCGTTGCCGTTCGACGGCGAGTGGGACGTGGTCGACATCGGCGGTACGCCGGTGCTCGACGACGCGCTGGCCACACTGGTCTTCGACACCGACGGAAACCTCGGTGGAACCACCGGCTGCAACTCCTGGTCGACGACGTACAGCTCAGACGACCGCACCGCCTCGATCGGCTCCGAGATCGTCACGACCCTGATGGCCCGCACGGGTGAGTTCGCAGCGCTCGCCGGCGGTTTCGCCGGCCCGTGGATTCATCGCGTTCGCGAGGATCAGTTCCTCGGGACCAGGATGGACGTCGTCACGGACGCGCGTCGAGGGAGGTCCGGTGGAGGTCAGCCGGCCAGTAGCGAACGGCGTCGATCGCGTCGGACTCGATCAGATCGGTCCGGATCCGTTCGTGGTCGGAGCAGTTGATCTCGTACTGGTTGCCCCACGGGTCGACGAGGTCGATCGCCCAGCACAGATCGAAGTCGACGATGTGGTGCGCCGTCAGCGGGCCCCCGCTCGGATGGTCGATCTCGCCGGGCAGCGAGCGGACGAATGCGATGAAGGTGTCGGCATCCACGCTGAACGCGACGCCGTTGCTCTGGGGAATCATCGGGTGGCCGTCGGACGTCTCGAACAGCGCCAACATCGTGTTGCCGCCGTCGGCCGAGATCTGGAGCGGGCCGCCGTCGACTTCGGTCGCCCAGAAGTCGTAGTCGGCGACGGGTTCGAAGCCGAGATGCTTCGAGTACCACCGGGCTGCAGCGTCACGATCGGGGACACGGATGTGCACGTGGTCGAGACGCCCGATCCTGAACTTCGGCTGCTCCGATTCCACGTCGTCAACGTAGTTCGCGCATCGACACGTCCGCTCGCAGTCGATGCGAGGGATCGGTCAGTCCGTGGACATGGGGGTCAGCGTGGACGGGTCGTCGCCGACGAAGTCGCTCATCTGCTCGGGCGTCCATTCGCGCTGTTCCACGAGGACGATCCAGTTCCCGGTGTTGTCGCGGATCAGCGCCTCCACTCCGTAGGGCCGTTCCTCCGGTTGCTGGATCACGTCGACGCCCTTGGCCTCCAGTTCGGCGATGGTCGCCTTGCAGTCGTCGACGTCGAGCCCGATCGCGAACGTCCCGCCTTCGTCGAGAGCACGACCGATCGACGCAGCGAACTCGGGTGACAGCGGTGGCCCGGGCGTCGTGAGATGCACGTGCAGCTCTGGTTGCGACCGGTGCCCGACGGTGCACCAGCGGAAGTCGTCGCCGAGTTGCACGTCGTCGCGCTCCTCGAAGCCGAGGGTGTCGATGTAGAAGGCCTTGGACGACTCGATGTCCTTGACCCAGACGGTGGTGAGGGAGATGTTGTTGATCACGCAGGCGACGATAGAGAGGCCGGGCATCGCAGTGCTTCTCCTCGCTTGCGAAGCTCAGGACGTCGTCGCCTGCGGATCGGTGCGTCGTTCTGCGAGGCCCCACATGAACACGAAGCAGCCGGGGATCCTCGGCGCACCCGTCGCATAGCGGCGTTGGAACTCGCCAGGTGTCTCGCCGACGAGATCCTTGAACCGGGTGCCGAACGATCCGAGGCTCGAGTAGCCGACGGCGAAGCACACCTCGGTGATGGTCAGGTTTGTGGCTCGCAGCAGATCCTGTGCCCGCTCGATGCGCCGGTGGGTCAGGTGGGTCGCCGGTGTGACCCCGTAGGTCGCGGTGAAGAGGCGGTGGAAGTGGAACTTGGACAGACCGGCGACCGATGCGAGTCGATCGAGGTCGATGGCCTCGGCGAAGTGACGGTCGATGTGGTCGCGGGCGTGACGGAGGTGGACCAGTACGTCGCCGGGAACACGAATACGGGATGCTCGTTCGGCGTGCTCGTGACCGCGTTCCGGTGAACCCATGACGCAAAGTTACGCGGTGCGACACGCGGCTCGGTAGGGCGATCGCTCGACGGGTAGCGCCGATGCTCTGCCCGCAGGCGAAGTCCACGATTGATCGCCCGGGCTCCGGAGGCTGAGCCGAGGGATCGCGACCCGGGCGTTCGGGGCGGGTCAGCAATCCAGCTCGCTGCGCGCTATCGAGTGGGTTGCGTTCCCCAGGCTGAGTTCGCTGGTGGAGTCGCAGTTTGCTCAGTCGATGACGAGCAGGGCTTCTTCGGTATCGGCGTGAAAGCGAGCGATCTCGTCGTGGTGGCGGTCGAGCACACTCGCGATCTGGTCGGTGGACGCGTTGCCAACTCGAATCCAGATCTTTGGGCGGAGCGCCTTGCAGACGACGCTGCTCGAGTTGGTCGTCAGCACGGCGATCCCGCCCAGAACGTGCAGGAACTCGCCGCTTGTCAGGAGGTTGCGAGGCCGAGGAAGACGACAGCCGATCGTGCGAGTCTGGCCATGTCGTCGTCGGACAGTCGGCCGATCCGTTCGCCAAGTTTGGAGCGAGGGACGGTCGTGATCTTGTCGACCATGAGCCGGCTCGGTTGGTGGATGCCGGTTGTCTCGTCGGAGTCGACAGGTATGCGAAACAGTGGAGCGTCGGTGTCGTCAGCGGTGAACGCGCAGACCGTGACCGAAGTGGTTGCGTCGAAGAGATCGTCTTGGATGATGACGACCGGTCGCGGTTTGCCGGCGTACCCGCTGCCAGCGTCAGCGGTCCAGATTTCGCCGCGTTTCACTCGTTGTCGCCGAGTGCGTCGATGAACGCTTGGTCATCGGACTCGCGGTCGCTGTTCGCAACGGCGAGCGATTGATCGTGGGCGTGCTGTGCAAACTGGGGTGATCGGACGTCGGGCACCCAGAATTGAATGGGTCGCAGGCCCTGCGCGCGGAGCCGCTCGCGATGGGCACGTACCCGGACTGCGCTTGCGGCAGTTGAACGTTGACGAGCCATAGCCGGACGTTACATGTAACGCTGTTCTGAACGCAACGGATCGCCTGACATCATGGAGGAGTGCGTCCAGAATGTTCCGGGACACAACCGCCATGGGCCGCTCTTGATCGGCACGGATGCGAGCGGTACAGGGTCTGGGGGCCGCTCGATATTGCGAGCACTGGCGGTGGCTGGGGCATCCACCTCGGAATCGCTCGTCCTGTCGGTTCGTGGACGGTTGAACTCCTGGTCGGCAGCTCCGCTATAGCGCGGGACTGGGCGTGTGGGCGAGTCGTCGTCCTCTCGGTCGGTGTCGGCGATTGTTCTGGCCTCGCGGTCGTGGAGGTGGGACACTCGACCGTATGGGAGTCGCTGGTTTCATGGTGCAGCTGTTTGGTCAGGCGCCCAACAAGCAGCAGTTGATGCGCTCGCTCGCGCTCGGCGGCAAGGGTGGCAATCGAACAGCCACATCGGTCGATGGCGTCGAGTTGTCGGTCCGCCAGACGGGCAACGGGGACCCGTTGGTGCTCGTTCATGGATCACTCGACGGAATCGGAGCGTTCTCGCTCGTCGAGTTGCGACTGGCCGAGGAGTACAGCGTGTGGGTCTATGACCGACGTGGTCGAGGTGGCAGTGGCGACAGCTCGGAGTACGCGCTCGATCGCGAGGTTGACGATCTGAGTGCCGTCATCACCGCGAGCGGCGGTGTTCCGCACGTCGTGGCTCACTCCTACGGGGCGGTCATTGCGTTGCAGGCCAGACTGGGCGGAGTTCCGATGCGCTCGCTTGTGGTGTACGAGCCTCCCATTAACGGCGAGACAATCGACCCCAAGCAGATCGCCGGCATTCAACTCGCAGTCGACGAGGGCCGTATCGACGATGCCATTCGCGACATGGCGACTGGACTCGCAGGAATCACCGGCGACGAACTGGCAATTGCCATGAAGGTCCCGCCAATCAGGAAGAGTCTGCGCGAGGGAGCCCGTGTCGTGGGTCGAGAGATCGAGGCGATTCGCGGGTGTGAGTGGTCTGCGCTGCCGGTCACCGATGTGCCGACTCTGATCCTCCGAGGCGAGCGTTCCGACGCTGCGGTTTACCCAACGAACGACCAGGCCTCGCGGATTGCGTCCAGCGGCGAGATCACCACGCTTGCCGGTCAGGGTCATCTCGGGCACGTGTTCGCTCCGTCGGCCTTCGCAACCACGGTGCTGGAGTTCGCTGATCGGCACTGAGGGCCGTTCGCAAACGGGCACCATTCGCAACGACCGTCACGACCAACTCCGACGACTTCCGCTCACCGGATCCAAGGATCGACATCCTGGCCGCCGAGCTCAGAACATCACGGCAGTCCTGACCGTCGACCTGCGCGAGATCTACACGTGAAGGCGGTGAGGCCGGCCCAGATCGTGTGACGAGGAAGCGTTCAGGTTCGCGGGGCCGAGCGGCGGGGCCCCCACCATGCGATCGAGACGGCAGCGATCAGCATCGCGACGCCTCCGACGAGTCGATGGCGACACCGACGAAGTGCAACCAGTCCATGTCGCCGGGCGGAACCTCGACGAAGTGCAGCAGGGTGAGAAGACCGCTCGACGCGCCGAAGGCGGGGCCGATCGCAGCGAGCGCACCGTCGCTGAACTCGCTGGAGGGAGCATTCATCCTCGCGAAGCTGCGCCGCGACCCCGGACCGCTCCTGTCGACCGGCGAGGCTGTCGCACTCCTCGCCGACTCGTTCCTCACCGCGCCGTGGAGCGACACCTGACCGGCCCACCGGCCCGAAAGCCGGCTGGCGCAATCAACTCGGTAGCTCTCCACACGATGAGACCCATCGGCCCTCAGACCACTCCATATCAACGGCTTCCCGATCGGCTTCGACCCACGCTCTATCCTCACGTATTCGGTCGGCCACCCGATCAGATTGATCAGAGTGTGGGGTCGAAGGGTGCCGTACTGAGTCGTTCGGTGCCCGTGTCCGTGATGAGGTACTGGTCCTCGAGTTTCACGCCTTGATGAAGCGTCGGGTCGCCGATGTAGCTCTCGATGCAGATGACCATGCCGGGCTCGAACTCGCCATCGAAGTCATACGTGGCACCGGCGCGCGCGAGCGGCACGTAGGGGTGTTCACCGCAGAGCCCGAGCCCGTGGGCCAGGCAGTAGTAGCCCCACGGCGCGTACAACTCGGGCACGACCCAGGCGCTCCTGGCGAACTCGGAGAAGGACACGCCGGGGCCGAGCAGCTCGGCGTTGTGTCCGAGTTGGTCGAGTGCCTTCGCATGGAGCGACCGCTGGTCGGCTGTTGGTTCCCCGCCGACGCTGTAGCAGCGAGAGAAATCGACTCCGTAGCCGCCGTATGCGATTGCATCGGTGTCGATGCAGAACAGATCGCCCTGAGAAATCTGGTACGGGCCGGCCTCTTGGAAGTACGGGAACGTCCGCTCGCCCGCCTGGACGAGACGCGTCGACACGTATTCGCCGTCGGTGGCGATCAAGCGTTGATGGAAGTGTGACCACACCTCGATCTCGGTGGCGCCGGCTCGGAGGTGCTCGACCATGTGGGCGACCGCGTCGGTGACTCGCCCGACACCCTTGCGCATCACCTCGATCTCGCCGGGCAGTTTGATGCGTCGACTCTCGACGAACACCTCGGTCGCCGAGCACAGGGTCAGGCTTCTCGAACGGAGTGCGTCGGTGACCTCGTGGCCGAACCCTTCGATGCCGACGACGTCGGCTCCGTGTTCGGCGCACAGAACGGCGATCTCGGCTGCAAAACCGTCGATCGCAGCGCGGTATCCGCTCCCGGCGAGCGCAGTGACCCCCGGTGCGGTGCGGACCTCGTCGACGGTCGTGGCGTTGGTGGCAAGGTGTTCTGATCCTGCGAACTCCCACGCGATCACCGGACCGTCGGCGAAGACGGCGACGAAGCGGGAAGCGCCCATCATCGAGAACAGCGTCATGTTCCGCACGCCCGATGCGTAGAAGATGTCGATCGGATCGGCCGTGATCAGCACCGGCACCGACGCCGATCGCATCGTTGCACGGAGCCGTTCCAGACGAACCGTTGCGACAGACTCAAGCAGCGACATCGATACACCCGAGAGGGAGACGGCGATCTCGCATGCGAACGGACGCTACCGACCCGACCACTGGCAGACCGCCGAGAACCGCTGATCGGCCGCCACGCCGAGTTCGTACGCGAACCGGAGCGACCCGCGCTGCGGGTTTCGACCGATCTCGACAGCGACAGGATCGAGCACCCATGTTCAAGTGCTGACCAGTGGTGGCCGATGATCCAACGTGCGGGCGGATCAGATTCTCGAGCTGATGCGACCCGCCGTCCTCGTGTGCGACCGAGGGGGCATGGTGGTCCAAGCGGCCGGCGGGTTCGGCTCGTACGCCGGTTGGCCGGTGGAGTACTTCGTGGGGAAGCACGCCCTCGAACTCGTCATCGAGGAGGATCGCGAGCCACTGGCTTCGGTGTTCATCCAAGCTCAGGAGCGAGACGACTTCACCGTTGCCCAGCCGATCCCGTTCAGGATCCGCACCGCATCGCCGGACGGAGCGATCTTCTCCGCCGATGCGATCGCCACCGGTCAGCCGGCCGGAGACGACGCTGGTTGGGTGGTGGTCCTCCACCCCCACGACCAGCAGACGACACCCGTCGCAGCGCTGACCTCGCTCCTCGAAGCGCAGCCGCTCGAACGCACGCTCGAACTCGCGGCCGACCACATCGCCGGGTCCGGGTCGGACGGCCGCCAGATCAGCGCTGTGTTGCTCACCGCGGGACTGCTCTGCGAAGGACTCCGCACGTTCGGCACGACCATGCCGCACGAGCTGGCGGACGAGATCGGACGCCACGGTGCAACGCTGCTCTGCGAACACAGCCTGTCGGCGCCGACCCCGCTCCATCGGCCCGCACTGCCGACGGCTCTCGCCGACGCTGTCGTCGACGCCGACTACGAGGAGTTGATTCTCGCGCACGTTCCCGTCGGAGACACGGGCGCCGCCACCCTCGTCGTCGCGAACGGCACCGCGAGGGATCCGCTCGTCGACAACGTCCGCCAGTTGATCGACCGGGCGGCACAGGTTGCCGAGTTGGCGCTGCGTTCGGACCGCGAGCATCGGATTCTCCTCCACGCCTCACGACACGATCCGCTGACCGGCCTGGGCAACCGGCGTCGACTCGACGAATTCGTCGCGGATCGGTCGGGGCGCCGGCTCACGATGATCTTCGTCGACCTCGACCGGTTCAAGGAGGTCAACGACCGCCACGGTCACGCGATCGGCGACGAGGTGTTGCGAACGGTCGCAGATCGAATCGCAGCATCGTGTCGCCCCGATGACCTTGCGTGCCGTGTCGGTGGTGACGAGTTCGTCGTCGTGGTCGACGACGTGGACCACGACGAGGCCGAACGGATCGCCGAACGAATCGGGCTCGACATCGCCACGCCGCTCCCGAGACACGTCGGGATCGAATCCGTCACCGCTTCGATCGGCCTCGCCGACTCCGGACGCCACGGGACGATGCCGAGCGTCTTCGTGATCGCTGCTGCCGACGATGCAATGCGTCGAGCGAAGAGCGTGCACCGGCGTCCTTGAACAGTTCTGCTGCAGCAGCACTGTCACCGAGATCGACCATCCGGAGCCGACGGATCCGTTCCCCGACCTGGACACGATCCGGCGAACGGGATCGGTCGACGCCGATTCGACGGATCGCGCGATCTACGTTGCGGGGATGAGTCTGACCGGTCGTTGTCTGTGTGGTTCGGTGTCGTACGAGTTGACGGGTGATGTGATCGCCACGGCGGTCTGCCACTGCGATCACTGCCAACGCCAGAGTGGCGGCGCATTCTCGGTCAATCTCGTCGCACACGAGTCTCAGCTGGCAGTCGCCGGTGAGCTCACCACGTACGGCGACACCGGTGACGACGGTGGCGACACGGTCTATGTCCGCCGCCGCTTCTGCGGGTCCTGTGGTTCGCCGATCGTGTCCGACCTCGTCGACACGGCCGGGATCATCGCGGTGAAGGCAGGCACGCTCGACGACACGTCCGGCGTCCGCCCGACCGTCGAGGCATGGTGCGAGCGCAAGCAGCCGTGGGTCGACCTGCCGGGGATGGATGTCTCGCTCGACCGCGAGTGAAGGCCGCCACAACTCGACCGGGCGCTCTTGAACGAACTCGGGGAACTGTGCGACTCTGGCGATTCATCGTCGACCACGTCAGCGTCGCCCCCGGAGGCCGAGCATGAACATCAAGACCACCGAGAACAACGTGTCCCGACCGTCGGCCGACTGGTGGCGCAACGCTGTCGTGTACCAGATCTACCCACGGTCGTTCGCTGACGGAAACGGTGACGGAACGGGGGACATCGCCGGGATGCGGGCCCGACTCCCGTACCTCGCGAAGCTCGGCATCGACGCGATCTGGGTCAACCCCTGGTACCGGTCACCGCTCAACGACGGTGGCTACGACGTGGCCGACTACCGCAACATCGACGAACGCTTCGGAACGATCGACGATGCACAGGCGTTCGTGGACGAGGCCGGCGCCCACGGCATCCGCGTGATCGTCGACCTCGTCCCCAACCACACCTCCTCCGAACACGAGTGGTTCCAGGCCGCACTCGCCGCCGGACCCGGTTCACCCGAGCGGGAGCGATACCACTTCCTCGCAGGAAAGGGTGACGACGGCGAACTCCCGCCCAACGACTGGAAGTCGGTTTTCGGCGGACGCGCGTGGGAACGGGTTGCCGACGGGGAGTGGTACCTGCACCTCTTCGACAGCACGCAGCCGGACCTGAACTGGGAACACGCCGAGGTCCGCGCCGAGTTCGAGAGCATCCTGCGCTTCTGGCTCGACCGTGGCGTCGCCGGTTTCCGGGTCGACGTGGCGCATGCGCTCGCCAAGCATCCCGACTACGAGGACGTCGGTGGACGCGATCAGCGTGACGGACCGCGTTGGACCGAGGGTCATCCGTTCTGGGACCGTGACGAGATCCACCCGATCATCCGCAGTTGGCGGCGGGTGCTCGACGAGTACG
>JBBSOH010000119.1:0-10863 GCA_038259945.1 Acidimicrobiales bacterium
GATCTTCTCGCACTCGTTGCCCGGCAGCACCAGGCGCGCATTGGCCCGCTCCGGCGGAGCCGGGTCGTCCCAGTCGAGGACTGGGAGGAACGCGTGGGCGGGCTCCATGAAACGGTTCCAGATCCGCGCCGGATAGGTGCCGCCCTGGATCCTGGGGAACTCGAACCCGTCGATGCGGACCATCGGTGTGTATGCGTCGGGGTTGCCGACCCACACCGCTGTCGCCAGTTGCTTCGTCCCGCCGACGAACCACGCGTTCGTGTTGTTCTCCTGGGTGCCCGTCTTGCCGAATGCGGGTCGGTCGTTGTCGAGCGGACCCTCGTTGCGGCCCGTGCCGTACGTCAGCGTGCCCTTCATGATGTCCACCGTCTCGAGTGCGGCGTCGCGGTCGAGCACCTGGGGTCCGGGATCGAAGTGGGTGTACGTGCGGTTGCCGTCGGCATCGTCGATGAACTCGACGTAGTAGGGCTCCTTGTGGTTGCCCTCGTTGGCGAGTGTCTGGATGCCGGCGGCCATGTCCAGCACCGTCATCTCGTTCGCACCGGTGGCGAAGCTGGCGTACGGCTGGACCGGCTCGCGCTCTTCGGCCGGCTGACCCTTGTACAGGTACGGAGATGCCGCCATGCGGTACGTGGTGTCGACCACACGATTCAACCCGACGATCTGGGACAGACGGGCGAAGCCACAGTTGACCGAACGTGCGGTGATGTCGCGGAGGTTGCCGACGAAGCCCGACACGCCACCCCTGATGACGAACAGCGGCTCGTTCGGATCGCCGCTGGGGAGTGCACACCCGACTCGACCATCGATCTCGTCGCCCGCCTGCGCTCCCGCCTGGATGGCGGCAGAGAGGATGAAGTACTTGATGCTCGATCCGGTCTGACGAGGACTGAGCGCCATGTTCAGCTCGCGCTCGCCGGGTTCGAAGCCTCGGCCGCCCACCATGACCCGGATGGCTCCGGACTCGGCATCGAGCGACACGATGGCGGCGTCGAAACCCTCGGCCGTGTCCGGCAGTTCGTTCCGTGCCTGCTCGGCGGCCAACTGCATGTTCGGCTCGAGCGTGGTGTGGATCCGCAGCCCACCTCGGAACAGTTGGTAGTACCGCTGCTCGGGAGTGTCGCCGAGGATGTCGGAGGTGTTCAGCAGGTAATCGCGCAGCGCTTCGGTGTAGTAGGTGCGCGAGTACTCACGGCCCGGGATCACCCTGACCCGCTCGGGGAGGACGAAATCACGTTCGAGGAAGTCGGCCTCGTCCTGCGTGACGATCTCCTCGGTCACCAGTCGGTCGAGCACCTGGATCCAGCGCGCCCGGCTCCGTTCGGGCTCGTTGATCGGGTCGAAACCCGACGGCGAGCGAACGAGGCCGGCGAGGAATGCCGCTTCGAGGAAGTCGAGATCGGCGGCGGTCTTGCCGAAGTACGTCTCGGCGGCTGCTTGGATGCCGTATGCGTTGTTGCCGAAGAACACGGTGTTGAGGTAGCGCTCGAGGATCTGTTCCTTCGGCATCTCCTTCTCCAGCCGCTTGGCGTACTGGATCTGCAGGAGCTTGTAGCGACCGTCGCGCTCGAGGCCGGCGAGGAAGTCGTTCTTGACGACCTGCATCGTGATGGTGGAAGCACCCTGCTGTGGAGCGTCGGACGCGAAGTTCGACAACGTCGCCCGGAACAGGCTCCGCACGTTGACGCCTTCGTGGTTGAAGAACTCCTTGTCCTCCACGACGAGGAAGGCCTGCACGACGTACGGCGGAATGTCGGCGTAGTCGATCGGCTGGGAGTTCTCGAGTTCGTAGATGCCGATCTCGTTGCCGTTGGCGTCGTAGACGTAGGAGCGTTGGGCGAGCGGTTCGAACTGCGGCAGCACCACCGGGTCTTCACTGTGGGCGTTCGCCGCGTTCCACATGCGCGGAGCGACCGCGACGACGATCGCGACGATCAACAGTGCGCCGCTCGCGACCACGAGCAGCAGGCGGGGAATCCAGTACAGGCGTTGCACAACGCCCTCAAAGCTAGTGGTGTGCCGAACCCAGAGTGCGTCATGGCGACCTGGTGACATCCATCCCGGATGGATGTCACCAGGTCGGGTGAACACGTCCTGGCAGGATGGGGTGATGAGCGACCAGACCAGCCCGTTCCCGACCAAGCCGTTCCGGTTCGGCGTGCAGTTGCAGACAGCCGATTCGGGGGCCGACTGGGTCGAGCAGGCACGCCGTGTCGAGAGCCACGGGTACGACGTGGCCACGATCCCCGACCACTTCGACTCCCAGTTCGCACCGGTGCCGGCGCTCCAGGCGATCCTGTCGGCGACGACGACGTTACGCGCCGGTGCTCTCGTGTTCGACAACGACTATCGGCATCCCCTCGTGCTCGCCAAGGAACTCGCCACGATGGACGTGCTGTCGGACGGTCGCGTGGAAATCGGCCTGGGTGCAGGCTGGATGATCAGCGACTACGAGCAGGCCGGCATGGACTACGACCGGGCCGGCGTGCGGATCGACCGCTTCGTCGAGGGGCTCGCCGTGATCAAGGGCCTGATGGCCGACGGGCCGTTCTCCTTCGACGGCGACCACTACACGATCCGTGATCACGACGGCTTCCCGAAGCCCGTCCAGCGTCCTCATCCGCCCGTGATCATCGGCGGTGGTGGCCCGCGTGTCCTCGGCATCGCGGCTCGCGAGGCCGACATCGTCGGTGTGAACGGGACGCTGCACGCCGGCGTCATCGGACCGGACGCCATCGCGACGATGACGCGTGACGCAGTGGTCGACAAGGTCGCGATCGTCGCGGACGCCGCACGCACTGCGGGCCGTCTGGATCACATCGAGATGAACGTTCGCACCTTCTTCGTGTCGGTCACCGACGACCGGGACACCCAGGTCGAGGCATTGGCCGGCATGATCGGCGTCGACCCGCAGATGATCTCCGAGTCACCGTTCGCGCTCGTGGGCGACGTCGACGAGATCTGCGACACGCTGATCGCTCGCCGCGAAGAGTTCGGCTTCAGCTACGTCATCGTGGGAGCCGGCGAGATCGACGACTTCGCTCCCGTCGTCAACCGCCTGGCCGGTACCTGACCAGCGGATCTCAAGCGGCCGGGCGACCCGCGCCGACGCTCCAGCGGTGACCGCCGCCCCACCGATCGCTCACTCGTTCACTCGTTCAGGTGAATTTGTAGTCCTTCGGCAGCACGACGATCCCCTCGTCGCTGACCGTGTAGCGCTCACGGTCCTGTTCCGGGTCGAGCCCGATCCGGGTCCACTCGGGTACGACGACGTTCTTGTCGATGATGCATCGGTGGACACGTGCCCCGGCTTCGACACGGACCCCGGGGAACAGGATCGAGTCGGTCACGTGTGCGTCGTGGTCGATGAAGCAGCCCGGTCCGATGATCGAGCGCTCCACATGGCCTCCACTGAGGATCGAGCCCTGACACAGCAGGCTGTCATCGACGTACGGCGGCTCACCGCCGCGACCGCGTGACACCTTGGCAGGCGGCAACGCCTTGCGGCTCGTGAACACCGGCCACTTGTCGTTGTAGAGATTGAAGATCGGGACCGGTGCGATCAGGTCCATGTTGGCGTGGAAGAACGCATCCAGGGTGCCGACGTCACGCCAGTAACCCTGTTCACGTTCGTCCTGCCCGGGGATGACGTTCTTCGAGAAGTCGTAGACGCGGGCGTCGCCGGCAGCGGTGAGCGCCGGGATGACGTCTCCGCCGAGGTCGGTGTACTGGTTCTCGTCGGGCGTGACGATGTCGATCAGCGTCTGGGTGTCGAACACGTAGTTGCCCATGCTGGCGAGGCATCGGGTGTCGTCGCCGGGCATCGTCGGAGGGTTCGGTGACTTCTCATGGAAGTCGATGATCTTCCCGTTCTCGTCGGATTCGATCACCCCGAAGTCGGTGGCCTCGTGCTTGGGCACCGGAATGGCGGCGACCGTGACACCCGATCCGTTGGCGATGTGCTCCTCCACCATCTGGCGCGGATCCATCCGGTAGATGTGATCGGCGCCGAACACACACACGATGTCGGGCTTCTCGTCGTGGATCAGGTTGAGGTTCTGGTAGATCGCATCGGCCGAGCCCTGGAACCAGTAGGGACCACGCCGCATCTGGGCCGGGACCGGCGTGACGTAGTCGTCGAGCATCGCCGAGAAACGCCAGGTCTGCGTGATGTGACGGTCGAGACTGTGGCTCTTGTACTGCGTCAGCACGACGATCTTGCGGTAGCCGGCGTTGGCGAAGTTGGAGAGCGCGAAGTCGATCATCCGGTAGGTGCCGGCGAACGGCACGGCTGGCTTGGCACGGTCGGTGGTCAGCGGTTGCAACCGCTTCCCTTCGCCTCCGGCGAGGACGATCACGAGCACGTTCGGGTCAGCAGCCATTACCTGCAACCGTACCCTTCGGGCAACAGGCGTGTCGGTGACGATGGCGCTTCTCACCCGACCCGGGGACGAAGCGGCCCTGCACGAGACCTTCTGCCGCCGTGCGGGAGTGCCGCGCTCCGTGGGATCGTATGGATCGTCGTCAAGATCCCGGTGCACCGATGCGGACCGCCGGCGCCAGGCTCCCGAGGGCGCCTCGGTCGATGCTGGAGACTCTGTCGGGGTCGACGGCGCCAGGGCCTCGCAGGAAGCCCAGGTCGGCGCTGGCGAAACGACCGATGTTCGGCACGATCGCGCCCAGTTCGCTGCTGCCTGCTCCCATCCACTGGGCGAGCGTCGATGCGTACTGGTCGACGGCGGTCGTCGGGAGCAGACGCCCTCGGCCCACGTCGTCGGGGCCGTCGTCGCCGATCCGGGGGACGTCGCCGTACACACGACCGCCGTTCACCGATCCCCCCATGACGATGTGATGACCACCCCAACCGTGGTCGCTGCCGTCGCCGTTGCTGTTCAGCGTCCGCCCGAAGTCCGATGCGGTGAAGGTCGTGACGTTGCGGTGGACGCCCAGCGCGACCGTCGCGTCGTAGAACCCGGCGAGCGTGGAATCCAACGCCCGCAGCAACCCCCGGTGCTGGGTGGTCATGCCCGAGTGGTTGTCGAACCCGCCCATCGAGACGAAGAACACCTGACGCTTCATTCCGAGCGTGTCCCGACCAGCGGCGATCAACTGCGCGACCATGCGCAGCTGCGCAGCTGTCGAACGCAGCGCTCCGCTGGTCGACTGCGTGTCGAAGTGGGCATCGAGGTCGTGGCTCGCACGAGCGGTCGAGATGGCCGAACCCAGCTCGTCAGCGAGCGTCAGCGCCCGTCGGGACACGTCGACGTACGACGACGGGAACACGCCGGGACGCTGCAGCGACATGACGTCGCGGATCCCTGCCAGCGGCGCGTCGGTGCGGAACGTGTCACTGCGCAGTGTCGTGACTCCACTGCTCGACAACTGGTACTGGAAGGCTTCGCGACCGGTCAGCATCACCGCATTGCCCGAGACGGACATGCACGTGAAGGTCGAGTTGGCGTTGTTCGAATCGAGCACGACGTCGCCGATGCGGCCTCCCCAACCCGTCGTGGACCCTTCCACGCCAGACGACTGCCAGAACGACTGCTGGTCGTTGTGGGAGAAGAGCTGCGGGGGTCGCTTGCTCCGCGTGGCCCATCCCACCTTGTCGAGCGGTTGCACCAGCGTGCCGATGTTCGACATGATGCCGAGCGCACCGCTGCCGAACAGACCGTGCAGCCGTGGTAGTTCAGGCGCGAACCCGATCCGTCCGGCGCCGCTGAAGCCGCCGATCGGCGAGATCGGTAGCAGCGAGTCGAGGGAATGGGCGATCGCCGGGCGCGCTGCGCTGTATGCGGCGTGGCTCGCGGCGTCGGCGGGCACGAACGTGTCGTAGTGGTCGTTGCCGCCGTACATGAAAAGGCACACGATGGCGCGATAGTCGTCGTCGGCTCGCGCCGCGCCGGCGAGGCCTGCGAGGTCGAGCACCCACGGTGCGGCGAATCCGGCGCCTGCGAGCAACGTGGACCGTCGGATGAACTCGCGTCGGGTGTGGCGGCCGCCGGAGACCTGGGCGTTCGGGTCGGAGATGGACATGTTCAACGCTCGATCAGGAAGTCGGTGGACACGGCGATCATCATCACAGCGGCCACGACTCGGTCGAGGTGGATGTCGTCACGCAGTCGGATCTCGTCGGCACGGGTCCCTCCCGGGCGGTAGTTGGCGCTCACGATGGACTGCACGTTGCTCACGGCGATCGTCCGGACCTCCGGGTCGAGACCGTCAGGGCAGAGCCGGCCCGCGACCTCGTCGACCAGCGATCCAGCGGATGCCGCGTCGACGAACTCGGTGCTCACCAGCGCGAGGAGACCGTCGAGGTCGAACCGGAGTTGGGACCGGAACTCGGTGGGCGACCCGGTGTTGAACGTGCGGGCGGGCGGGCGGCGGACGAGACGGGCGACGAAGTTGACCCAACCGATCGTGGAGGTCTCGTTCGCGAGTTGCATTTCGGGAGAGACCAGCCCTGCGTCTCCGAGCGCCGACTGAGGCGGCACGTAGCCCGGTCGGTAGAAGTTGAAGACCGATGGTGCGGCGAACGGCTGTTGGCCGAGTTCGTTCGACGCGTCCTCGAGCGACGCGATCGGCCAGACCCGCTCGGTCGCCTCGACGTCGAGCGCACGAGCACAGGCGGTCATCCGCAACACGGGCTCACGCAGTTTGCCGAAGGTCCCGGGCGGCGCGGTCTGCCAGGCCTCCGGATCGCACAGGATGGCGCGGAGGACGGCACCGAGGTTGCCCCGGACGCCTGCGCCATCGTCGGCGAAGACCGCCGCCACCCGTCCGACGTAGGCCGCGCTCGGGTTGGACGTCACCATCCGTTGGATCAGTTGGTGCGACACGAAGGGTGCCGTGTTCGGGTGACCGGCGAGCGTGTCGAGAGCGACAGCCAGGCTCTCGTCGAGCGTTCGGGTCCCGCTCGCCGGGACGATGACATCGAGGAATCGCTTCTCGCCACGTTCGTGGTACCGATCGGCGAAGGATCCCGAACTGTCCATGGGCGACGAGTAGCGGACAACCGGGTCGGTGGAGTCCACCCGGCTGAAACCGGTGAAGACGCGTGCAAGACCCAGGATGTCGCTCTCGTCGTAGGTCGGCATCGGCTGACCGGAGCCGTCGGTCATTCGGGTGCCGTCGGGGTGCAGCCGCCACAGCCCGACGGTGAACAGTTGCATGACCTCGCGTGCGTAGTTCTCGTCGGGAACGGTTCCGCTGCGTGCGTCCTCGCGCCGGTTGCGGTCGTAGGTCAGGTAGTCGCCCATGGCACTCGAGCGGGTCACGTGTTCGAGCAGACTGCGATACGTGCCGAAGCAGTGGTCCTCGAGCACGTCGGCGAACGCAGCGATCCGCTGATCCTCGACCGAGATGCGTGAGACGACGAAGACCTGTGACAGCGCGTATGCCCAACGACGACGGAGTTGATCGGGTGCTCGGAGATATGCGCCCCAGACGAGGTACTCGAAGTTCAGGCCTTCGTCGAGACGCCGCCGGAGATGACTCGCACCTCGCTCCATGGCGAGTTGTTCGTCGAGCCACGCCGATGCTCCGATGTACCGAAGGTGTTCGACATCGCTCGGTGATCCGCCGAAGGTGGCGCGTTGCAGGAAGCGAACCGCTTGGCCCCGGGTCAGCTCTGTCGGAACCGTCACGTGTCGGCATCGGCACGACCGATCTCGAACTTGAGGGAAAGTTGAAGAACGTTCCGGTCTCGGTTCAGGTTCGCTCGTCGAGCAGGTCCTGGTACATCGAAGCGTAGTGTCGCGCCGGTTCTCGCCAGGACCAGTCGACCGACATCATCCGCTTTCGCAGGGCCGACCGATGGCGCTTCTTCGTCAGGGCGCGAGTCGCGCGGAACATCGCCGCGAGCAGGTGCACCGTGGTGACTTCGTCGGCCACGAAACCCAGACCCTTCTGGTGATCGTCGGCGTCGGGGACGGTGTCGACCAGGCCGCCGACCGCCGTCACCACGGGCACCGCCCCGTACCTCATCGCCTGCATCTGCGTCAGTCCGCACGGCTCGAAACGACTCGGCATGAGGAACACGTCGGCGCCTGCGAACATCAGGTGCGACAACGATTCGTCGTACCCCTCCACGAACCCGAAGTGATCAGGGTGCTCGCCGACCAGTTCGTGGAGACGGGCAGCGAGGACCGCATCCCCGGAACCGAGCACTGCGAGTCGCATCGGGATCTGTTCGAGGAGCGGGATCAACGGGACGAGGAGGTCGATGCCCTTCTGTTCGGTGAGTCGGGTCACGACCGTTGCGAGGGGAACGTCGTCGTCGACGAATCCGAACCGGTCGAGAAGAACCGTGCGACAACGCTGCTTGCCATCGGGATCCTGGGCCGAGAAGTTCGCTGGCAGATGTGGATCGGTCGCAGGGTTCCACACGTCGGTGTCGATCCCGTTCAGGATCCCGACCAGGGAATCGCCGCGTTGACGCAGTGCGGCGTCGAGGCCGAACCCGCCCTCGGGCGTCTGGATCTCGGCGGCGTAGTGCGGTGACACGGCGACGATTCTGTCCGCGAGGGCGAGGGCTCCACTGAGGGGATTCGTGCCGCCCCACCATTCGAAGTGGCCGCTGTTCGGGCCGAGCAGGTCGAGCCAACGCCCGTCGGCGATGCCCTGGTACGCCAAGTTGTGGATCGACACGACCGTCGGCGGCGGGTCCTCCAGCGCCGCCAGGGCGACACCGGTGTGCCAGTCGTTGAGGTGCAGGACGTCGGGTCGGTCACGCTCGACGAGCGCTGCGACTGCCCGACCGAATCGGAAGAAGCGTTCGCTGTTGTCGGGCCAACCCTCACCGTCGGGGCGCAGATAGGGGTGCGCCCTGGCCATGCCCGGGACCGAGACGAGCGTCAGCGCGCCGACGCCCTGGTATCGGCCACGTCTCACGACAGCGGCGCCGACCCACTCGGGCACGTCGAGTTCGAAACTCGTCTCGTCGACGAGCGCGATTCCGCCGTAGTCCGGCAGCACCAGATCGACCTCCACGCCGGACCGTCGCAACTCACTCCCCAGGCCGGCCGCCGCCGCGGCGAGCCCTCCGACCGTGGCGATCGGTGACAACTCGGCCGTGGCGAAGAGCACTCGCATCCCCCAATCATGCCTCACCCGTTTCGTGTCGGGTGTTTCCGTCGATCGGTCCTCCCGCACGGTGCGTCGGGTGCTTCAGCGCGGACATACCGCGCGCAAACACCCGACGACACGCAAACACCCGCCTCCGGTACGTTCGTGGACATGTCGACACGTGTTGCCATCGCCGGCGTGCTCGCCGCCGGACTCTCGGTGATCGCCTGTGGCGGCTCCGAGGAATCGGCCACCCCGATTCCTGTCGACCCCGTCGATGGCGCGGCATCGGCGGGTGAGACGCCGGGACCCACGGCCTCTCCGACCACGTCTCCTGCCGGCGAAGAAGGAACCGACGACGAGCAGATGGTCCCCGACGTCGTCGACGCCACAGCGGAGGCCACCGGGGACACGTGGACGGTTTCTGCCACGCTGTCGTCGCCGTACGACTCACCGGAGCGGTACGCCGATGCGTGGCGCGTCGTGGGCCCCGACGGCACCGTCTACGGCGAACGGATCCTCACTCACGATCACGCGGCTGAACAACCATTCACCCGATCCGAGTCGGGCATCGAGATCCCCGCCGACGTCACGACCGTCACGATCGAAGGTCGCGACCTCGAGTTCGGGTACGGCGGCGAGACCTTCGAGTTGACGCTCCCTCGCTGACCCGGCGATGTCGAGGTGTGGGTCAGACCCGAACCTCGACACGTCCCGCTGCGCGATCGCGCCGCTCCGGACGCCGTCGCCACACGATGTTCATGCGGGCGCTGCGACGAATGGTGTTGACTGGCGGACGTGACGACAGCCGCCGAACACGACCAGCCTCTCGAGGGCGACCAGCCGACTGCGACCTCGGGATACGAAGCGCTCGGCGACGACATCCGCCTGCTCGGACGTCTGCTCGGCAACGTGGTGCGCGATCAGGCAGGTGACGCGACCTTCGAACTCGTCGAGTCGGTCCGTCGGATCGCCGTCGGCGGCCGACGCAGCGGTTCGAGTTCGGTGAACGACCTGGAGGCCGTGCTCGGCTCGCAACCGATCGACCAGGTGATCCACGTCATCCGGGCCTTCGACTGGCTCTCGCTGCTCGCCAACACCGCAGAGGATCTCCATGTGGAACGCCGGCGACGCCACCACCTCAGCGTCGGCAGCGTCGCTCAGGCGGGCAGCCTGGAGGCGACGTTCGACCATCTCGAAGCCGACGGTGTCTCCGCCGAACGAATCCGCAGCGTGCTCGCCGATCTGATGGTCAGCCCCGTCATCACCGCCCATCCGACCGAAGTCCGTCGCAAGACTATCCTCGACGTGCTCGGCGATGTGTCCGACCTGCTCGATCGCCACGACCGACTCGGCGAGCACGATCGACGACGTGACGAGGTCGTCAGCGAACTCGACGCGAAGATCCTCACGCTCTGGCAGACAGCGATCCTTCGCCTGTCCAAGCTCCGTGTCAGCGACGAGATCAACGAGGCACTGCGGTACTACGCCGTCAGCCTCTTCGAGACCATCCCGCGGCTCGGTGCCGACCTGGAACGGTTCGCCCTCGACCGGTTCGGTGCGGACGACATCGACACGTCGCGCTCGATCAGCATGGGTTCGTGGATCGGCGGTGACCGCGATGGCAACCCGTTCGTCACCGCCGACGTGATGCGACTCGCGATCGGCCGCCAGGCGCAGGTGGCTCTCGGACATCACCTCGACGAACTTCGGCGGCTGTCGATCGAGTTGTCGATGTCGGTCCGCCTGATCGCGCCGACGCCGGAACTGCTCGCGCTCGCCGACGCATCGGGCGAC
>JBBSOH010000120.1:0-10837 GCA_038259945.1 Acidimicrobiales bacterium
AGGTGCAATGTGCCCGTCGGAGATGGCGCGAACCGTCCGCTCATGTGAGCATTCTCCCGTGATGTCGCTGTGACCGGCCACTCCGAACGACGCTCACGCCGACGATCCACGTCGCCGCGCACATCGGGCAGTCGTCTCGATCGACGATCGCGGATGGAGGTGATCCTCGACCGCGACGGACCGTTGTGCGTGTGGTGTGCTCGCGAGGTCGGAACCGGCCTGGTCGAAGCGACAACCGAACACGTCGTGCCCCGGATCAAGGGCGGTCCGAGTTGGATCGAGAACGAGGTGGCGGCGTGCAAGCGCTGCAACGGTCGACGCGGTCATCGCACGCCCGCCGAGTGGGCCGACGAATGCGAGGGTCTCGGGTGGTCACCCGACAGGGTCAGGCTGGTCACCGTGCTGACCTCGCTCCAGCAGACGATCGACGAGCGGGGTGGGCAACGTCGAGCCCGACCGTACGTCGCCTCGCAATTGCGTCGGCTCCATCGTTCGATCGATCCGTGACGGGCTGCCGAACCCCGTCGCCACCGAACAGCGTGCTCGATCTCGTACAGTCACACCAATGCGTTGCCATGTCTGCAACGTCGCCGTGGGCGACGGTCAGAGGTTCTGCCACGAGTGCGGCGAGTCGCTCGACGGCGTGACCGATTCGACCGGAGCCCTCGATGTGATCGAGGCCGAGGCGATCGGTGACGGTGCCGACACGCCGGCCGTGGGACCCGACGCTGCTTCAGGCGACGAACGCAGCGACCGAAGCGCGCTCGAGAATGATGTGGAGGATGACGTGACCGTCGAGACCGGCGGGGCCACCGGGTCCGGTGCCGTGCTCGAGAGCGAGACGGTTGCACCTCCGGCGCAGCCCGAACCTGCGTCCGCGCCGAAGCACCGGGGTGCGCTCCCCGACCTCGCGGCGCCTCCCTTCGGCGACGACGATGCCGCCTGGTGGGCAGCGGGGGGCGGTGCGCCCGAGCCGACGGACGACGACCTCGTCGCTGACGATGTCTCCGGCAGCGAACTCCCTTGGACGGAGCCGATCGAGGTCATCGCTGCGTCACCGCCGCTGGAGCGTCGAGACGACGCAGCCGACGGATTGCCGGCAACGGAGGCGATGGCGATCCTGCCGAACTCTCCGACGACTCCTCGGAACAGCCTCGACTCGGTCCCGTACGCGCCGATGGACGCCGCGCCGGCCCTCGATCCGCCCACCTACGAAGCGACCACCACGATGCCCACCGTCGGTGACTCCGGCGAGGGGCTCGGTGTCACGGACGAGTTCGCGCCGAGCGGGCCGGGCGGAGTCGGATCGACTGCGGAGATGGCAGTCACCCACTCAGGCGGGCTCTTCGACGGCGGGTCCGACGGCGACGAACTCCGGCCGGCGGCGGATGGATTCCGATTGCGGGCGTCGTTCGTCTTCGCCTTTCTCGCCATGGTGGCAACGCTGATGGCGAGCGTCGCCGACGTGACGGACATCCGCACGACACGACCCGTCGACGGAATCATCGTCGGAATCCGGGCGCTGGACGACTTCGGGACCAACCTCGCCGTCGCCGGTTTCATCGGTGCGGCGCTGATGCTGATCGGCGGACTCCTGAGCTGCTTCGGACTGCGCTGGGGTGCAGGGCTCGCCGGCGGAGCCGGATTGTCGATGGCCGGCTGGGCTGCCGTCACGCTCGGACTGGTGGAGGCGCCGATCCACGCGGCCGAAGGCGTGACAGCGAATGCCAACGAGGTCACCGCCTTCACGCTGTCGGTCACCCGCGACCTCGGGTACTTCTTGATCCTCGCGATCGGCCTCCTCGGCCTGGTGGTGTTCCTGGTGTCGCTGCGGATGGCGGGAACGGGTGGTCGAGGTGGTCTCAACCCGTGGATCGCAGCCGTGGGAGCGCTCGCAGCAGTCGTGCTTGCCGCCGGTCCGCTGATCACGTTGAACGGCGCACCCCTCGACGCGAACCTCGGCACCATCGGCATCCCGAAGGAGTTCTTCGCCGGGCGCCTGGTGCAACTCGGCCTGCTCGTCGTGACCGGTGTGGTCGGGTTCCTGTCGGTGCGCACCTACGGACTCGGCCTCGCTGCCGGTGGTCTCGGTGTCGCCACATGGTTGTGGATCACGTCGCTCGCCGACATCGGCGACCTTCCGGTCAGCGTCGCCGTCGGCAACATCGGAACACTCGAGACCACGCCGCATGCCGTCACGACGGTCGGCGTCACCGCCTCACTCGCACTGCTGCTGATCGCCGCCACGGTGGCCATGGTCACCCGGCGCCGCGTCTGACGCCGCGGACCCAGCCGAGCCGAACGGACACGAGTCCGGTTCGGCTCGGCGGTGCCGCCCTCCCGTTCAGCCTGCGATCGAGTTGAGCGCCTCGGTGCACTCCTGCAGGCGTGCGGTGTCCGTCGAGTCGATCGAACCAGCCAGTTCGGTCGCTGCCGCGGCGAGGTCCTGACCTTGGGTGGACAACGCAGCGGCGTCGCCGCTCGCCGGGTCGGCCAGCAGGTCGTTCATCGCGTCCACGAACTCGTCGACCTGGGTGCAGTACGCCTCCACGTCGGCGTTCGCTCCCTCGTCGGCGGGTGCGTCGTCGTCGGCGGGTGCGTCGTCGCTCGGCGCTTCGTTGTCGGCAGGCTGATCTTCGCCGTCGTCGGAGCCGCATGCCGTGGCGAGCAGAACGAGTGGAAGGACGGCGATGGCAAGCGCTCGGAGCGATCTGTGGTGGTGTGACCTGATCATGATGTGGTTCCCTGTCTCATTGTTCGAGTGTTCACGCTGGTGCCCACGCGAGTTCGTGTGTGCCCGATCGGGCACGTGAACCACATTGCCCACATCGCCGAGTCACCACCTGAGTAAGCGGTACTCATTCGCAGCGGCGCGCGTGTCAGCGCTGCGTGTAGAGAACGTTGAAGCGATGGGCAGCCGCAGGTTCGTCGTGCATCCGTGCGTTCCACCCCGCAATGGCGGCATCCCAGTCCTCCTCACCGATCCCTTCGAGCGCTGCGAGTTCCGGTCCTTTCGTGGCGTCGTAACCGACGTCGGCGAGCGACCGCAGGATCGACACGTAGACCTCGATCGACACACCTGAGATCGGCGGATACAGCACGTCATCCGGCCCTTCGATCGCCGGTGACGCTCTCGGCCGATCGGACGGGTCGTCGTTCTGTCCTCGGTTCTGCCTCGAAAGATCCATCTCTCTCGTCTCCTCGCCGGCACACGGCCATCCACGTCGTGTTGTCGAGTGTGCAGCACGTGTCCGCCACCGACCTGAGCATCGGATACCTATTCCTCTCACGGGCTCGACCCGCACCACTACTGTCCGGTCAGGAAGGTTGGAAGCATGCTGGTTCGGTCCGAACACCAACCGAGGGTCGAGAGGTGGCCGTTCGTCGGTCGACACGCGGAGCTGGCGGCGGCTCGCACGGCGGTTCTCGATCCGGGGATGAACGGGGTCGTGATCGTCGGTGCCGCCGGAGTGGGCCGATCGCGGTTCGCCGACGAACTCATCTCGGAGATCGAGTGTTCCGGTGTGCGGGTCGCTCGGGCGACCGCCGACTCGACATCGGCGTCCGTACCCCTCGGCGCACTCGCCCACCTGCTGGCACCCGACGTCATCCTCGCTGCCACCTCCGACGGATCACTCGATCCGACCCGGCTCCTGGCGCAGGCGCGCAACGTTCTCGGCGAAGGCAACGGCCGGCTCGTCCTCATGGTGGACGATGCACACCTCCTCGACGCCGTGTCGCTGACGCTGTTGGCCCAACTCGTGGCAGAGGACCGTGCGGCCCTCGTCGTGACCGAGCGCTCGGACGAGCCCCGACCCGACGCACTCCAGACACTCTGGCGGGGTGGCCGGTTGTTGCGGGTGGATCTGGGTCCGCTCGAGGACGACATGGTCGACCGCCTTCTCCGCCTCGGTCTCGACGGGCCGATCGAAGGACGCACGGAGCGTGCGTTGCGCGTGTCGAGTGGAGGCAATCCGTTGTTGCTGCGGGAGTTGGCGCGCGCCGCCGAGACCGACGGCGTGTTGACACAGATCGACGGCGTGTGGTCGCTGACCGGAGCCCTGCCCACTCGGCACCGCGCAGCCGAACTGCTGCACCACCGCGTGGCCGCCGTGGTCGGCGAGGAGCGTGTCGTGCTCGAACTGCTCGCCGTCGTCGGACCGTCGGAACTTTCCTTGATGATCAGCCGGTTCGGCGCAGACGTGCTCGAAGCGCTCGAAGGCGAAGGGCTCGTCACGGTGCGATCGCACTCCGGGTGGAGCTCGGAAACGGTGGCGCTCGCACACCCGCTGTTGATCGACACCGTGCGGGCGTCCATCTCGACGTTGAGGACCCGAGCGATCCTGCGAATCCACGCCGGTCACGTCGATTCGTGGGAGGGCCGTCGACCTGCCGACATCCTGCGAGTGGCCGCATGGCAGCTCGAAGCCGGAGACCCCATCGACCCGGATCTGGCGGAGGCAGCCGCGGCGCTGGCTCGCCATGCCGGCGACTTCACGCTGACCCTGCCGCTCGCTCGGGCCGTTCACGCCGCACGGCCGACGATGCGCGCGGCGATCCTGCTCGGAGAGGCCTTGTACGAGACCGGCGGCTGGGACGAAGCCGAAGCCGTGCTCGCGGCCGCCGACGACATGGTCGGCACACCGGCCGACGTGCTCCGTCTCGTCGGGCAGCGCGGGACGAACCTGCTGTTCGGCCTGCTCGAACCGGAGCGGGCCCGCCGGATCACCGACGAAGCTGCGCCACGACTGCTCGGCGACGGGAACGAGTCGCTGCGCGACGAGTTGGTGAGTCGGCGGGCGCTCCTGCACGTCTACGACGGGCAACCAGCGGAGGCGTTGCGGATCCTCGAGGGCCTCGAGGGGCACCGCAGTGGTGCAGCGGCGGTCGATGCGACGAGCGAACTCGATGCCGATGCGGCGCGCGCCCAGATCATGTGGGCGACGCCCGGCGTGCCTGCACTCGCGCTCACCGGCAGGACCGAAGAGGCGATCGATCTCGCTCACGTCGCCTACGCCCGCCACTCTCGACTCGGCGATGACATCGGACTCACGAGCCTCGACACTCATCTCATCACGCTGTGTCTGGCGCTGCAGGAGCACGGGTCCCTCGATGATGCCGAGACCCTCGCTCAGGCCGGGTACGAAGGTTCGGTTGACGCCGGTTCGCTGCCGGGACAGACCTGGTTCGCACTCAACCTCTCGCGGATCGCACTGATCCGGGGCCAACCGATGTCGGGCGAACGCTGGTGTCGGGAGTCGGCGGCGGTCGCCGGATCGGCTGGTTGGCGCGGGCCGCGATCGATGGCTCTCGCCGGGCTGGCGGCGTCGACGGCGCTGGCGGGCGACATGGTCACGGCCCATCAGGCTCTCGTCGAACTGGCGTCGGTGACGGGCCGCTTCGGATTCCTCCTGCCCGAGCGGTGCCTCGGACCTGCATGGGTGCTGGTCGCCCAGGGTCGCCGGCTGGAGGCGATCGGACTCCTCCGTGCAGGCGCCGACCTCGCTGCCGACACCGGACATGTCACCACCGAAGCGTGGCTGCTGCACGAGATCGCTCGGATCGGAGGGGCATCCGAGGTGGTCGATCGGATCGAGGCACTCGCCGAACGATGCGATGGAACACTCGTGGCCGCGCGAGCGATCGACACGAGAGCCCGGGCCGGGCGCAGCGTCGAGGGCCTGCTGTCGGCGGCCGATGCATTCGAGTCGATGGGATGCCACCTCGTCGCCGCCGAATCGCTCCGCCTCGCCGCCGATCGCGCGCGAGCCGACGGAGACCAGCGTCGCGCCAACGGTCTGGCCGGCCGATCGCGAGCAACAGCGGAACTGACGCAAGGTGCACGCTCGGACGATCTTCTGGCCGTCGACCTGGTGGTTCCCCTCACGAAACGTGAACGAGACGTCGCGATGCTGGCCGCCACCGGCCTGCCGAGTCAGGAGATCGCCGACCGGATGCATCTGTCCGTCCGCACCGTCAGTAACCACCTGCAGAACGTGTACACGAAGCTCGGAGTCTCGGGTCGCCCGGAACTGGCCGCGGCGCTCACTGTCGACCGAGTCGAGGTGGCGTCGCGTCGGTGACTGCAACGGGTGACCGGAGCGACGGTCGAGCGAGTGGGGATCTCGCTGCGCTCGTTGCGGCGTCTCTGACAGACTGAGCCGACGATGCGGTGAAAGGTTCGGCAGGTGATTCTTCGGTTTGCGAACTGCGAGTTGGACGTGGGCCGCGTCGTGCTTCGCCGCGATGGTCGGGTCGTGGGTGTGGAGCCCCAAGCCTTCGATCTGCTCTGTTGTCTCGTCGAGCGGCGGGGCGAGGTGGTCCGCAAGGAACAGTTGCTCGACGAAGTGTGGGGCGACCGGTTCGTGAGCGAGTCGGCCTTGACGACGCAGATCAAGTCGGTGCGCCAGGCCGTCGGGGACAACGGGGCCGCCCAGCGAGTCATTCGAACAGTCCACGGCAAGGGCTATGAATTCGTCGCCGACGTTCACACCGTCGACGAAGCGGATCCGGGCGGCGGCAGCGTCGACTCGGTCGACGGCACCGCACCGAGTCTCCCGGTTGCCGTACAGGGTCTCATCGGTCGAGCGACCCTGCTCGAATCGCTCGTGGGTGAGGTGGCGAAGCATCGGTTGGTGACGTTGGTCGGGACCGGCGGAGTGGGCAAGACCTCGGTTGCCTTCGAGCTCGCACGAACCATTGCAGCGAACTATGTCGACGGCGTCTTCCCGGTCGAGTTGGTGACGGTTCTCGACGAGGGGGCGACACTCGACGCATTCGCCACGGCGCTCGACGTGAACACCCGACAGCGGGGGTCGATCGAAGATGCCATCGTCGACATGCTCCGACCGCGCAACACGTTGTTGTTGCTCGACAACTGTGAGCACCTGGTCGAGTCCGTTGCGGAGCTGGTGAACCGGATCATGCGTGCGGCGCCGGGCGTATCGATCGTTGCGACGAGTCGCGAGCCGTTGTTCGTCGCCGGTGAGCACGTGTCGACGGTGGAACCGTTGCCGATCGACGGCGGTGCGAACGTTGCGAAGTTCGACGTCTCGGCGGCTCCGGCCGTGGCGTTGTTCGTCGAGCGGGCACAGGCGGCGGACCCCCACTTCGTCCTCGATGCGACCACAACTCCAGCGGTGATCGAGATCTGCCGACGGCTGGACGGCATTCCGCTCGCCATCGAGCTGGCCGCTGCGCGAGCTCGCGCGATCGATGTCACGGAGATCGCGGCACGTCTCGACGAACGGTTCCGTTTGTTGAAGGGGGTCCGCCGCGGTGCTGATCCACGGCATCGCACACTGCACGACGCGATCAGCTGGTCGTACGATCTCCTCGGCGACGACGAGCAACGGTTGTTCGGTTCGCTGGCCGTGTTCGCCGGCCAGTTCGACCTCGATGCGGCAGAGTCGGTGTGCCGTGGCGGAGACGTGCTCGACCTGCTGACGCGACTCACCGAGCGTTCGATGCTCGCCGTGCGTCGACCAGCGAGTGGCGGCACGCGGTATGAACTCCTGGAGACACTTCGGGAGTACGGCAGGGACCGATTGGGTGACAATCAGCGCGTCGAGTTGTTCACCGCACACGCCGACCATTTCGCCATGCTGGCGCGATCGGTCGAACACGACGTGCAGACCTCCGACGAGTTGCGCGCCGTGTCGCGGGCCGACGCTGCGTTCGCAGACCTCCGCGCTGCGCAACGCTTCTCGGCGCAGATCCTCGATCTCGACGGACTGTTCGGCCTGATCGGTTCGATCCGTGAGTACGCGATGCGGGCGTTGCGTTATGAGCTGTTCGCCTGGGCTGGGGCCGCAGCGCTCCTCCCGGAAGGTGACGGTCATCCCGTGCGTCCGTTGATGACAGCGATCCAGGCGTACGGAGCGTGGGTGCGCGGTGAGTACGACACCGCACTGGATCTCGCTCGTGCGGCTCGCCGTGAGGAGGAGGCGAGCGGAGCAGTCCCGTCTGGAGTGATCGAACGAGTGCTCGCAAACGTGCTCTGGACCGTTGGCGGTGACGACGAGGGCATGGAAGAAGGGGCCCGCATGATCGAACTCGCACAAGAGTCCGGCAATCGTTCGCGCCTTGCACACGCCTGCTACATGTCGTCGGTCTCACTGAGTTCGGTCGGGGAACACGATGCTGCCCGATCGATGGCCGAGCGAGCTCGCGAGGCCGGGACGACGACGGGAAGTCCGACCGACCTCGCATCGGCCTGGGTCGCCGACGGCTTTGCCGCCGCGAGCGACGACGTCGCGCTGCAGGCGTTCGCGACGGCCGACGAACTGGCACGATCGGCCGGCAACCGATGGATGGGAGCGTTCGCCCGCACCGAGGCGGCAGGGCTGCTCGTGCTCCGCGGCGACCTCGTCGAAGGGTGCGCGAGTCTCGCCGAGACCGTCGACCTGTGGTATCGAGCCGGCGAATGGTCCCAACAGTGGCACACGCTGTCGCGGTGCATGATCGCGCTCGACCGCATCGGTCAGCCCGAGATCGCCGCTGAGGTGGTCGGTGCGATCGAGGCGCACGCCACCTTGGGCGCACCGCCGTCCATGTCGTCCCTGCGTGCGGTCGTCTTCGAGACCCGTGATCTACTGCCGGTGAAACTCGGCTCGGCTCACAGTGAGGAGCTGCGCGCCGTCGGCGCGGCCCGGCCGCTGTCAGAGATCGTCGACCGTGCGCGGAACGCGCTGCTCGCCCGCCCCATCGATCCGTGAGGCGGGACATGGCACCTGCTCGACTGCCGCTCTCAGCGGCGCTGATCGAGGTACGTGCGCAGATGGAGAACGAGTTCGGTCGCGTCCGGTCCGACGCCGTCGATGAAGCTCGATTTGCGCCGCCGCATGAAGGGGAGTCCGAGGAAGTACATCCCCGCAATCGCGCTGATCCCGCCGTCGTGGATGATCCGCTGGCGCCGGTCGAACGCGGCGGCGTCCAACCACGGGTACGTCGGGCGGTACCCCGTTGCCCAGACAACCGTCTCGAACCGTGACAACGACAGCTCTGTCGGCACGGTGGCGAGTCGTGTGGCTGTGGGTCGCCACGGCTCGTCGAGGTCGCATCGCTCGCCCGTTTCCGCGATGAATTCGTCGATCCGGTTCAGGAGGCGATTCTGCTTGAGGTCGGAGTTCGCGACGAGGTTGGCGAGCCCGCCACTGAACTGAGCGGTCTGCCCGACGATGCGCGCCAGCTTGCCGACCACGTCCACGCCGCCGGTGATGAGCGCATTCAGGTCGAGTGTTCGTCGCTCGGGGCTGCCGATCAGCTGCAACGACGCCAGTCGGCGGGCACGGTCGATGTCGGCCACCTCGTCGTAGCGCTCGTCCAGTTGACCGATGGCATCCATCCACCAGTGGATGTCGCGTCCACGGTAGGTGCGTGGCAGCCGGACGTGCTCACCGACCGCCAACGTCACCTGACGACCGTTGCGTTGGAGTTCGTCGGCGATCTGCGCGCCGGATGCCGAGGCGCCGACGACGAGCACACCACCCTCGCCCAGTTGGTCGGGTCGTCGGTACTCCAGTGCGGTGAGCTGTCGAATTGCGGCCGGGAGGGACGCGGCGACGTCTGGGACGCAAGGCCGGCTGCACGCTCCGGTCGCAACGACGACGGCATCGGTGGCCCACGTTCCGTGATCCGTGTGCACGTCGAAACCCGCAGCGCGAGCGACGACACGTTCGACAGCTGTGTGGCTGACCACCGGCGCCGAGAAAGCCCGCTGGTAGTCGTCGAGGTACTCGACGACGTCGGCGCTCGTCATGTAGCCGTCGGGATCGTCACCCTGGTACCGGTGTCCAGGGAGACGGGTCATCCAGTTCGGCGTGAGCAGGCGAAGCGAGTCCCACCGCTCGGTGCGCCACGAGTGGGCGACCTCGTTGCGTTCCAACACGACGTGGTCGATCGAGGCGGCAGTGAGCTGGTGGCTCATTGCCAGGCCCGCCTGCCCGGCGCCGATGACGACCACGGTGGTGTGCATCACGACTCGCTCCGCCCGGATCGGCTCGCAGGCGGACGGACCGTCAGAGAACCTCGACGGTCACGTTGGTGGGGTTGGTGATGATGTCGAAAACGGCCGAACGCTTCTGGGACTGAGCGACGATCGCCTCGATGTCGGCCTTCGACGCATCTGCATCGATGTCGTAGGTCACCCGGATGTCGTTGAACCCGTTGCGGACATCGCCGTCGATGCCGAGGATGCCCTGGATGTCGATGTCACCCTCCACCTTGGCCGAGACCGATCGGAGTTGCACTCCGCGGTTCGTGGCGACACTCGCGATCCCGGCGGTCAGACACGACGCCAATGCGGCCAGGGCGATCTCGGGCGGCGAGGCACCGTTGTCCTGCGACGCGAACACCTCCGGATGGTCGGCCTCGATCGCAAAGGATTGACGGTGCATGTGCTCTGCGCCGAGGCCCGAGTAGCTGTCGATCACGGTCCGACTGTGCGTCCCGTTCACCCAGTCACAGTGCGCTCGAAACTGGAACTCGGCAGCTTCGGGAGCCTCGGTGAGGTGCTCGCGTGCGCCGAGGAGGTGGGCGACGTTCACGCCGTTGTCGGCGGGTGGGGCTTGGGTGTCGGTCATGGCTGTTTCCTGTTCCTCGTGTGGCCCAGCGGGTGGGCTCGTCGGGTGTTCGGTGCCATCACCTTCCCCGACCGACGCAGCGAAGTCTTGGGGGAACGCTGAAGGTTTGCTGAGATGTCCTCGTCCTCATCCGATCCCCACGAAGTCCTCAGGACTCGCCGACATATCGCAACGATGATCGGTGACATGAGCACGCAGACGGACGAGACCGAGACCGGTGCCGAGCACGACTGGCGCGCAGCCGGCGACGCCTG
>JBBSOH010000121.1:0-10832 GCA_038259945.1 Acidimicrobiales bacterium
CTCGCATCGGGAGCATCGACCCGTGACGTGGCCGTGCTCGCCCGCGTGAATGCGGTGCTCGCGCCGGTCCAGGTCGCGCTGGTCGGCGAGGGCATCCCCGTCAGTGGTGGTGTCGGAGCGGAGTTCTGCGACCGCACATCGGTGCGCAGTGTCCTCGCCTGGCTGCGCATCGCATCGACCGACGAACGCGGACGGTTCCTCCCCGGCGACATCACCGAGTCACTGCGTCGCCCGTCGAGATCGTTCCACCCGAGGATCACGTCGTGGATCTCCGAGCAGGGGACGGTGGTCGACATGTTCAAGCTGGCGGGTCGCCTGAACAACGAGCGCGACGTGGACCGGTTGATGGAGTACGCCGCCGACATCCAGACCATGCAGAAGCTGGTGCAGAGCGGAGCACCCACTTCCGACGTGGTGATCGCGCTGGTCGACGAGATCGGCCTCGCGGGCTCGGTGGCCGGCCTCGATGCCACCCGGCGTGGCATGAACCGGTCGGCACAGGGCGACGATCTCACCGCACTGAAGCACCTGTCGGCGCTCCACGACGACGTGGCCACCTTCGAATCGTGGCTGCGGACCGCACTCACGTCGACTCGATCGTCCGACGGCGTCATGCTGTCGACCGTGCACCGGGTGAAGGGCCAGGAGTGGCCACACGTCGTGGTTCATCACGCTGACGCCGAGCAGTATCCGCACCGACTCGCGGAAGACGTGGAAGAGGAACGTCGCCTGTTCCACGTCGCCATCACCCGAGCGAGCACCCATGCCACCATCGTCACGGGGCCGACACCGAGCCCGTTCGTGGAGGAACTCACGAACGAGCCGTCGCCCGAGCGGATCATCTCGTCGCACCGTCCCACCCCCGTCACGTCGTCACCGGCCGCAGCAGCGAGGAAGTCCGACCCCACCGCCGACCTCGACGCTGCTGCATCCGCCAGGTTCGATCGCCTCAAGACCCTGCGCACGGAGTTGGCGGCCGGCAAACCGGCGTACGTGGTGTTCGACAACAAGACCCTCGCCGCCATCGCCCGCACCGCACCCACGACCAAGCACGACCTCGCTCGCATCTCCGGTGTCGGGCCCGCCAAGCTCGACAAGTACGGCGACGCATTCGTCGAACTCATCGCCACGCTCGACTGACGAGGATCGATGGGTGACGCACCGTTGTTCGAGCGGATCGTCGTCGTGGACTGGAGCGCCAATTCGACGCCCAAGACCGGGAGGGATTCGATCTGGATCGCCGAACTGCACGAGGCGCCGGGTGGCATCCGCACGACCAATCCTCCGACACGCAGCGCAGCCTGCGCTCTGCTGGCAGAGCTGGCGTCGGGGCCCGGACGGTGCCTCATCGGCGTGGACTTCTCGCTCGGGTTCCCGGCCGGCACGGCTGAAGCGCTCGGGCTGACCGGCATTCCGTGGGCGGCGATGTGGAAGTTGCTGGCAGCGGTGATCGTCGACGACGAGCGCAATGCCAACAACCGGTTCGAGGTCGCAGGTGAACTGAACGAACAGATGTCGCCCGGCCCGGGACCGTTCTGGGGATGTCACCCTTCGAAGGCATCGAGCCATCTCACGTCGACGAAGGTTCCCAGCGATCCGCTGCCCGAGTGGCGCACGATCGAGGTCGAGTTGCGGCGTCGCGGCACGCGGCCGTTCTCGGCGTGGCAGTTGCTCGGAGCCGGTGCGGTCGGGAGCCAGAGCCTGGTCGGCATCGCCGCGATGTCCCGGCTGCTGGACCGGATCGTCGCATCGGGGCGTTCGGTCGATGTGTGGCCGCTCACGTGCGGGCTCCGTCCGCCGGACGCCGACGTCGTGCTGGTCGAGGTCTGGCCGACCCTCGTCGACTCCTCGACCGTCTTGGGTGACGATTCACACGACATGTGGGAGGCGAGAGTCCGCGACGAGCGCCAGGTCATCGCGGTTGCCCGGCATCTCTCCTCGATCGACCTGGTGGCGAGTCTCTCGCCCGACGTGCCGATCGGGGCCGAGGAGACCGTCGTGGGTGAGGAAGGATGGGTTCTGGGAGCGTGAGAGACTGAGCGGGCGATGGCTGCGGTGTCACTTCACGACCTCACGACGTCCGTCGGTCGCAGCGAGGTGCTCGACGGTGTGAACCTGGAGATCCCTGACGGCGCCTTCGCTGCGGTGATCGGTCCGTCCGGAACGGGGAAGTCCACGCTCCTTCGCACGATCGCCGGACTGGAGACCCCGTCGCGCGGTCGGGTCGAGTTCGACGGCGTCGACATGTCACCGACGAGGACCGCCGAACGCGACGTCGGTTTCGTCTTCCAATCGGCCGCCCTGCTCCCGACGCGCAACGTGCGTCGCAACGTGCAGTTCCCACTCGAACTCCGTCGGCAGGCAGCAGCGTCGATCCGGGAGCGGGTCGGCGCCGAGGCGCGTGCCATGCACATCGAGCACCTCCTCGAACGGAACCCGGCAACCTTGTCGCGCGGAGAACAGCAACTGGTGCAGATCGCACGGACGATGGTGCGCACCCCGCGCGTGCTGCTGCTCGACGAACCGTTCGCCCCGCTCGACGAACACCTCCGTCAACGGATGCGACGCGAGATCCGCATGCTGCAGGCTGGATATCGCGTGACGACCCTGATGGCCACCAACGACCCGGCCGACGCGCTGTCACTCGCATCGCTGCTGATCGTGCTCGACGGTTCGCCGGCGTCGGTCGTCCAGACGGGAACTCCCTCCGAGGTCCACGACGAGCCGGCCTCGGTGGACATCGCATCGGCCACGGGACCGCTCTGGCGACTGCGCGTCGAGGTCAGCGCTGACGGCGGCGGCTTCTGGCTGTCGGCAGACGGGGCAGTGCGTCTGCGTGCCTGGTCCCCGGCGCTCGCTCCCCACGTCGGCGGAGAGGTCACGTTGGGTGTCCGCACCGCCGGCCTCGTCCGTGACGATCGTGGTGAGGCCGAAGCGACGCTGTTGCGGATCGTTCCGGGGGCGGTCGGTGGTCTGCTGTGCCGATGGGCCGGGCAACTCGTCACGGCCGCAGGGACAGCGACGGCCGAGGAGATCGACTCGCCGGTGCGCCTTCGTGTCGACCGCCCGCAGTTGTTCGATTCGTCGAGCGGCGCCCGCATCGCCTGACCCGTCGACGATCCCGCACCGCAGGGTCGGTGACCTGGCCGGACGGGAGTGGTACCACCGACCCGCCGGCTCCCGTCGATGGTCCCGTGGGTCAGGTCAGGTGACGGTCCAGGTGCCGTTGGAGGCGAGGAGCGCGTGGAGGTCGCCGGGGCCCTTGGCGTCACTGGCGGCCACCACCTGGTCGCTCACCGCCTGGGAGTACTCCGAGCGTTCGACGTCTCGGAAGACGCCGAACGGCGTGGGCGAGTGATCGTCGTCGTTCAGACGGGCGAGAGCGAATGCGAGCGACGGGCGATCCGCCTGTGCGTCGTGGACCAGGATGTTCTCCATCCCCACCTCGGCGACGTCGACGAGTTTGAGGAATCCGTCGCTGCCCTGCATCACGCCACGCGAACGGTCCACCCCGAAGGTGATCGGTTCGCCGTGCACGAGGTCGATCATCATCTCCTCGCGGCTGTCCTTCTTCGTGATGTCGTTGAACTGGCCGTCGTTGAAGACGTTGCAGTTCTGGTAGATCTCCACGAACGACGCTCCCTGGTGCGCATGCGCGGCCCGGAAGACCTCCTGCATGTGCTTGCGATCCAGGTCGTGGGTTCGGGCGACGAAGGTGGCCTCGGCTCCCAAGGCGACCGAGAGTGGATTGAACGGTGCGTCGACCGAGCCCATCGGTGTGGACTTGGTGACCTTGCCGACCTGCGACGTGGGTGAGTATTGGCCCTTCGTCAGGCCGTAGATCCGGTTGTTGAACATCAGGATGTTCAGATTGACGTTGCGTCGCAGCGCGTGGATCAGGTGGTTGCCACCGATCGAGAGCCCGTCGCCGTCGCCGGTGATCACCCACACGTCGAGGTCGGGGCGTGCGGTCTTGACGCCCGTGGCGATGGCCGGAGCGCGCCCGTGGATGGAGTGCATGCCGTAGGTGTTCATGTAGTACGGGAACCGGCTGGAGCAGCCGATCCCGGACACGAACACGGTGTTCTCGGGGGCGACGCCGAGCGACGGCATCAACTGCTGGACCGCGAGCAGGATGCCGTAGTCGCCGCAGCCCGGGCACCCGCGCACCTCCTGGTCGCTGGTCCAGTCCTTCTTCGTGGTGACGGCGACCTGCGCTGTGCTCATGATGCTGCTCCGTTCTGCTCGGGCTGTTCTGTGGACTTCAGACTCGCAACGGCATCGTCGATGGCCGCCTCGATCTCCCGTGACTTGAACGGCAGGCCCTGCACCTTCGACAGAGGCGTGATGTCGACGAGGAACGTGCCGCGCAGATGATGTGCGAGTTGACCGCGATTGAGTTCGGGCAGGATCACCCGCTTGTACTTCCGCAGCAGGTCGCCGAGGTCGGGTGGGAGGGGGCTGAGGTGGATGATGTGGGCCTTGGCCACCTTGACGCCGGCTCGCCGACGGCGTTGCACGGCGGCATCGATCGCCGCCCACGTGGAACCCCATCCGAGCACGAGCACGTCGGCATCGACGTCGCCTTCGACCACGGTCGGCGGGATGTCCTGAGCGACCATGGCGACCTTCGCAGCACGCAGTTCGGTCATCAGTTCGTGGTTCTCGGGCGTGTAGTCGATGTTGCCGGTGCCGTCCTTTTTCTCCAGCCCACCGACGCGGTGCATCAACGCGGGCGTGCCGGGGATCGCCCACGGGCGGGCCAGGTTCTCGTCGCGCAGGTAGGGCCAGAACTCGTCGACGGGTTCGCCGTCGCCGTTCGCCCCGACGTGGTTCATCTCCGTGGCGAACGGCACCGAGATGTCCGGCAGCGATTCGATGTCGGGCAACTTCCACGGTTCGGAGCCGTTGGCGAGGTAGCCGTCGGAGAGCAGGATCACCGGTGTGCGGTACTTCAACGCGATGCGTGCCGCTTCGATCGCGGCGTGGAAGCAGTGGGCGGGGGAGTAGGAGGCGACGACGGGGAGCGGGGATTCGCCGTGGCGTCCGTAGAGCGCCATGTTCAGATCGGACGCCTCGGTCTTGGTCGGCAGGCCGGTCGACGGTCCGCCACGCTGGATGTCGATGATCAGCAACGGCAGTTCGATCGCGACACCGAGCGAGATCGTCTCGCTCTTGAGTGCCACGCCCGGACCGCTCGTGGTGGTGATGCCGAGGTGTCCGGCGAACGCGGCGCCGAGCGCGACTCCGACCGCTGCGATCTCGTCCTCGGCCTGCACGGTGCGTACGCCGAACTGCTTGTGCTTGGAGAGTTCGTGGAGGATGTCGGAGGCCGGCGTGATCGGGTACGACCCGAGGGTGATCGGCAGTTTCGCGAGTTGACCGGCGGCGATCAGACCCCATGCGAGCGCCGTGTTGCCGGTGATGCTCGTGTACTCGCCCGCCGGCAACGTGGCCGGACGGACTTCGTAGCGATGGCCGACCGCTTCGGTGGTCTCGCCGAAGTTGAAGCCGGCGCGGAACGCCGCCTTGTTCGCCGCGGCGACCTGTTCGTTCTTCGCGAATTTCTCGTCGATCCACTCCTCGGTCGGCTCGGTCGGGCGGGTGTACATCCACGACACGAGTCCGAGTGCGAAGAAGTTCTTCGATCTCTCGGCGTCGCGAGCCTTGACGCCGAGCGGCTCGCACACCTCCAACGTGAGTGTGGTCATCGGCACCTCGATCACCCTGTAGCCATCGAGGGAGCCGTCGTCGAGTGGGCTGACCAGTTCGCCGTTGGGGCCCGAGTCGGTGGCGTACCCGGCCTTCTCGAGGTCGCGTTCGCCGAACGAGTCCTTGTTCACGATCAACGTCCCACCCGGCTGGAGTCGGTGGAGGTCGGCCTTGAGTGCGGCAGCGTTCATCGCCACGAGTACCGTCGGCTCGTCGCCTGGCGTGGTGATGTCGTGGTCGGCGATGTTCACCTGGAACGCCGAGACGCCGTTGACCGTGCCGGCGGGGGCGCGGATCTCGGCGGGGAAGTCGGGCAGCGTGGAGAGGTCGTTGCCGAACGATGCGCTCACCGAGGTGAAGCGATCGCCGGTCAGTTGCATTCCGTCGCCGGAGTCGCCGGCGAAGCGGACGACGAGGTGATCGAGGATTCGATCCCCGTCCGTCGTGTCGGGTCGATCGATCGTGTCGGTCATGTGATGTTTCCCCCAGGGAACATGTCGTGTCGCCGACGCATCCCCCGATGCATCGACACGCCCGGCACCGTTGCCGGGCGACACACTTCACCGTAGTCACCGGGAGGTGACCGATGCGGACACGGGCGGTTGGCAGATCCCAGGAGCGGGCAGACTGGGCGGCGTGCTTTTCGATGAACTGGCCGCCGCCTCCGATGCGGTCGGAGCGACCACCAAGCGGAACGAGAAGGTGGCGGTACTGGCCGATGTCCTGCGACGGCTCCGACCCGATGAAGTCGTTCCTGCTGCATCGTTCCTCGTCGGGACCACGCCGCTCGGGCGGATCGGGGTCGGCTGGGCGACGCTGGTCGAGGTCCGGGCGTCGCCCGCCGTCGAGCCGACGCTGCAGATTGCAGAGGTGGACGACGCCCTGCGACGTCTCGCCGCGATGGCCGGTGAGGGTGTCGGGACTGCCCGGCGGTCTGCGCTCATCGACGTCCTCGGGCGGGCGACCGACCGTGAGCAGCGACTCGTGCGCGGCATTCTCGGCGGCGAACTGCGCCAGGGTGCCCTGGCCGGGGTGCTGACCACGGCGATCGCCGCTGCTGCCGGAGTGCCGGTCGCCTCCGTCCGACGTGCGGCGATGATGGCCGGAGATCTCGGCGCGGCTGCACGGGCTGCTCTCACGGGCGGTGCACCAGCGCTCGACGCGGTCACTCTCGTGCCGTCGCGTCCCGTCCAACCGATGCTGGCCAGCCCCGGCAGTTCCGTCGCCGAAGCGATGTCGGCTGCGGGCACCGCACAGGTCGACTGGTAGCTCGACGGCATCCGCCTCCAGGCCCACCGCAGCGCGAACGAGGTGTCGTTGTTCACCCACAACCTGAACGACGTCACGGGGCGTCTGCCCGGCGTGGTCGAGGTGGTCCACTCCCTGCCGGGAGGCGACCTCGTGCTCGACGGCGAGGCGATGGGGTTGACGGACGACGGGTCGCCGCGCCGCTTCCAGGACACGGCAGGAGACTTCGGTGCCGACCGCGGGACGGCGTGGAGTTCGGGGCGGGGCGAGGTGACGGCCTCGCTGCGTTCTTCTTCGACATCCTCCACGTCGACGGCGCTCCGGTCCACGACGAACCTCTGAGCGTGCGGCGCGGTCTCCTCGCGGAGGCAGTGCCCGAGGCCCATCGCCTCCCGTCGATCGTGACCGCCGACGTGGTCGAGGCCGAAGCGTTCCTCGACCGGGCCATCCGTGCTGGCCACGAGGGTGTGATGGTGAAGGACCTCGATCAGCCGTACGAGGCCGGGCGTCGTGGCAAGGGGTGGCGCAAGGTCAAGCCGGTGTACACCCTCGACCTGGTCGTGTTGGCGGTCGAGTGGGGGCACGGGCGTCGGCGAGGTTTCTTGTCCAACATCCACCTCGGTGCACGTGCCGCCGACGACACGGCGAACGAGTTCGTGATGGTCGGCAAGACGTTCAAGGGGATGACCGACGAGATGTTGCGCTGGCAGACCGAGCGGTTCAGCGTCCTGAAGGTCGGGGAGGGAACCGGTCGGGAGCGTCACGTGGTGCACGTCGAACCGGTCCAGGTCGTCGAGATCGCCGTCGACGGCGTGCAGGTGTCGACCACCTACCCGGGTGGCGTCGCTCTCCGCTTCGCCAGGGTGAAGCGCTACCGCCATGACAAGGCGTCGCACGAAGCCGACACCATCGACGCCGTGCGCGCCCTCCTGTGAGCAACCTGTTGTTTCATCCGGGAGCGATCAACAGAGGTCGCGTAGGCTCGGGTGATGAGGCTTGCGCTGGTCGGTGTCCTGTTGCTGTGCGCGTCCTGCAGCGGCGGGAGCGACGAGCCGTCCGACGAGATCACACGGATCGACGGGCCTGCGGTCGTCGACCCGGATCAGGGCGGAGCGAACCAGGGCGGCACCGACGAGGGTGGTGGATGACCCGCCCTGTACGTCATCGCGGGTAGCTTCGCGAACGGCATGGCGACGCTGCGATTCAACTTCGGCACGATGGGTTCGGGCAAGAGCACCTTTGCACTCCAGATCCACCACAACCTGGCCAACCGCCAACTCTTCGGCCTGCTGCTCACCAGCATGGATCGCGAAGGTCGTCAGGTCACGAGCCGTCTCGGGGTTGCTGCACCGGCCATCGAAGTGGCGGCCGAGTCCGACCTGTACGCCCTCGCCGTGGCGAACTGGCCGATCCACTACATGATCTGCGACGAGGTGCAGTTCTACTCCAAGGAGCAGTGCGAGGATCTCGCACGTGTCGTCGACGACCTCGAGGTCGACGTGTACGCCTTCGGTCTGCTCACGGACTTCCGCGGGGAACTCTTCGAGGGGACGAAGCGGATGCTCGAACTCGCCGACGAACACAGCGCACTGCAGGTCGAGGCCCGATGCTGGTGCGGGCACCGGGCGACTCACAACGGCCGTGTCGTGAACGGCATCGTCGTCTACGAGGGCGCCACCGTGATGGTCGGCGACACCGACGAGCACGACCAACCGCTGTTCGGTGATTCGATCCGCTACGAACTGCTGTGCCGGAGCCACTTCCGCAGCGGCGATCTCGGCGGCTGACGACCGACTGGTCGGGAGTTCGGGTCAGCGGGCGTGCCCTCAGCCTCCCGGAGCGTTGCGTCCCGCCTCGCGGCACAGCATCGAGATCGCGAGTGCGCCGACGCCACCGGACGCCCTGAAGGCGATGGTGCCGACTTCGTCGAGACCGCCCGACACCCCGAAGATCGCGAACGCCACGTTCGCGGCGGCGACCGCGATCAGTGCGTTGGCGGTCCAGCGGGTGAGGCGCAGCAGGATCGCGAGTTCGAGCTGCTGCATCGGGCCTGCGAGCCAGGTCGCACCCGACGCCGCAGCGGCGACGAGTGCGAGCATCGGAAGGTTCGGGATGAAACCGATGAATGCGAGGTCCTCGACCCGTTGCTCCCAGAGGCCGGCACTCACTCCTCCGGTGACCTGGGTGACCCGATACATGACCTGGAACAGCCAGAACATCCATGCGAGGTAGAGCACCATTCCCACGCGGGTGAGAGTCCTGATGACCGTTGTCTGGCGGTTGCTGTCGGAGCGGGTCGGGACCGGCGTGTCGTCACCGGCCATGTATCAGTCCCAACTGCACTGGAGGCGCTTGATGCCGTTGATGAAGTTCGACTGCAGGTACTCGGGCTCGCCGGTGATCCGCAGCGACGGGAGGCGGCGCTGGATCTCGTCGAACATCACCGTCATCTCGCGTCTCGCGAGGTTCGCTCCGAGGCAGAAGTGCGGTCCGCCGGCGCCGAAACCGACCTGAGCGGGCTGGAGAGGGCGGGTGATGTCGAACGCATGGGGGTTCTGGAAGACGCGCTCGTCGCGGTTGCCCGAGTTGTAGAACATCACGACCTTCTCACCCTGCTTCACGGGGAAGCCGTTGATCTCTGTGTCCTCGGTGGCGGTTCGCCGGAAGTGGATCACCGGTGTGGCGAACCGGACCATCTCCTCCACCGCCGACTTGGCGTGGGTCGCGTAGTCACCGAACAGGAGGTCTCGCTGGACGGGGTTGTCGGTCAGTGCCTTCATCCCGTGGCTGATCGCGTTGCGGGTGGTCTCGTTGCCGGCGACGACGAGGAGGATGAAGAAGGATCCGAACTCCTGGGGAGTCAACTGCTCGCCGTCGACGTCTGCGGCCATCATCACCGACGTGATGTCGTCCTGCGGGTTCGCCCGCCGGTCCTCACCGAGGGCCTGGGCGTAGGTGAACATCTCCAGCGAGTGGTTCATCAGGTCCTCGTAGGACGTGACGAAGTCGGGGTCGCCGACGCCGAGGATGGTGTTGGTCCACCCGAAGATCTTGGAATAGTCGGTGGCAGGGATGCCCATCATGTCGCAGATGATCTCGAGCGGAAGCGCTGCGGCGACGTGCTCGACGAAGTCACACGTCCTGTCCGGGAACTGTTCCTGGATCCGGTCGACGATGACCTTCGCCTTGTCGACCACGAACTTCTCGACCCGACTGACTTCCTTCGGTGTGAAGCCCTTCGACACGATCGACCGCAGTCGGAAGTGCTTCGGGTCGTCCATGTTGATCATCGACCCGAAGAACTCGTTCATCTCCTGGCCGAGGTCGCCGATGTTCGATCCGGAACCGGAGCAGAACAGTTTCGGATTGCGACTGACGTGCCAGATGTCCTCGTGGCGTGCGAGCGCGTAGTAGCCGTCACCCGGAGGGAACGGGTATCCCTCGATGACACGCTCGTCGAAATGGACGAGGCCCGGCGCGTCACGCAGCGCCGAGAACGCGGCCTCGCGTTCGTCGCGGGGTCCCGCCCAGAACTCCATGTCGGACAGGTCGATCTGGTCGAGTGCGATGTCGGGCAGCGTTGAGTCACCGGTCGTCATGCCCCGACTGTAGAGAAGTCGCGCCGATGTCGACCGAATCCGGTGCGAACGACTCGACTCGGCCCGGTCCCGGGCACAATGTCGTGATGTTGCAGCCCGACGAGATCGAACGAGCACTGGCCGTGATGGCGCACCCGGATGCCGACGAGGAACGCTTGTTACGTCTGTACCTGGGCAGCCGTCTCTATCAGCGGTTACATAGCCTTGCTCTGCGCAGTGAATTGGCACGTAAAGAAAGCGGCAATCGGATACGCGAAAATGTGGTGATTGTGC
>JBBSOH010000122.1:0-10802 GCA_038259945.1 Acidimicrobiales bacterium
ACCCGCGGCCTCGTCGTGGACCGGCCAGCGCGAGCCGTTGGTCATGACGTCGGCGACGATCGCGGCCACGTCGGTCGCCTCGGCCTCGCGGAGCGTCCCGGCCTTCACCTTCGGATCGCAGTGCTCCCCGCCGAACACCATGGGCCGGTGATCGGCGCCGGAGTCGGCGTCGCGTGCGGCCACGAGCAGTTCGTACTTCGGCTGAGCACCGGCGATCTCGTCGGGCATGGCCTCGGCGAACACAGCGTTGACCCAGTCGATCACGGGGCGCACCGTGCGGAAGTTCGTGCGCAGGTTCACCGACCCACGAGCTGCACCGAAGGCGTCGCGGGCGGCCAGGAAGAGTTGGATGTCGGCGCGACGGAAACGGTAGATCGATTGCTTCGGGTCGCCGACGAAGAACAGTCGCCCGCTCGGGACCGGATGGTCCTCCCAGCGCTCGGGTTGCTGATCCGACGGCGACGAGGCGATCAGCGACGCCACTTCGATCTGGATCGGATCGGTGTCCTGGAACTCGTCCAGCAGGATGTGGCGGTAGCGCTCGTGCAGCGAACGACGCACCTCGGCGTTACGGCGAAGGACCTGGCGAGCGAGCACCAGGAGGTCGTGGAACTCGAGTCCGCCGTCCGCCTGACGCGCCCGGGCAGCGCTGAGCACCTCGCCGGCGGTCAGGCGCATCAGCTGATCGACGACCGCGACGCCCGCATCGTCGAACGCCTTGACCGCTGCGGCGTTGACTGCGTCGATCAGGTCCTTGACCTCTTTGACGTCGTTGACCCACGCCGCCTTCTTGCCGCCGGTGCCGCGTCCCCAGATCTTGCCCTTCGTTCCTTCGTCGAGGCGTTGCCCGATGATTCGAAGTTTCTGGTGGGGATTGTCGATCGCCACGAGCGTGCGCATCTCGGGGAGGCAGATGTCCACGATGTGCACGCACAGTTTGTCGCTCGGGTCGGAACAGGACGGGACCTCATATGCCAGCGCTTCGACGGCGGCATCGAACTCGCTGAAGTCGATCGGCCCGAGCGGCATGACGTTGTCGGGGTCGAGGGCGTCCAGCCGGTCCCAGTTCTGGCTGAAGTTCGCCGCGACGTCCTTGAACGTGGCCTGCCCGTCCCACTTCGGTTGGAGCGGAATCTCCATGAGGGCGGCTCGGTACAGCAGTTCCTCGTACTCGGGCTGCTCGTGGAGTCGATCGACGAAGCGATCCCACCGGTGTTCGTTCGCCAACTGTGAGGACACCTCGTCGAGCACCGAGACGCGCGGTGGCAGGCTCGCCGCGACGGAGAACTCGCCGAGGATGCGACTGGCGAATCCGTGCACCGTCGACACGGCCGCCATGTCGGCGTCGTCGACCGCCTGCCGGCACAGGGTCCGGACGTCGTCGGCCGTGTCCGGGTCGGCGATCTTCTTCTCGAAGGCCACACGGAGACGGGATTGCAGTTCGGCCGCTGCCGCTTCGGTGAAGGTGATGGCAGCGATCTCGGACAGTCGAACGCCCGTGGCGAGCACGGTGTTGACGATGCGACCGACCAACTGGGTGGTCTTGCCGGTGCCGGCACCGGCTTCGACGAACAGGGTCTCGCCGAGCCCCGATTCCGAGATGAGGTCTCGCTCGGCTTGGTCGACGAACGGACTCATGACGCTGCTCCTTCGGACGCGTCCTCCGGGAGGAGCGCGAGTCTGACCTGCAATTCGGGGGCCTCCGACTTGATCTCGGCCTGTTCACCACGGTTCCGGACGCACACCGCGTCGTAGTCACAGTGGGCGCACGTGTCGTTGGTCTGGCGGAAGGTGTTCCACTCCCCCGGTGCGGCGGCGAACACTCCGTTGTCGATCCCGGAGGTGATGGCGCCGAGCAGTTCGTGGAACCGGTTCCGGAGGGCGTCGTTCCAGCCGTAGCCGCGCCGCTTCTGGCCCGCCGCCTCGACCATCCAGTAGGCCGCCATCGCCTTCGGTTCCCCGGTGTCACGCAGCGCACCTTCGGAGTACATGCCGAGTTGCAGCGTGGTGCCGCCGACGAAGGGGTCCTCGTCGAGCTTGTCGAACTTCTTGCCTTTGCCGGACTTGTAGTCGCTCACGATGACCCGGCCATCGCTGGTGGTGTCGACGCGATCGGCGAGCCCGCGCATGGCGACTCGCCGCCCGTTGCCCAAATCGATGTCGATCGGCTCGCCGGTCCTGACCCCGAAGTCGAGTTCCACACTGTGCGGTGTGGCGAGATTGCTGCGTCGGAACTGGTCGTCCGCCAGCAGGAAGCGGTCGAGCACGTCACCGAGGTCATCTCGTTGGACTCGCCAGTTGATCGGACGGCCGGTCTTGCCGCTCGCCTCGTATTCGTCTGCCACCTCGGCGGCGATCGCGTGGAGGCGAGCACGGTCCTCGGCGCTCCAGGGTTCGGACGGGGCCGGCGCTCCGGCGGCCAACGACTCGGCGATGAAGCGTTCGAGGATCAGGTGGATGAGCGAACCGCGATCGAGTGCTGACAGTTCGTCGGTGCGCTCCGGATCGTCACGATCTGAGACCTCGAGCACGTAGCGCATGAAGTACCGCAGGCCGCAGGCCGCCCACGACTCGAGCCGCGACGGCGACACCGGACGGTCACCGATCGACGTGTCGACCCCGGCGAGGTTGCCGTCGAATTCGGTGAACCGGTCACTGGATCTGGCGACCTGAAGGTCGAGCCCACGACCGACGAGCCCGGCGAGCGGGCGCTGAGTCGCCGGACCGTGGTGGCTTGCGAACTCGACGATGTCGCGCTCGTCGATCGACGTTGCGACTGGACTGTTGGCGATGCCGCTGGCGAACGAACCGATGATCTCCACGACGTCACCGTCGAGCGCTGCGAAATCAGTGGAGTGAATGGTTCGCCCGGCGAGTTGCGAGGCCGATTCGAGCAGCCAGCGCGACGGCAGAGCGTGCCGGCTCGAGCGAAGTGAACCGCGTGGGACCGTGATCAAGCGCCGACCGGCCGGCGCCGAGGCGAGCGCTGCGAGGAACGCCCGATGTTGATGGTGGAGACGTGCCGATTTCGATTCCAGCTGGTGCAGCGAGTTGTCACGGACCTGCTCGGGAAGGATGGCGTCGTCTCGTCGAGGGACGGGCAGAACCCCCTCGGCCGCACCGAGGACGAAGACGGCGTCCAGGTCGTGCCCGACGGCGGAGCCGATCGGACCGTACATGACACCGTGTCCGAAGCGCCCCCGTCGACCGCGTGACACGTCGAGTTCGGACCGCAGCGCTCGCAGGAACACCGCCGTTGCCGGCGACGGTTCGATGTCGTCGAGCGAGGCGAGTCGGGCGAGGGCTGCCTCGATGCGAGCGAAGGCGTCCTGTTCCGGTTCGGGCCAGTGGGCGTGCTGGTGTTCGGGACCGAGCAGGGACGTGAGCAGTGCCGTGGCCGCCGCGCTCTTGTCGTGCCACGAGTCCGCCGTGTCCACGGCACGCACCGCTGCGGCCGCGTGGTCGATGAACTGTTGCAAGCGCGGGATGTCGTGAGTCCGGTCGGTCAAGGTGCGCCGCCAGCGCGACGTGCGCTCGTCGTCCGGTTCGAGTTCGGCCAGCTTCTCGTGCGTGAGCGCGAGGTAGCGAGCGAGCTTGGTGCGCCAGTCGGCCAGGTCGCCCACGACGCCGGCGTTTCGGCTCAGATCGTCCCACGCCGTGGGGCGGACCCGCTCGTCGCCCGAGCGCAGCGGACCGGCGCTGATCAACGCTGCCACCCGGTCGCGACGCCACCGATGCGACGGCAGATCGAGCGCCCCGAGCAGTACCCGTCCGGCGACCGACTCCGCCAGACGGCGCGGATTGGGGCCGTTGGCCGGGAGGTCGGCGGCGTCGAGTTGCTGTTCGATGATCCGGACGTACGGATCGGGAGACGGGAAGAAGATGCCGATCCTGTGCGGTGCCACTCCGTCGCCGATCAACTGCACGACGCGAGCGCAGACCTCGCGAGCCTCCTCTGCAGCATCGGCGACCGAGACGATGCGGTCGGCGGTAGCGGCCGGTGGGAGTTCGCCCAGCTGGGCGTCGCTCGGGATCGCAACGGAGGCGTCGGTGCACGTGTGGAACACCAACTCGTCGGCCTCCTTTCCGCCCGACACCCCGACGATCACCGAGCTCGACGCCGCATCGGTGAGCACCCGGCCGATGAAGTCGCGCAGCGCTGCCGACGTGGGCGTGGGCAGGTACCACACGACGTGGCCGAACCGCTCGAGTTGCTCGGCGAGGTCAGCTCGACCGCCTGCGGCGACCGCGAGGTCGCGCTCGGTGTGGAATCCACCCAGGTGCGAGGCGATGGTTCGATAGAATCCCACCGCCAGTTCGGCGGCACGGGAGCCCTCCTCCACGATGGCCTCGAGAGCGGCGTCGTCCACGTTCGACAGATCGGAGAACAACCCGGCGAGCGCCTGCTCGGTCGCTTCGTGATGCGCCACCGGCCCATACGGACCCGGATCCTCCGCCAGGGCGCGACGCACCGCGGCGCCCAGCACGGGGTTGGTGATCGGTCGGGTGTCGAGGAGCAGGTCGGCAGCGACGTGCTCGGCCAGTTGGAACGGCGTGACGAAGCCGACGTTGGCGAGACCGGCCCGGTCGCCGACGCTCATCGCACCAGAGCCGACGACACGGCGCACCGACAGTCCCACCAAGTTGCTCGGCACGATGACCGTGACCGCAGCCAGCGGGTCATTGCTCTGAACCCGGCCGATGATCTGCACCAACGCCTCCGTTGCGGGGCGCCCGTACGGCACGAACTGAGTCGATTCGATCACCATTGCGACCCTACAGAAGGGGTGTCTCAGAGTTGATGAGAGAGCGGTTGACGTCCGGTTCGATCCAGATCCGACCTGGGCGATCGGAGTTCCACCCAGACAGAATCGATGTCATGCGCACCGTGGCACTCCTTCGAGGGATCAACGTGGGCGGCCACAACCGACTGAGGATGGCCGACCTTCGATCTGTGACCGAATCGCTCGGCCACACCGACGTGGAGACGTACCTCCAGAGTGGAAACGTCGTCTTCACCGCAACGGGGAGGCCGGGCCGACCCGGCGACGAGATCAGCGAACGGCTCCGCGCGACATGCGGGGTCGACGTGCGGGTGCTCACACGCACTGCCGCCGAGATGGACTCGATCGTGGCGGCGAACCCCTACGACCGCGACGATCCGACGAAGGTCGTCGTGACGTTCCTCTCCGACGACGGCGAGGCGCCGGACCTGGACGTCGACTCGTTCGCACCGGAAGGCCTCACCGCCCACGGACGTCAGATGTACCTCGACCTGCCGCTCGGGCAGGCGCGATCGCGTCTCACCGCTGCGCTCGCGAGAGCCGACGACGGAACGTCGACGTCACGCAACTGGCGCACGGTGCTGGCGATCAACGAGATGTGCAGGTCCAGAAGGACCTGACCTCATGCCTCACGGACCCAGAATTCAGTTCGACTCGTTCGCCTGGGGGCACCGAGGGTCCGGCTCCCCGTCGATCGACTCGGTCCGCGGCCTCACGTGCACGAAGATGCGGTCGTCGGCATCGCCTTCGATCGCAGCGACCATCGTCAGATCGCAGCCGTCGACCGTTCGCAGTGCGGAGAAGATGACGTCTTCGTCAACGATCGGCGTCCAACCGGATTCGATGACCGCATCGGTGTACGAGCCGAAGACATCGAGCGGTCGGTGACCCGACTCGGCGAGGTCGACGTCGCGAGACGCCAGGGCGTTCGACGAGGCGGCATTGCCCTCGGACATCCCGGCAACACGCAGCTTCACCGTCGATCAGCGTGTCCGTCACGGCAGACGTGTCACGCGATCAGCGGGAGAACCCGGGAAGGCCGGGCATTCCCGGTGTACCCGGAAGGCCGGGGACGTCCATTCCGCCGGGTTCGAGGTTGAAGCCGGGCGGCAGCCCTTTCGGACGCTTCGGGCCGCCCTTGCCCTTCTTCCCCTTGTTCTTCTTGCCGCCGCCCATCGCTCCACCGAGGACGCCCATCTTCTTCATCATCTTCTGCATCTCGTCGAACTGCTTGACGAGTCGGTTGACGTCGCCGACCTGCGTGCCCGACCCCGCGGCGATCCGGGCCCGACGCTGGCCGTTGATGACCTTCGGGAACGTCCGCTCCTCCATGGTCATCGAGCGGATGATCGCCTCGATCGGCTTGAGGTCGTCGTCGTCGATGTTCGCGTTCTTCAATTCCTTCGGAATGCCCGGCATCATCGACATCAACGAGCCGAGCGAGCCCATCTTCTTGATCTGCTGCATCTGTTCGAGGAAGTCGTCCAGCGTGAACTGACCGTCCATCATCTTCTGTGCGGCTTCTTCGGCCTCGTGCTGCTCGAAGGCCCGTTCCGCCGTTTCGATCAGCGTGAGCATGTCGCCCATGCCGAGGATTCGGCTCGCCATGCGGTCTGGGTGGAACTGCTCGAACTCGTTGAGCTTCTCGCCCGTCGACGCGAACGCGATCGGTCGGCCGATCACTTCCTTCACCGACAGTGCCGCGCCACCGCGTGCGTCGCCGTCCATCTTCGACATGATCACGCCGTCGATCTTCAGCGTCTCGTGGAACGCCTGGGCGGTCTGGACGGCGTCCTGGCCCGTCATCGCGTCGATCACCAGGAACGTGTAGTCGGGGTCGACGGCTCCCGAGATCAGGCGAACCTGCTCCATCATCTCGGAGTCGATCGACAGACGACCGGCGGTGTCGACGATCAACACGTCACGCCCGAGCCGCTTGGCCTCCTCGAGACCCTGGTGCGCCGTGAGGATCGGATCCTCCGGATCGGAGTACACGGGCACGTCGATCTGGGCACCGAGGGTGCGCAACTGCTCGACGGCGGCGGGTCGCTGGAGGTCGGCACCGACGAGGAGGGGTTGGCGACCCTGGGCCTTGAACCACGCAGCGAGCTTGGCGGAGTTGGTGGTCTTGCCCGAGCCCTGGAGGCCGGCCATGAGGATGACGGTCGGAGGCTTGGCGGCGAACTGGATCTTCAGCGTCTCGCCGCCGAGTGCACGGGTCAGTTCGTCGTTGACGGCCTTGACGACCTGTTGGCCGGGGTCGAGAGCCTGCGAACGGGTGGCGCCGATGGCGTGCTCGCGGATGCGGTTGCACAGCGAGCGGACGACGGTGACCTCGACGTCGGCTTCGAGCAGCGCCGAGCGGATCTCCTTCATCACCTCGTCGACGTCGGACTCGGTGAGGCGACCCTTGCCCTTGATCTTCTTGACGATGCCTTCGAGCCGGCCGGAGAGATTGTCGAACATACGGCTCCGAGGTTACCGAGGAGGTCTGCGTCGGTGGCGCTTCATTGTCGTGATCAGGCTCACGTCCAGACGAGTCCGACGCTCGACGTGAGGATCGCCCCGCCCCGGAACGGGGTCAGGCTCACGTCCAGACGAGTCCGACGCTCGACGTGAGGATCGCCCCGCCCCGGAACGGGGTCAGGCTCACGTCGGGACGAGTCCGATTGAGGCGGTACCGGGTCAGCGTTCGAAGAGAGCGTTGACGAAGTCGTCGGGATCGAACGGGATGAGGTCGCCGATGGTCTCGCCGATACCCACGAGCTTCACGGGGATCCCGAGGTCGGTCTCGATCGCGAACACGATGCCGCCCTTGGCCGATCCGTCGAGCTTGGTCAGCACCACGCCGGTCACATCGGTGACCTGGTTGAACTCCCTGGCCTGGATGAGCCCGTTCTGTCCCGTCGTGGCGTCGATCACGAGGAGCGTCTCGGTCACCTGACCAGCACCCTTCTCGGCAACGCGCCGCACCTTCTTCAACTCCTCCATCAGGTTCGACTTGTTGTGCAAGCGGCCCGCCGTGTCGGCCATGACCAGTTGCACGTTCTTCGCTGCCGCACGTTCGACGCCATCGAAGATCACCGAACTCGGGTCGCCGCCCTCCGCTCCGCGGACGAACTCCGCGCCGGAACGCTCGGCCCATGTGTTGAGTTGTTCGGCCGCTGCGGCACGGAAGGTGTCGCCCGCCGCAAGGAGCACGGTGCGACCGGCGACGGTCTGCTGATTGGCCAGTTTGCCGATCGTGGTGGTCTTGCCGACGCCGTTGACGCCGACGAACATCCACACGTTCGGTTCGTTCTCGCCACGCTTCTCGAAGTTCAGAGTCCGATCGCTCCCCCGCAGCCGACTCGCCATCTCCTCCTGGAGCGCGTCGAGCAACGCCGCCGGTTCGGTGATCTCCTTGGCCTTGACTCGGGCGCGAAGTCCGTCGAGCAGTTCGTCGGTGATCCCGACACCCACATCGGCTCGGAGCAGCGCCTCCTCCAGGTCCTCGAAGCTCTCGTCGGTGATGCCGCTGCGCCCCAGCACGCCCGCGATCGCGCCGGCGAACGTGGAGCGGGCCTTGGCGAGACGATCGCGCAGCGTCCCGGGAGCGGGTTCGGGCTCGACGTCGACAGGGTGGGGCGCCAGCACATCGGTCGCCGGGGTTTCAGCCTCGACGGCCTCACGCTCCTCGAGGATCGTGCCGCTCTTCGTCGTGGTCGGACGAGGGCCCCGCTCGACCGGAGTCGGCGACGATGGCAGCGCCGTTCCCTTGCGACGGTTGGCGACGACCACGCCGACGCCGAACACGAAGACGAAGGCGAGCAGGACGAGCAGACCGATTTCAACAGCACCCATGACCGCCGAACGCTACCGGCGGGGTCGAACGCCGACCCGGCACCCGCCCGTCAGGCGTCGAGGGGGAGCTTGGAGGTGTCGGTGCGTTCGGTGACGACCTTGGAGGAGCCGCCCGGTTGCATCGACACGCCGAGCAGGCAGTCGCCGGCTTCCATGGTGCGCTTCTGGTGTGACACCACGATCAGCTGCGCGTCCTTGCGGAACTCCTGGATCAGTCCGAGGAAGCGGTGCAGGTTCACGTCGTCGAGGGCGGCCTCGACCTCGTCCATCACGTAGAACGGCGACGGACGCGAGCGGAACACCGCGAACAGGTAGGCCAGCGCCGTGAGCGAGCGTTCGCCGCCCGACAGCAGCGACAGCTTCTTGACGTTCTTGCCCGACGGTTTGGCCTCGACCTCGATGCCGGTGTTCAACATGTCGTCGGGGTGCGTCAGCTTCAGCGCACCCTTGCCGCCCGGGAAGAGCAGCCCGAACAGTTCGGTGAAGTTCGCAGCCACGTCGGCGAACGCCGATGCGAACACGTTCTGGATCTCGGCGTCGACGGCAGCGATCACCCGCGACAGTTCGCGGCGGGTCGAGCGGACGTCCTCCAACTGTTCCTCCAGGAACGAGTGGCGTGTCTGGAGTTCGTTGAACTCCTCGAGCGCGAGCGGATTGATCGGCCCGAGCAGCCGCAGTTCGCGATCCAGTTCGCGGACCCGACCGGCCGGGGATGCACCTTCGGGGATCTCGGGCATCGTGGCCGCCTCGGCGACTGCGGGCTCGATGTCCAGGTCACGTCGCAGTGTCTCGATCGAGGTCTCCAGTCGCAGCTTGGCCTCGGCCTCTTCGATCTCGGCCTTGCGGGCACGCTCGCGAGTGACGTCGAGCGTCTGCTCCTTGCCGGCGCGATCCTTGCGGAGCGTGTCGAGTTCGGTCGTGAGGCCACGCACCTCGTCGCTCTGCTTGCGACGGGTGTCGACGAGGTCCGCGTGGTGCGCCTCGACGACCACCTGGTGCTCACCCACGATCGACGCGAGACGGTCGATCGCCCCCATCGCCCGCTCGATCACGACCCGCTGGTCCTCGGCGGCGGCTCGCGCCTCCTTGTCGGCCTCGAGACGTCGTTCGGTCTCGGCGATGCGTCGTTCGAGGATCTGACGGTGCTCGATCAGCCCGGCATTCCGGACCTCGAGGTCCTTGCGCTTCGATGCGAGTTGCGCCGCCCGCTTCTCGAACTCGGCGCGCATCTCACCGCGAGCACGTGCCGCGTCGGCCTCGGCCTGCTCGTCGGACTCGAGCGCCGGGAGCAGAGCTTCGAGTTCGGAGACCCGCTGCTGCTCGCGGGCGCTGTTCTCCTCACCCTCGGCGACGGTCCGCTCGAGAGTTTGGAGCTCGCTCTGGATCTCACGGCGCTCGCTCTGGGAACGAGCGAGACCCTCGGACCCGGCGGTGAGCTTGTTGTCGTTCGCGTCGAGACGGCGGCTGATCTCGTTCTCGGTGCTCCGGGCCTGCTTCGCCGTTGCTTCTGACGTGGCCAGGGTCTCGGTGGCCGATGCCAGCCGCCGTCCGGCGGATTCCGCCTGCGAGGTGGCTTCTTCGAGCGCGGCAGCCGTGGCTCCGGAACCGGCGGCACCGATGCGCCAACCGCTCAGTCCGAACCGGTCGCCCGATTCGGTGACGACGACAGCGTCGGGGTGGGCGATGGCGGCGTCGAGAGCACCTTCGAGGTCGTCGATCCGAACCGCAGCCCCGAGCAGCCCGTCGAGAAGTGCGCTGACATCGGCGTTCGACGAACGTGCATGGGGCCGGACGTCGTCGCCGACCGAGGGCGTCTGGCGATCGGAGAACTGCGAGCCCAAGGCGATCACGGCGCCACTGGTGTCGGAGCTGCGCAGTGCGTCGAGCGCCGAGCGGCCTGCGGCCGGATCGGACACGACGACAGCCGTCAGCGATTCTCCGAGCGCTGCCTCCACGGCGGGCTCCCACCCGGCGTCGATCTCGATCAGGTCGAGCAGCGTGCCGAGCACGCCCTCCACGGCGACGAGGTGGTGCGCGCCGGCGGCGGAGCGAGCGCTCTCCAAGGCCAGCCGCAGCGCCTCGGCGCGTGCCGTCCAGTGCGAGTGGTCGGCGTCGGTGGACTGTCGGCGGGCGATCGCCACGTCGTGCGCAGCCTCGGCGGCGAGCCGCCGAGCC
>JBBSOH010000123.1:0-10746 GCA_038259945.1 Acidimicrobiales bacterium
CGACGCGCTGGGCACGACGGTGTTGAAGATCCGGGGTGAGTCCATCGACCTCGCAGACCCCTGGCCCCGCAAGCGGATGATCGACTACGCATCGGAAGGTACCGGCGTCGAGTTGCACCCCTCGATGTCACTTGCGGACGTTCGCAAGGTCGCCGCCGATCACGACGTGTTCTTCGAGCAGAGGTGGGGTGTGGGCAAGATCATCGAGGAGTTGTTCGAGAAGACGTCGGAATCGTCCATCGTCCGACCCACGTTCGTCACCGGCCACCCGGTCGAGATCTCACCGTTGGCCCGGGTCGACCGCAACGACCCGTTCCTCACCGAGCGTTTCGAGATCTTCGTCGACGGACGCGAACTCGGCAACGGCTACTCCGAACTCAACGATCCGGTCGAACAGCGCGCCCGGTTCGAGGAGGAGCAGGTGGCAAAGGACGCCGGCGATGCCGAAGCCGGCTCCGTCGACGAGGACTACATCCGAGCGCTCGAATACGGGATGCCGCCGACCGGAGGCCTCGGTATCGGCATCGACCGTCTCGCCATGTTGTTGGCCGGGGTGGACAGCATCAAGGAAGTCATCCTCTTCCCCACCCTCCGCCCCGAATCCTGACGTCGACGGTCAAACGGTCAAACGGTGTCAGACAATCCCTACCCTTCGGCCCCATGACACGTATGGCATGGGGCGCAGGCCTCGCAACGATCGACTCCGACGGATCCACTCTCGACACCTGGTACCGGTGGCTCGGGTGGGGCGAATTCGGTGCAGACCGCAACGCCGAGGGACACGGCGGAGACTCGGTGTTCTGGAGCGACATCGAATCCAAGCTCGGGATGCGTGACACGATCGACGAGGTCCGCAAGGTCACGATCCGCCCGGTTCGCATCTCGATCGACGTCGACGAGATGCCCGCCTCGCCCGAGGACGCCTACCTGCGCCTCCACCTGCTGTCACACCGCTTGGCCGCCCCACGATCGATCACGATGGACGGCACGTTCGGTGCGCTCAACAACGTCGCGTGGACGAACCTGGGGCCGGTCGCCGTCAAGGACCTCGACGACGTGCGACTGGCGCTGAGGAAGGCCGGCGGCGTGCTCTCGGTCCACGGTCTCGACAAGTTCCCGCGCATGACCGATTACGTCGTGCCCACCGGCGTGCGTATCGCCGACGCCGACCGTGTCCGCCTCGGCGCCCACCTGGCGGAAGGCACCACCGTGATGCACGAAGGGTTCTGCAACTTCAACGCCGGGACTCTCGGGACGTCGATGGTGGAGGGCCGGATCTCGGCCGGCGTCGTCGTCGGCGACGGCTCCGACATCGGCGGAGGTGCATCGATCCAGGGCACGCTGTCGGGTGGCGGGACCGAGGTCGTCTCGATCGGTGAGCGCTGCCTGCTGGGTGCGAACGCCGGCATCGGGATCAGCCTGGGCGACGACTGCGCGGTCGAAGCCGGGCTCTACATCACTGCAGCGACTCCGGTGATGACGCCCGACGGCGTGAAGAAGGCCCGCGAGATCTCGGGGATGAGCGGTCTGCTGTTCATCCGTGATGGCCAGACCGGCCAGGTGATCGCCCGTCCCCGTTCGAAGTCGTGGGGCGAGCTCAACGCCGAACTGCACTCCGGCCAATAGGTGTGGCAGGGGTCCGACCCACTCCACACCCGCCCACTCCACACTTGCTCGTCACACGTCGTCGACGGTCGGGACGTCGGTCGGGGGTTCCTCCTCGGTCGGGCCGGCCATCTCGCTCACGAGGTGGTGGACGAAGTCGAGCTTCTCGATCACCATGGGCGACAACACGAACGGATAGTGGTTGCCGGTCCCGAGCGAGCGCGACATCGCGTTCATCACGAGCGTGGTCCCGAGCCATGCCTGCACCATCGGGCCGACCGACGCGCCGGTGTCGTCGGCAAGCGCGTCGCGTGACGCAGTGAGCGCTGGTTCACCGAGCACGAACCCGAACGAATTCGCGGTGTCGAGGCCGGCTCGGATGTGCAGGTAGTGCGCGAAGGTCTCGGCCCAGTCCTCCCACGGATGCATCGTGGCGTACTCGCTGACGTGGGTGTTCACCCATTCGGCCTCACCGGTGCCCCCAGTCGCGTCGGTCGGGCCGTCCGAGGATCCGTAGTGAGCGTCGAGCGCCTCCTGGTACGACACCGTCTCGTCGCCGAACAACTCGCGGAATGCGTCGGTGTGCTCGCCGTCGACCACCAGTCGCGGCCAGTAGTAGTGGCCGATCTCGTGGCGCAGATGCCCCAGCACGGTGCGGTACGGCTCACCGAGATCGTGGCGGACACGCTCGCGGTGCACGTCGTCGGATTCGGAGAGGTCGAGCGTGATGACTCCCCCGTCGTGCCCCGTCATCACGTCCTCGGCGTTCGACGACCGGAACTCGAACGCCACACCCCGCTCCGGGTCGTCGACCTTGCCGACGACCTGAAGCCCGAGGCTGTGCAGCTGATGGATGAGTCGACGTTTGGCCGTCTCGGCGTCGGCGAACCCGACGAGCGCATCGGTCTCGGCGTCGTTCGGCCGGACGGTCGTGAGTCGGCAACTGACACACAGTTGCTCTGGGTCGTCGACCGGAACGAGCCAGTTGCACGCAGCGAGCGTCCGGTTTGCACAACGCCGGTAGTTCGTGCCCGACTCGTCACCCTCGAAGCTCAGTGACGACGCGTCGCTGTCGCTTGCCACCACGACGCCGAGGAGGCCAGAGTCCGGCGCGTAGCCGAGTTCGGAGGCGCACCTCAGGCACCGCGAATTGTCGAAGAACAGGACCTGACCACACACAAAACAACCGAACGACTTCATCGTCGGAACGTACCCACTGTCATTCGGTGTCAGACACCGTTTGACAGGGCGCGACCGGGTCGGACGTCGAACCGAATGCCAAACGGTGTCAGACACCGATTGACGTCCCGCTCAGAGGAGGCCGGCGAACTTGCGCAGGTCGAGGGTACGGGGGTGTTCGTGGGGGATGCGGGCGGCGATCTCGTCGAGAGCGGCGATGTCGACGCGGCCCGGCGTGTGATCACGGGCGATGAAGCGACTACCGCGACGGGTCTCGGCCTCGGCTGCGTTGATCGGGAACGCGTCGTAGCCGCGACCGCCCGGATGCACGATGTGATACGTCGCACCGCCGAGCGAACGGCTGCTCCAGCGGTCGACCACGTCGAAGTGCAGCGGACCGGTCTTGTCGATCGTGGGGTGCAACGCCGACCAGGGAGCCCACGCCTTGAAGCGGACTCCGGCCACGCTCGTGCCCGCCGTGCCCGTCGCACGCAGCGGCAGCGGGATGCCGTTGCACGTGACGATGTGGCGCTCGGGGTTGATGCCGTCGACCTGCACCTGCAGACGCTCCACGGAGGAGTCGACGTAGCGCGACGTACCGCTTCCCGACGACTCCTCGCCGAGCACGTGCCACGGCTCGATCGCGCGGCGTACTTCCAGACGCACTTCGCCACCCCCGGCATCACCGCTCGGCCCGCCGGACACGACAGCCTCGCCGATCAGCGGGAAGCGGAACTCGAGGAACGGGTCGAACCAGGACGACGCGAAGTCGATGCCGTGATCGTTGAGGTCGGCGACGACGTCGTGGATGTCGGCACGCACGAAGTGCGGCAGCATGAACCGGTCGTTCAACTCGGTTCCCCAGCGCACCAGCGGCCCGGTGTACGGCTCCTCCCAGAAGCGGGCAACGAGCGAGCGGACGAGGAGCGCCTGCACCAGTGCCATCTGCTCGTGCGGCGGCATCTCGAACGCACGCAGTTCGAGAATCCCGAGTCGCCCTCGCTCCGAGTCCGGGCTGAACAGCTTGTCGATGCAGAACTCCGAACGGTGCGTGTTGCCCGTGAGGTCCACGAGCAGGTGACGCAGCAGGCGATCGACGATCCACGGAGGAGCCACCTGCCCGTCCCCGTCCGTTCCGGTGCTGGCCCGTTCGAGCTCTGCGAACGCGACCTCCAACTCGTACAGCGTGTCCGCCCGTCCTTCGTCGACACGCGGCGCCTGGCTGGTCGGGCCGATGAACTGACCGGAGAAGAGGAACGACAACGACGGGTGGTGCTGCCAGTAGGTGACCATGCTGCGCAGCAGGTCGGGTCGGCGCAGCAGCGGACTGTCGGCCGGGGTGACGCCGCCGAGCGTGACGTGGTTGCCGCCCCCGGTTCCGGTGTGGCTGCCGTCGAGGTCGAACTTCTCGGTCCCGAGGCGGGTCCGGCGAGCCTCGTCGTAGATGGTCTCGACGACGTCGCGCTGGTCGGCCCATGTGGCGGTGGGTTGCACGTTGACCTCAATCACGCCGGGGTCGGGGGTGACCATCAGCATGTCGAGGCGCGGATCGCGTGGGATCGGATACCCCTCCACGACGATCGGCAGGTCGAGTTCGCTCGCGACGTCCTCGAGGACGTGGAGGAGTTCGATCGCACGATCGGCCGACTCCAACGGCGGGAGGAACACACGGACGTGTCCGTCACGCGTCTCGACGGCGATCGCCGTCGGAGCTGCCGGATCGACGACGGTCAGATCGGTGAAGTCGCGTCGATTCGAGCGGATCGGTTCGGGCATCACCCCCGGCTGCGGCAACACGCTGCGCGGCTCGAACGGTGAACGCTCGAACGGCGACGGGAACGAACGCCACGTGAGCGAATCGATGGGCAGGCGCAGACCGATCGGCGAGTCGCCGCCGACCAGGTACAGGCGGCCACGCCGCAGCGTCCACTCGGTGGTGACCCAACCGTCGCCGTCGTCGTCGGGACGCAGCGGGAGCACGTAGCCGACCGGGTCGGCGGCCGGCCCACTGAGCCGGTCGAGCAGCTGGCGACGGGCGTCGCCGTCGCCGATGGCGTCGGCTTCGTCGTCGGTCACGTCGACCGCAGGCGGATCGCCGGCCGGGAGTCGTGCTTCGTGCCAGACCTGTTCGATCGGATCCTCGTAGGCGGCCATCACGGCATCGGCCTCGATCCCGAAGCGGTCGGCGATGCCGCGGATCACGGCGTCGGCGTCGGCGGTGGTCGACGTGCCGGGAAGCGACGGGTCGGCGAGCAGCTTCGGCTCGCCCCACAACGGCTCTCCGTCACGACGCCACACGATCCCCATCTGCCAGCGCGGCAGCGGCTCGCCCGGATACCACTTGCCCTGCCCGTACTGAACGAGCCCACCCGGTGCGAAGCGGTCACGCAGCCGCTCGGTCAGGTCGTGAGCGAGCGCGCGCTTGGCCGGGCTGTCGGCAGCGGTGTTCCACTCGTCGCCCTCCATGTCGTCGATCGACACGAATGTCGGCTCGCCGCCCATGGTGAGACGCACGTCGTTCTTCTGGAGGCGCTCGTCGACGGAGGTGCCGAGTGCATCGATCGCCGACCACTGCTCGGGCGTGTAGGGCAGCGTGACGCGAGGGTCTTCCCGCACACGTGTGACGATGTTGGCAAAGTCGAACTCGACCTCGGTCTTGCTGGTGGCACCGGTGATCGGGGCAGCCGACACGGGGTGCGGCGTGCAGGCCAGCGGGATGTGGCCCTCGCCCGCGAACAGCCCCGACGTGGGGTCGAGCCCGATCCAGCCGGCGCCGGGCACGTAGACCTCGCACCAGGCGTGCAGGTCGGTGAAGTCCTTCTCCGGACCGCTCGGCCCGTCGAGCGACTTCTGGTCGCTGGTGAGTTGCACCAGGTAGCCCGACACGAAGCGGGCGGCGAGCCCGAGGTGGCGCAGCGCTTCCACCAGCAACCACCCGGTGTCGCGGCATGAGCCGATCTGGCGCTCGAAGGTCTCCTCCGGATTCTGCACTCCGGGTTCCATCCGGACCGAGTAGCCGATGTCCTTGTACAGCCGCTGATTGATGTCGACGAGGAAGTCGTTGATCGGGGTGCGCTTGGAGCGGTCGATCCCGTCGAGCCACTTCCGCATGTGCGGACCTGCCTGGTACGCGGGGCGGAGGTACGCGTCGAGGTCGAGCAGGGTCTGAGGGTCGTACGTGAAGGGGAAGTGTTCCGCCGATGAATCGACGAAGAAGTCGAACGGGTTGATCACCGTGAGGTCGGCGACCAGGTCCACCGTGAACTCGAGTTGGCGTGCCTGTTCGTTGAACACGAGACGTGCCATGTAGTTACCGAACGGGTCCTGCTGCCAGTTGACGAAGTGGTCCTCCGGCGTGACCTTCAGGCTGTACGCGAGGATCGGCGTGCGCGAGTGCGGTGCCGGACGCAGCCGCAGCACGTGCGGATGGATCGTGGTGGCCCGGTCGAAGTTGTAGGTGGTGCGGTGTTCGATGGCAACGTTGATGCCCATGGGGAGACCCCTTGTCTCATGTGTGGTCGGAAAGGTACGAATGGTTCGGTGTCATCGGGCGCCCGACTCCGGACGGCCCTGTGATTGGGATTGAGATTGTGATCGGGATGGCGATTGCGTGACGGATTCCAGGCGGGTCACGTCGACCGCGACGTCCATGATCTGGTTCGAACTCGGGCCGAGGACGACCCCGCGGACCGGAGCCACGTCGGCGTAGTCGCGCCCCCACCCGACGGTGACGTGGCGAGTCGGCGGTACCTGGTGATTCGTCGGGTCGAGGTCGAGCCACCCAGCGGAGCCGGAGCCCGTGTCGTCGGTCGGGCCGGTCCAGACCGAGCACCACGCATGCGACGCGTCGGCGCCGATCGACCTGACCTCGCCGGGTGGTGGCTGGGTCTCGATGTAACCGCTGACGTAGGACGCCGGAAGCCCGACGGAGCGCAGCACGGCGGTCGCCAGGTGTGCGAAGTCCTGGCACACGCCGCTCTGTTGTTCGAGCACCTTGTCGAGCGGAGTGGCCCAGTCGGTCGCCATCGGGTCGAACGTGTAGGTCTCGAAGATCTCGCGCGACAGGTCCGTCACCGCTTCCACGATCGGGCGTCCGGGCCGGAAGATCCGACCGGCGAGAGCAGCCAACAGGTCGGGGCGTTCGGTCGGCGTCGACGGTCGCGTGGCAGCCCGGTACGGTCCGACGCGGAGAGCCGAGCGGCCGAGGAGTTCGCGTGCCGCTCGCGCGACGTCCTCCCACGGCCGCTTCGTCGTGGGCAGTTCGGGGACGCGCACCTCGACGGTGCTGTCGGCAACGATCTCGAATGCGTCGTGGCTGTGGTGGACCCCGAGTTGCACCACCCGGTTGCCGAACACGTCACGCGTCTCGACGAACTCGTCGGGTGTGGGAGTGGCCACCACCGACGACGTGATGACCTCTTGGAAGTCTCGTTCGCGAGGCAGCAGACACGCCACCGTGTACGCGTCGTTGACGGGCAGGCCGTACTCGTAGGAGGTGCGGTGCCGCACCCGGTACCGGGTCATGCGACGGCTCCGGGATCGACGAGGCGAGAGCGCACGAGCGTCGGCTGTGGCGGAGCGACGAGGCGTGTGGACGTCAGTTCCTTCGCCAGGACGTGCAGTTGCTCGACCGCGTCATCGAGTTGAGCGACGGGGGTGCCGGAGCCGAAGCCGGCGAGGCTGTCGGCAACCGCCTCCAGACGGGCGATGCCCGCAGTCCACCCGATCGCTGTTGCGTTGCGCACCATGCCGACGATCGACGCCGCGCCCGAGCGTGGATTGCGTTGATCGTGGAGGACCAGTGCGAGTACTGCTTCGAGTTCGACGTCGCTGCGGTGCCGTCGACGGTAGGCGACGAGGCTGTCGTTCGCTCCGAGTACCGCCTCGAGACCTCGTCGGCGCGCCGAATCGGACAACGAGGCATCGGCGTCCACACGGGCGGCGATGGATGCGCTCACGATCGCCACGAGCGCACGCTCGTAGCGCTTCGCGAAGTCGCCGAAGTACCACGCAGGGCCTCGCACCACGCTCTCGCTCCACAGCCCGGCGAACGCCGACAGTTGCAGCAGCAGCGCATCGAGAGCATCGACATCATCGGGGCGTTTGGTCAGGCGCTCTCGACTGTCGACCATCTCCCCCAGGACACGGCCGGTGGTGGTGGACAGGAACTCACGCACACTGGCGGCCTCGGCGAGCATGGAACCGATGTGGAACTCGAGCGACTTCGCGGCCGAATGCACCGCACTGCGGCGAGCCGCGGCGAGCGCCGCGGGATGGCTCTGCGCACCGGGTTTCACGATCACGGGAACCGGCGCGTCGGCGCCGGTGAGAGCCGCGAGCAGTTCCATCGCCGGGGTCGGAACGCCCGACCACGACGCGAGCGGCGGGGCCGTGGTGATGACGCGCATCGACCGGGCGACCGCCTCGGCGCGCTCGGACGCCCGCCCGAGCCAGTAGAGCGAGTCGGCGGCTCGGGTCGGAACCGACGTGATGAAGTCGACCTGCGGTGCGGAACGCGCCTCGGCGATCAAGGAGCTGCCGAGATCGTCCCCGAGTACCCAGATGTCCTTTGCCCGTGCGGGCGTCGGCAGAGTGGGGTCGTCGTGGGCTTCGATGATCCGCCCGTTGCCACCGGGGATCACGGCGATGCCGTCATCGGTCGCCACGGCGTGGAACCGCAGGACGATCGGCTGCTCCACGACACGCCCGTCGGCCAGGCACGGAACCCGCTCGGCGGCGCGCCCGAGGATGTCGTCGATGCGCGTCGAGCCCAGCGCGACTCGTGGCGAGCGCAGGTTCAGCCACGGCTTCTCACCGGTCAGTTCGGCGCCGGCGCGATCCCACAGCCCGAGCAGCGACGTGTCCTCGATCACGCCCGTGCCGTGGGCGTTGGCCATCGTGAGAGTGCCTGCGTCATCGGCCAGCAGCACCGCGGGGATGCCCGCCGAGCCATACGTGTTGGTCTCCAACGGATCGAGTTGACGATCGACGATGCGCCGGTGCAACACGTCCACCTGTTCGAGTCCGCCGAGGGTCTGCAACCAGAGCTGACCCTCACGCACGACGAGGTCAGGGCCTTCCACGATGTTGAATCCGAGTTGCGTGGCCAGGTAGGAGTGGTCGACGTAGGCCGGATGGTCGATGCCACTCGTGAGCACGACGACGCGCGGCCCCTCGACCGTGGTGGTGTCGACGAGCGCTCGCCGCATCAGAGCCAGCGCAGTGTCGATGGTCCGAGGAAGGTCGTTGCCGACGTCGGCGACCTGGGTCAGCACGCCGCGATCGAGCAGCGTGTACCCGAGACCCGCCGGGGTGTCGGTGTGATCCGCGATGGCGAACCAGACGCCGTCGGCGGTGCGCACGAGGTCGACGGCGTAGGTGGACAGCCAGCGGCGTTGTTGGCGACGCGACGCCGCTCCGACGGCGGAGAGCCGGTATGCGGGGCTGGCCCACAGCACGGCCGGGTCGATCACACCTTCGGCCACCAGTCGTCGTTCGCCGTAGAGGTCGGCGAGGATTGCTTCGAGCATCTGCATCCGGCGCGTGACCGCGCCCTCGATCCAGCTGAACTCATCGGCGGTGAGCACGTACGGCAGCGGGTCGAGCCGCCACGGTCGGCTGGCGAGTCCGACCGACCTGCCGTCGGAGCGGACGGGCAGGTCGTGGACGATGTGCCCGGCGCCCTCGGCCATCAGCAGACGGTCGATCGCACCCTGTCGGCGGCCGAGTTCCAGCGCGCTGACGGGTTCGTTCGCGGCAACCGTGGTCATCGACACACCTCGTCGTTCGGGCCCAGCGGGTTCATCGGCTTCGTCTCTCGATCAGTGCTCAAGCGGCGCCGATACTGAGATAGCGATCGGTGATCGCGCCGTTGACCTTGCCGATCAGAGACTGTACCCAGTCCATCGCCTGATCGAGGTCGGCTCCGTCGGTCGTGGTGGCCATGGTCGACATCAGGCCGTCGCGTGCCTCAGCGACGGCGAGACGCACGCTGTCGGGTCGTGACATCTGATCGAGCGAACGGTCGATCTCGTCCAGGCAGAACCGGACCGATCGAGGGAACGTCGAGTCGAACAGCAGGAAGCGGACCACGGAGGTGGCTTCGATCGCGTTGCGCGTCGAACGTTGGTACATCTGGAGTGCGGACAGCGACTTGAGCACGCCCATCCACTGCACCTCGTCATACCTCAGCGCCCGGCCCGCTTCATCGGGCGTGGCGGACTGCGCCATCAGTACTGCAGCGCGAACACCGACGACACGTGTGGTCATGTCGGCCCGCTCGAGGTACCGGCCCATCCGCCACATCTGCCACGCAGCGTCGCGGGTCATCGACGACGTGAGGATCCCGTCGAGGCGACGACTGTCGTTCGCCACACGTCCCAGGACATGGGACCGGAAACGGCGGTCCTTCGCCCGGGCGACCTCACTCGCCACGAACATCGAGAGGTCGTTGACCGTGTGCCACGCCTCTCGCGGCAGCACCTCTCGGGTGGTGCGCAGGTTCGCACGGGCAGCGGCGACGCACTGTGCGACGCTCCCGTCCTCCTCCGGATCGCAGACGAGCACATTGACCACGTCAGCCTCGGTCGCTTCCGAGGTGAGCATGGATCGCTCGCCGCACACGGCGAGCAAGGGCGCCCACCGGTACTCGTTCTCGTGCAGAGCGTCGCTCGGCATGTCGTCGAACAGTTCACCGAACTCCTGAACCAGACGCGACGTGTCCTCGGCTCGCTCCAGGTAGCGCGCCGCCCAGAAGATCCGATCGGCGTTTCGTGACAGCAGTGCCATGTCAGCCGCCACCTTCCTGGTCGACGCCGGTACTCGACTGGGACTGGGACTGGGACTGGGACTGCGACTGGGACTGGGACTGGGAAGCATGGTTGCTGTCGGGCTCGGGTTGGGGCTCCCAGCCACCGGTGTCGTCGACGATCCACGTGTCCTTGCTGCCGCCGCCCTGTGACG